>JARXKM010000312.1 GCA_030272785.1 Pseudomonadota bacterium
GGCGCCCGCAGATGGTCGATGAAGCTCGCGCTCAGCGCGTCCGGCGCGCGCGTGAGCAGGCTGACGGCGACCAGCATCGCCATGCCGGCCGGCACGCCGAACACGCCGGCCGAGATCGGCGCGATGTGGAACCACTGACCCGCTGCGCTGCCGCCCAGGATCGGATTGGTGTGCAGCATGTAGTAGACGCACACGGCCAGGCCGGACAGCATGCCGGCGATCGCCCCGGCGTGGTTGGCGCGCTTCCAGAACACCCCCATTACCAGCGCCGGAAACAGCATCGAGCCGGCCAGCGAAAACGCCGCGCCGACCAGCGAAAGGATGTCGGCCGGCTTTTGCGAGGCGGCATACGCGGCGATGAACGCCACCGCCAGCAGCAGCAGCTTGGAGATGGTCACCCGCTTCTGGGTCGAGGCGGCCGGGTCGACCACCTTGTAGTAGATGTCGTGCGAGAGCGCGTTCGAAATGGCCAGCAGCAGGCCGTCCGCGGTCGACAGCGCGGCGGCCAGCCCGCCGGCCGCCACCAGCCCGGAAATCACGTACGGCAGGCCGCCGATTTCCGGCGTGGCCAGCACCAGCACGTCGCCGTCGATGGCGATTTCGGCCAGCTGCACGATGCCGTCGTGGTTGATGTCGGCGATCGCGATGAGCGGATTTTGCTTGTCGACGTTGGCCCAGTACGAGATCCAGTTCGGCAGGTGCGCGAAGTCGCTGCCGACCAGGTGGGTGTAGATGTCGTACTTGACCAGCACCGCCAGCGCCGGGATGGTCAGGTACACCAGCAGGATGAAGAACAGGGTCCAGAACACCGACACGCGCGTCTGCGCCACCGACGGCGTGGTGTACGAGCGCATCAGGATGTGCGGCAGCGCCGCGGTGCCGATCATCAGGCAGAACACCAGCGCCAGGAAGTTGTTGCGGCGGCTGTCGGACTGTTCGCGGTCGGGGCCGGGGAACGGCGTCGCGTGCGGCTCGGGCGGGGCGGCGCGCGCCAGGTTGACCGCCTGCAGGTCGGCCCACAGGCGCGCCGCCTCGTCGACCGTCTTCGGATAGGCCACCAGCGCGCGCTCGCTGGCGCGGATCTCCATCAGCGAGCCGTTGCGCAGGCGGTCGGCGTCGAGCCGGCGCTGGGCATCGCGCTTGCCCGTTTCCCACGACGCCGGCAGCGCCTTGATGCGCGCCGCGTAGTCGTCGGCGCGCTGGCGGAAGATGGCGCGCACCTGCAGCTCCTTCGGGTCGCGCGCCAGCTGCGCCTCGCGCGCGGCCAGCTTCGGCAGCACCGCGCCGTACGCCACCTGCGGCAGCGGATTGTCGGCGTGCTTGACCGACAGCCACATCGTCGGGATCAGGAACGCCACCAGGATGATGATGTACTGCGCCACCTGGGTCCAGGTGATGGCGCGCATCCCGCCCAGGAAGGAACACACCAGGATCGACGCCAGCCCGAGGAAAATGCCGACCGAGAAATCGACCCCGGTGAAGCGCGAGGCGATCAGGCCGACTGCGTAGATCTGTGCGACGACGTAGGTGAAGCTGACGATGATGGTGGCGGCCACGGCGATCAGGCGCACCGGGTTGCCGCGCCCGCCGACGCCGCCGCCGTAGCGCGCCGCCAGGAAGTCGGGGATGGTGTACTGGGCGAACTTGCGCAGGTAGGGCGCGATCAGCAGCGCCACCAGGCAGTAGCCGCCGGTCCAGCCCATGATGTAGGCCAGGCCGTCGAAGCCGCGCAGGTACAGCCCGCCGGCCAGGCTGATGAAGCTGGCCGCCGAGATCCAGTCGGCGGCGGTGGCCATGCCGTTGAACAGCGCCGGCACGCGCCGCCCGGCGACGTAGTATTCGGTGACGTTGGAGGTGCGGCTGAGCACTCCGATGGCGGCGTACAGCACGATCGTGGCGAGCATGAACAGGTAGCCGATCCACAGGCGCGGCATGCCTTCCTTTTCCAGCATCGTCAGCGCGATCAGGAAGGCGCCGAAGCAGCCGGTGAAGTACAGGTAGTAGCGGGACAGGCGCGAAAAGCGCGCGCGCGCCGCGCTCACGCGGCCGGCCCCGGCGCCGCGCTGTCGCCGGGACCCGCGCCGGCACCCGCGCCCAGCTCGCGCGCGTAGCGGCGGTCGAAGCGGCGCATGGCCAGCGCGTAGGCGGCCAGGATGCTCAGGTAGATCAGCGCCGCTCCCTGCGCGGCCAGGTAGAACGACAGCGGCCAGCCGAACAGCGACAGGCCGGCCAGCTCGCGCGCGAAGAACACGCTGAAAAAACTGGCCGCCAGCCACAGCGCCAGCAGCGCGAATGTCAGGCGGCGCGTGCGCTGCCAGTGGCGCGCGCGCGCCGCCAGCAGCACCAGCTGGCGCTGGGCGATGGCGCCGGCATCGTCAAGGGCGCTCGGGCGGGTCGGGTCAGGCGTCGTCATGGCGCTCCGGTGGCGGGAAGGTGAGGCGGAACAGGCAGCCGGGCGCTTTCTTGAACAGGCTGCGCGGGTTGTTGAAGACGTCGATCTCGGCGCCGTGCTGGTGGGCGATCTCGCGCACGATCGCCAGTCCCAGGCCGCTGCCGGGCACGCCGCTGTCGAGGATGCGGTAGAAGCGCTCGAAGACGCGCTCGCGCTCGGCCATCGCGATGCCCGGGCCGGTGTCTTCCACCTCGAGGATGGCCTGTTCGCCGGCGCGCCGCACGCGCACCGTGACGCTGCCGCCGGCCGGCGTGTAGCGCAGCGCGTTGTCGATCAGGTTCGACAGCAGCTCGCGCAGCATCAGCGGGTTGGCGGCGAGGGCGACCGGCTCGTCGGGCTGCTCGAAGCCGAGGTCGATGCGCTGGGTGAACGAGGCCGGCACCCAGTCCTGCACGGTGGCGCGCGCCAGCGCGGCCAGCTCGACCTGCACGAAGGCGGCGCCGGTCTGCGGCTGGTTTTCCGCGCGCGCCAGCGCCAGCAGCTGGTTGACCAGCCGGGTCGCCGATTCCGAGCTTTTCGCCAGCTGCATCAGCGAGCGGTGGATTTCGTCCGGGTCGAGCTGGCGCAGCGCCAGTTCGGACTGCATGCGCATGCCCGCCAGCGGCGTCTTCATCTGGTGCGCGGCGTCGGCGATGAAGCGCTTTTGCATCTCGATCGATTGCGACAGGCGCGCCAGCATGTCGTTGAGCGAGCCGACCAGCGGCGAAATCTCTTCCGGCACCTGGTGCGTGTCGATCGGCGACAGGTCGTCCGGGCGGCGCGCGCGGATCCGCTCCTGCAGCTGGGCCAGCGGCGACAGCCCGCGCGCCAGCGCGAACCACACCAGCGCCAGCACGATCGGCAGGATGATGAACTGCGGCAGGATCACGCCCTTGATGATTTCGTTGGCCAGCTGCGCGCGCTTGTCGAGCGTCTCGGCCACCTGCACCAGCGCGTTGCGCGGCTCCTCGCCGCGCGCCGCGCTGGGACGCAGGTTGACGAACGAATACGCCACCCGCACCTGGGTGCCGTGCACGCTGTCATTGCGGAACTGGACGCTGGCGCCGCGCGCCCGTTCGCGCTCGTCCTCGGCCGGCACCGGCAGGTCGTGGTCGCCGTCGACAAATTCGCCGCGCGGCCCGCTGATCTGGAAATACACATGGTCGATGTCGTCGGCGCGCAGGATGTCGCGCGCGCTGCCCGGCAGCAGCGACACCACCTTGCCGTCGACCTCGCGCACCTGCTGCGCCAGCACCGTCACGCTGTCCTCGAGCGCATGGTCGAACGGCTGGTTGGCGATCGCCTTGGCCACCAGGTAGGTGATCGCGATGCTCATCGGCCACAGCAGCAGCAGCGGCGCCAGCATCCAGTCGAGGATCTCGCCGAACAGCGAATGCTGGATGTTCTCGTCCGGCTCGGGGTTGACCGGCTGGTACAGCAGCGCGGCCGGATCGGCCCCGCCACCGGCGTTATGCGTCGACTGGGCCGGCGCGCGCAGCTTCACTTCGATTCGGCGCCCGCGTCGGCGGCGGCGCGCGGCGGCTCGGTGTAGCGCTCGAGGCAGTAGCCCAGGCCGCGCACGGTGGCGATGCGGATGCCGCCGATCTCGATCTTCTTGCGCAGCCGGTGCACATACACTTCGATGGCGTTGTTCGACACTTCCTCGCCCCACTCGCACAAATGGTCGACCAGCTGCTCCTTCGACACCAGCCGGCCGGTGCGCGCCAACAGGATCTCGAGCAGACCCAGTTCGCGCGCCGACAGCTCGAGCATCTGCTCGTTGATGTAGGCGCTGCGCCCGACCTGGTCGTACACCAGCGGGCCGTGGCGGATCACGGTGGGGCCGCCGCCGGCGCCGCGGCGCGTCAGCGCGCGCACCCGCGCCTCCAGTTCGGACAGCGCGAACGGCTTGGCCATGTAGTCGTCGGCGCCGAGGTCGAGGCCATTGACGCGCTGCTCGATCGAGTCGGCAGCGGTGAGGATCAGCACCGGCAGCAGCGAGGCGCGCGCGCGCAGCCGGCGCAGCACTTCGAGCCCGCTCATCTTGGGCAGGCCGAGGTCGAGGATCAGCAGGTCGAATTCCTGGGTCGACAGCGCGGTATCGGCCTCGGCGCCGTTCTTGACGCAATCGATGGCGTAGCCGGACTGGCGCAGCGAGCGCGTCAGGCCGTCGGCCAGTACGCTATCATCTTCGGCTAGTAAAATACGCATGGCGGAACCCGTGATGTCGAAGCGGCCATTGTGTTGCATTTACCCGGACCATGGGGATTTTTGATGCCGCGGGCCCGATTTTGACATTTTTCACGCCGCCTGCACGTGACGCTTGCAAAGACTACTGTATGCTTGTACAGTATAGCTTGAGCTGTCGCTGGACCCACCGAACCCGGCCCCCGGACACTACCCAGACTGAAAGAAGATTATGGACGACAAGAAAACCGCATTAAACGCCGCCGACAAGGCGAAGGCGCTGGCCGCCGCGCTGGCGCAGATCGAAAAGCAGTTCGGCAAGGGTTCGGTGATGCGGATGGACGGCAACGCCCCGGTGGAAGAAGTGCAGGTCGTCTCGACCGGCTCGCTCGGCCTCGACATCGCGCTCGGCGTCGGCGGCCTGCCGCGCGGGCGCGTGGTCGAAATCTACGGCCCGGAGTCGTCCGGCAAGACCACCCTCACTCTGCAGACCATCGCGCAGATGCAAAAGCTGGGCGGCACCTGCGCCTTCATCGATGCCGAGCACGCGCTCGACGTCGGCTACGCGCAAAAGCTCGGCATCAACCTGTCCGATCTGCTCATTTCGCAGCCCGACACGGGTGAGCAGGCGCTTGAAATCTGCGACGCGCTGGTGCGTTCGGGCAGCGTCGACCTGATCGTCATCGACTCGGTGGCCGCGCTCACGCCGCGCGCCGAGATCGAAGGCGACATGGGCGACTCGCTGCCGGGCCTGCAGGCGCGCCTGATGTCGCAAGCGCTGCGCAAGCTGACCGGCTCGATCAACCGCACCAACACGCTGGTCATCTTCATCAACCAGATCCGCATGAAGATCGGCGTCATGTTCGGCAG
>JARXKM010000313.1:0-3518 GCA_030272785.1 Pseudomonadota bacterium
ATTACGTGCTCGGCCTGCCGCTCGGCGCCGGCGTGCTGCTCGGCGCGATCCTGGCGCCGACCGACCCGGTGCTGGCCACCGACGTCCAGGTCCGCCACGCCGGCGACCACGACACGCTGCGCTTCACCTTGACGTCCGAGGCCGGCATGAACGACGGCTCGGCGTTCCCGTTCGTGATGCTCGGCCTCGGCCTGCTCGGCGCCGGCGACCTTGGCCAGTTCGGCTGGAAGTGGGCGCTCGTCGACGTGGTCTGGGCCACCCTCGGCGCAGTGGCGATCGGCTGGGCCGGCGGCTACGCGCTGGGCCGGCTCGGCTGGTTCCTGCGCAACCAGGCGCCCAGGCACGACGTGCTCGACGACCTGGTCGCCCTCGGCCTGATCGGCGTCGTCTACGGCGTCTCGGTGATGCTGCACGCGTGGGGCTTCCTGGCGGTGTTCTTCGCCGGCGTCGCGCTGCGCCAGACCGAACTGCTGCTGGCCGGCGCCCACACCAACCGCCGCGGCCTGCTGGTGCCGGACGATCCGAAGGCCGATCCGGCCAACGACCAGGTGCCCGACCCCGGCGCGCCGCTGGCGGTGAGCGCCGAGTCGCTGGTGTTCAAGGAGCACCTCGAGCGCCTGTCCGAGCTGACCCTGGTGCTGCTGCTGGGCGGCATGCTGCTGCTGGAGGACTGGAACTGGCGCACCTGGGGCACGGCGCTGTTCCTGTTCGTCGTCGCGCGCCCGGTCAGCGTGATGCTGGGCCTGGCCGGCAGCAATACGTCGATGCGCGTGCGGCTGATCATCGGCTGGTTCGGCGTGCGCGGCATCGGCTCGATCTACTACCTGATGTACGCGATCAACCACGGCCTGCCCGCCCACCTGCGCCAGGACCTGATCCAGATCACCGCGATCGTGGTGGTGCTGTCGATCCTGGTGCACGGCACCAGCGTCAAGCCGCTGATGGAGAAGTTCTGGCGCACGCCGTAGCCCCATCGCATCCGGCAACCGCGGGCCGGGAACCGGCTATACTTCGTGGAAGAAATTTTGACCAATCACGCAACGATGGACACGCCATGAAGCGCAGCTTGCTCGTATTACTGTCGCCGCTGTTGCTGGCCGGCTGCATCAACCAGTCGGCCAGTTATTACATCGACGGCCCCAACCATTCGCTGACCTTGCGCGCCGAACAGGACTACTTCTGGGACAAGCAGGTGCTGCTGAAAGCGGTCGCCGCGCACATGCCCGATTGCCAGCGCCTGTTCGTGTTCACCAGCTTGGCGCCGGCCGACCTGATCGTCGACCTGTTCGGCGCCGGCGAAAACGTCTACTCGCTGCGCGCCGGCGCCCAGGTGATCCGGGTCGACACGACCGGCTGCACGCGCCTGACCGATCCGACCGCCGCCGAACTGGGCCAGAAACTCGGCACCTTCCACCTCGACGCACAACAGAAGATGGTGTTCGACAAGGAGGCCGGCGCGCCCGCCCCGGCGCCGGCGGCGCCACCGGCCGCCAACTGATACCGTAGCGGCGCCGCCGTCAGGCGTGCTCGCTGTCGAGGTGCGCCATCTGCTGCGCATCGTAGCGCGTGCCGGCCACCGCCTCGGCCGGCATCGCCGCGGCCAGCTGCGCCAGGTCGGCCGGCGTGAGCACCACGTCGAGCGCACCGAGCGCCTCCGTCAGCCGTTCGCGCCGGCGCGCGCCGATCAGCGGGACGATGTCGGCGCCTTGCGCCAGCACCCACGCGATCGCCACCTGCGCCACGCTGGCGCCGAGCGCGTCGGCAATCGCGCGCACCCGTTCGACCAGCGCCAGGTTGGCCGCCAGGTTGGCGCCCTGGAAGCGCGGGCTGCGCTGGCCGCGGAAGTCGGCCTCGCCTTCGCGCCGCGCCGACCAGTGTCCGCTGATCAGCCCGCGCGACAGCACGCCGTACGCGGTGATGCCCACGCCCAGTGCGCGCGCCGCCGGCAATATCTGTTCTTCGATGCCGCGCGAGATCATCGAGTATTCGATCTGCAGGTCGCTGATCGGGTGCACCGCGTGGGCGCGCCGCAAGGTCGCCGCGCTGACCTCGGAGAGGCCGATGTGGCGCACGTAGCCGGCCTTGACCAGCTCGCCGATGGCGCCGACCGTTTCCTCGATCGGCACCGCCGGGTCGAGCCGCGCCGGGCGATAGATGTCGATGTAGTCGACGCCGAGCCGGCGCAGCGAGTAGGTGACGAAGTTCTTCACCGCCTGCGGGCGCGCGTCGTAGCCGACGAAGGCGCCGTCCGGTGCGCGCAAGGCGCCGAACTTGACGCTGATGATGGCCTGGTCGCGCGCGCGCCCGGCCAGCGCGTCGCGCAGCAGCAGCTCGTTGTGGCCCATGCCGTAGAAGTCGCCTGTGTCGAGCAGGGTGATGCCCGCTTCCAGCGCGGCGTGGATGGTGGCGATGCTCTCGCCGCGGTCGGCCGGGCCGTACAGGTCGGACATGCCCATGCAGCCGAGGCCGAGTTGCGCGACGCGCGGGCCGGTGCTGCCGAGTTGGGTGGTGTTCATGCGGTCTCCAGGGGTGAAAAGTCGATGGAGCGATTATGCTATTATCGACTTCGGCAACAAATACCGAATTTGCTATTTCTTTATTCGATAATCACTAATAATCATGGACCAGCTGAAGGCGATGCAGATCTTCCGCACGGTGGCCGAGTGCAACAGCTTCGCGCGCGCCGCGGCCCGGCTCGACCTGCCGCGCCCGACGGTGACGAACGCGGTGCAACGCGTCGAGCAGCAGCTCGGCGTGCGCCTGCTGCAGCGCACTACCCGCAAGGTCAGCCTGACGGTCGAGGGCGCCATCTACCTGGAACGCTGCAGCCGCGTGCTGGGCGAGCTCGAGGACATGAACGCGCTGTTTTTTGCCGGCGCCGGCCGCCTGCCCAGCGGCATCGTGCGGGTCGACGCGCCCGAGCGGCTCGCCCACGTCAACCTGATCCCCAAGCTGCCGCAGTTCTTCGCCCTGTATCCGGACATCCAGGTGCGGGTCGGCTCGAGCGACCGCTACGCCGACCTGGTCGGCGAAGGCATCGACTGCGCGATCCGCGCCGGCGAACTGCGCGACTCCGGCCTGGTCGCGCGGCGCATCGGCCAGCTCGAACAAGTCAACTGCGCCTCGGCCGACTACCTCGCGCGCCACGGCACGCCGGTCGTGCTGGCCGACCTGGCGCAGCACGTCGCGGTGCGCTTCTTTTCGAGCCAGAGCGGCCGCGACCTCGACTGGGAATACCATGTCGACGGCGTCGACCGGGTGGTGCCGATGCGCTCGCTGGTGTCGGTGTCGGGCACCGAGGCGTACGTAGCCAGCTGCCGCGCCGGACTCGGCCTGATCCAGGTGCCGCGCTACGGCATCGGCCCGCTGATCGACTCCGGCGAACTGGTCGAGGTGCTGCCGGCGTGGCGCCCGCGCGCGCTGCCGGTGTCGGTGGTGTATTCGCACAACCGGCACCTGTCGCCGCGCGTGCGGGTGTTCGTCGACTGGGTGGCCGGCGCGTTGTCGGTGGGTTAGCA
>JARXKM010000313.1:3618-5487 GCA_030272785.1 Pseudomonadota bacterium
CGAGCGCGCGCTCGAGCAGCCTGGGCTCACCGCCGCGCGCCAGCGTCCACTGGCTGAAGTATTCGTGCACGGTGCGCCACGGCGGGAACACCGGCGGCAGGCTGCGCCAGGCGACGCCGCTGTCGAGAAAATACAGCACCGCATTGAAGACGTCGTACAGGTCGTGCTTGCGCGGCCGCGTCTTGCGGCGCGCCGCCTCGAGCATTGGGCGCGCCAGCTCGAACTGGGCGCGCGACACATCGCTGGGGAATTCTGGCCGTGACATTATCTGCCCCCAAATCTGGTTGGAGGGCAGGATTCGGAACAGGTTCCCGAATTATTCGTCGCCACTAAGGTATATTCTCGACCATACAACCATCAGGATCGCCCATGCGCACCGCCATCGAATCTCCCGATCAGCCCGAAGTGATCGCGCTCATTGCCGATCTGGACGCGTATCAGGACGCGCTCTATCCGGCCGAAAGCCGCTATGCGCTCGACCTTGCTTCGCTGATGGCATCGAATGTCCGCTTCGCGGTGGCGCGCGATCACGACGGCCACGCGGTCGGCTGCGGCGCGGTCGTGCTGTACGACGGGTATGGCGAATTGAAACGCATGTACGTCCATCCGCCCAGCCGCGGCCAGGGTGTCGCGCGCGCCGTGCTGGACTTGCTCGAATCGTCGGCCGGCGACGCCGGTTGCACCGTTTTCACCCTGGAGACCGGGCCGTACCAGCCGGAGGCGCTGGCTTTTTACGCCCGCAGCGGCTATGTGCGCTGCGCGCGGTATGGCGACTACAAGGACGATCCGCTCAGCGTCTTTATGGAAAAAAACCGGGTCTGACCCGGTTTTTGTGCAATAACGATACTCGGGGAAAAAACGGGGTCTGACCCGGTTTTTGTGCAACAACGATACTCGAAAAAACGGGTCTGACCCGGTTTTTGTGCAACAACGATACTCGGCAGGTCCGTCCGGCGCGCGGTCTTAGTCGCGCGCCAGCGCCAGGAATTCGGTGCGCAGGCCCAGGTTCGGCTGCAGCTCGCCGAGCATCGCCGAGGTGATGGTTTCTTCGCCAGGCGTGCGGATGCCGCGGCTTTCCATGCACAGGTGGCGGCACTTGATGACCACCCCGACCGCCTTCGGCTCGAGCACTTCCATCAGCGCATTGGCGATCTGGATCGTCATCCGTTCCTGCACCTGCAGCCGCTTCGAGAAGCAGTCGACCAGCCGCGTCAGTTTCGACAGGCCAACGATTTTGCCGTTCGGCAGGTAGCCGATGGTGGCCTTGCCGAAGAACGGCGCCAGGTGGTGTTCGCAGTGGCTGTAGACGGGGATGCCGCGCACCACGATCAGCTCGTTGTACTGCTCGGCGCCGTCCTCGAACGCCTTGAGCAGGGTCACCGGATCCTGCCGGTAGCCGGAGGTCCAGTGTTTCCACGCCTTGGTCACGCGCGCCGGCGTCTCGGCCAGGCCGGGACGGTCCGGGTCCTCGCCAAAACTGGCCAGCAGGCGGCGCCAGTCATGCTCGGAGAAGGCATCATGGGACATAGGACTAACCTCTAAATATGCGATTGCCCACAGTATATAGAAAATGCGGCGGCGGGGCCGGGCGGCAGTTTGCGGCAGTTTCGGGCAGTTTCACCGTCGCTTGCGCAAACCGAGCTCGGCCGGACGATGCATGCGCTAGCGTGGAGATCATCCTCACCGTTAGGAGAACGTCATGTTAGGCAGCACAGTCCTCGAAGTTGCGGTCGGCCTCACCTTTTGCTACGCCACCGTGGCGCTGATCGTCAGCACGGTGCAGGAGGCGCTGGCGTCGGCCATGCGCCTGCGCGCCCATACCCTGCTCGACGGCATCAAGAGCATGCTCAACGATCCGGCCTTCACCGG
>JARXKM010000034.1 GCA_030272785.1 Pseudomonadota bacterium
TCTGTTCCGGATCGAGCACCTCGAGCAGCGCCGACGACGGATCGCCGCGGAAGTCCGCGCCCATCTTGTCGATCTCGTCTAACAGGAACAGCGGGTTGCGCACGCCGACTTTCGCCAGCGACTGCAGCACCTTGCCCGGCATCGAGCCGATGTAGGTACGGCGGTGACCGCGGATCTCGGCTTCGTCACGCACGCCGCCGAGCGCCATGCGGACGAACTTGCGGTTGGTGGCGCGCGCGATCGACTGGCCGAGCGAGGTCTTGCCGACCCCCGGCGGGCCGACGAAGCACAGGATCGGCGCCTTCAGCTTGTCGACGCGCTGCTGCACCGCGAGGTACTCCATGATGCGTTCCTTGACCTTGTCGAGGCCGTAGTGGTCGCCGTCGAGCACCTTCTCGGCGTTCGCCAGGTCGTTGTTGACCTTCGACTTCTTCTTCCATGGCAGGTTCACCAGGGTGTCGATGTAGTTGCGCACAACGGTCGCCTCGGCCGACATCGGCGACATCAGTTTGAGCTTCTTGAGTTCGTTGGTGGCCTTGTCGAGCGCCTCTTTCGGCATCTTGGCGGCGACCACTTTCTTCTCGAGTTCGTCGATGTCGGCGCCGTCCTCGCCCTCGCCCAGTTCCTTCTGGATGGCCTTGACCTGCTCGTTGAGGTAGTACTCGCGCTGGCTCTTCTCCATCTGGCGCTTGACGCGGCCGCGGATGCGCTTTTCCACCTGCAGGATGTCGAGTTCGCCTTCAAGCTGGCCGAGCAGGTGCTCGAGGCGCTTGGCGACGTTGAAGATCTCGAGGATCACCTGCTTCTGCTCGAGCTTGAGCGGCAGGTGCGCGGCGACCGTGTCGGCCAGCCGGCCGGCGTCGTCGATGCCGGCCAGCGAGGCGAGGATCTCGGGCGGGATTTTTTTGTTCAGTTTGACGTACTGGTCGAACTGCTGGACGATCGCGCGGCGCATCGCCTCGACCTCGGAGTCGTCGCCGACTTCCGAGTTGAGCGGGGTCAGGTCGGCGATGAAATGCGTGGGCGAGTCGCTGATATGGTTGATGCGGGCGCGCTGCGCGCCTTCGACCAGCACCTTGACGGTGCCGTCCGGCAGTTTGAGCATCTGCAGGATGTTCGCCACGCAGCCGATCTCGTAGATGTCCGAGGCCGATGGCTCGTCCTTGGCGGCGGCCTTCTGGGCGGCCAGCATGATGCTCTTGCCCTGCTCCATCGCGGCTTCGAGCGCCTTGATCGATTTGGGCCGGCCAACAAACAGCGGTATTACCATATGCGGAAAGACGACCACGTCGCGCAACGGCAGTAATGGCAGCGTTGTTTGCTCGGTTAATTTGGAAGTTGTCATGGCATACCTTTTATAGAAAGCGTGATTACGATGTTGGCACAAGCTGCCTAAACACAAGGCCGGTCTGCAAAATATATTTTCGGGCAGTAATTAATTTTTGGCAGTGATTTAAATAGTTGGTCGAATGACGACATCTATTTCCGGCATGGTCCAAAAGATAAAACAAAAATCAAATATAAAAAGCCACCGCGCGGCACGCGCCGCGAGTGGCTTTTCGATTGAAGCCTGCTTCTTTTATTGAGATAAATTGTACCGCCAAGAATTACCGTATGCAGCCCTTTTTGTTGTGCGCGGGTGGGTAATTTTCAATTTTCTCCGGATGCTTTGGCAGTTTCGCTGTAAATCAGTAAAGGTTTCGCCCCATTCGTGATCGTATTTTCATCGATCACCACCTTGATGACATTCTGCTGATTTGGCAATTCGTACATCACGTCGAGCAAGGCGTGTTCGAGAATCGAACGCAGGCCGCGCGCACCGGTCTTGCGCGCCAATGCCTTCTTGGCAATCGCGTGCATCGCGGCGGGACGGATTTCCAGTTCGGCGCCTTCCATTTCGAGCAATTTCGAATATTGCTTGATCAGCGCGTTCTTCGGCTCGACCAGGATCTGGATCAGCGCGTCCTCGGTCAGTTCGCTCAAAGTAGCTACGACCGGCAAACGGCCGACAAGTTCCGGAATCAGGCCGAACTTGATCAGGTCTTCCGGCTCCGCCTCGAGCAGGATCTCGCTGTTGGCGCGCTGGGACTGACTCTTGACGTTGGCCGAGAAACCGATGCCGCTCTTTTCGGAGCGGTTCTGGATGATCTTGACCAGGCCGTCGAAGGCGCCGCCGCAGATGAACATGATGTTGGTGGTGTCGATCTGCACGAAGTCCTGGTTCGGGTGCTTGCGCCCGCCCTGCGGCGGCACAGACGCCATGGTGCCCTCGATCAGCTTGAGCAGCGCCTGCTGCACGCCCTCGCCCGAGACGTCGCGGGTGATCGACGGATTGTCCGACTTGCGCGAAATCTTGTCGATCTCGTCGATGTAGACGATGCCGCGCTGCGCCTTTTCGACTTCGTAGTTGCAGCTTTGCAGCAGCTTCTGGATGATGTTCTCGACGTCCTCGCCGACATAGCCCGCTTCGGTCAGGGTGGTCGCATCGGCGATCACGAACGGCACGTTGAGCATGCGCGCGAGCGTCTGCGCCAGCAAGGTCTTGCCCGAGCCGGTCGGGCCGACCAGCAAGATGTTGCTCTTGGCCAGTTCGACGTCGTCCTTCTTGCCCAGGTGCTTGAGCCGCTTGTAGTGGTTGTACACCGCCACCGACAAGATCCGCTTGGCGGTCTGCTGGCCGATCACGTACTGGTCGAGCAGCGCCGCGATCTCCTGCGGCGTCGGCAGGTCCGACTTGGCGCCGGCGACCGTCTCGACGTTCGAGGTCTCGTCGCGGATGATGTCGTTGCACAGGTCGATGCACTCGTCGCAGATGAACACGGACGGTCCGGCGATCAGTTTCTTCACCTCGTGCTGGCTCTTGCCGCAAAACGAGCAGTACAGGAGTTTTTCGCCGCTGGAGGATTTTTTGTCTGACATGGGGCAGGTTTCTAGTAGATTGCTATAAAGATAAGGCTGATACAGGCGCGCAACAAGCTGCACGTATGTGCCATGCTACCCGAAATGAAAAGGAAACGCCCGAACGTTGTAGCGCCCGGGCGTTTTCAGCAGTACCGCAGCGCGTGCATCAAGCCCGGCTGGTTAACACTTTGTCGATCAGGCCGTAGTCGGCCGCCTCGTCGCCGGACATGAAACGGTCGCGGTCAGTATCCTTGTGGATCTGCTCGATCGTCTTGCCGGTGGCGTCCGCCAGGATCTTGTTGAGCCGTTCGCGCAGGTAGAGGATTTCCTTGGCCTGGATTTCGATGTCCGAGGCCTGCCCTTGCGAGCCGCCCGACGGCTGGTGAATCATGATGCGCGAGTTCGGCAACGAGAAGCGCTTGCCCTTGGCGCCGGCCGCCAACAGGAACGCGCCCATCGAGGCGGCCATCCCGGTGCACAGGGTCGACACGTCCGGCTTGATGAAATTCATCGTGTCGAAGATGGCCAGGCCGGCCGAGACCGAGCCGCCCGGCGAGTTGATGTAGAGCGAGATATCCTTGTCCGGATTTTCGCTCTCCAGGAACAGCAGCTGGGCGACGATCAGGTTGGCCATCTGGTCATTGACCGGACCGACCATGAAGATCACGCGTTCCTTGAGCAGGCGCGAGTAAATGTCGTAGGCGCGCTCGCCGCGCCCGCTCTGCTCGACCACCATCGGCACCAGGCCGAGTGATTGTGTGTCCAATGCCGGGTTGTAGCTCATAGCTGTCTCTTTCCTCGTTGTCGTCGTTGCTTAACAGGAGCTTAAAACATTCTTAAGCTTGTGCGTTGCTTCCCATCAATTCGTCGAAGGCCACTGCTTTCGCGGTCACTTTCGCTTTACCGAGGACATAGTTGACGACGTTTTCTTCTAAAACAAGGGCTTCGACCTCTGCCAGGCGCCGACGGTCGCTGTAGTAGTACTTCAGCACTTCCTTCGGATCTTCGTAGCTCTGGGCGAAATCTTCGATCTGCGCCTTGACCTGCTCCTGGGTCGCGTGCAGGGCGTTGTCGGCCACCAGCTGCGACAGGATCAGCCCGAGGCGCACGCGGCGCTCAGCCTTGGTGGCGAACAGCTCTTGCGGGAATGGCATGTCCTTGACGTCCATGCCGCGCTGGGCCATGTCGGCACGGGTCATCTCGGCGAGGCGCTCGGAGTCCTGGGCGATCATCACCTTCGGCACGTCCATCTCGGTCACTTTGACCAGCGCATCCATCACCGCTTCCTTGTTGCGCGCCTTGACGCGGCCGGCGACTTCGCGCTCGAGGTTGACCTTGATGTCGGCGCGCATTTTTTCCGCGTCGCCGTCGTCAATGCCGAGCGACTTGGCAAATTCAGCGTCCACTTCAGGCAGGTGCGCCCATTCGAGCTGTTTGAGGGTAATGGTGAACTCGGCGGTTTTGCCGGCCACGTCCTTGCCGTGGTAGTCCTCGGGGAAGGCCAGCGGGAAGGTGGTCGATTCGCCGACCTTCAGGCCGATCGTCGCCGCTTCGAACTCGGGCAGCATGCGCCCTTCGCCGAGCACGAAGGCGTAGTCTTCTGCTTTGCCGCCTGGGAATTCAACCGCATCGATGACGCCGGTGAAGTCGACCGTGACGCGGTCGCCCGCCGCCGCGACCGGCTCGCCGCCGTCGCCGTGCTCGCCTGCCACGCCCTTGGCATGGTAGTGCACGCGCTGCTTGCGCAGGATGTCGATGGTCTTGTCGATTTCGGCGTCCGAGACGTCGGCCTTGACGGTTTCGATTTCCACCGCGGCGAGGTCGCCGACGGCGACCACCGGATAGACTTCGAACGTCGCGTCGAACGTCAGCACGCCTTCCGGACTGTCATCCTTGGCATCGATTTTCGGGAAACCGGCGACCCGCAGCTGGTTCTCGTTGGCCGCTTCGTTGAAGGCGCGGCCGACTTTGTCGTTGAGAACGTCGGACTCGATCTGGTAGCCGTACTGCGCGGCGACCATCTTCAGAGGAACCTTGCCTGGGCGGAAGCCAGGCGCCTTGGCCGTTTTGGCCTGCTGTTTCAAGCGCTTTTCAACTTCCGTCCGGACGTCAGCCAGCGGAAAAGAGATCGTCATGCGACGCTCGAGTTTACCCAGGGTTTCGACTGCAGTTGCCATTGTAAAAATCGTCCAAAAAAAGTGTCAATATATTCATGGTGCGAGGAGGGGGACTCGAACCCCCACACCATTGCTGGCGTCAGGACCTAAACCTGGTGCGTCTACCAATTTCGCCATCCTCGCGGGATCGCAGCCGTTCTTACCGGTTGCACCTGGTCGGCCGGCCTGTACCAGCCGCCGGAAAACACAAAGGGCGCCCGACTATGAAACCGGCCGCCCTGCACTGCCTTGGTTAGGGGCTACAACTTCAACCCGGTATTTTACTGGATTTTCTAATATGACAGGGCTTTTTTCATTGACGCGCCGCGTCATCCGGCCGCCGTCATCGGATGAACTTGCTTGAGGTCGGCTTTTTCACGCGGAACCAGGCCGCGTACAGCGCCGGCAGGAACAGCAAGGTCAACGCCGTCGCCACTACCAGGCCGCCCATGATGGCCACCGCCATCGGCCCCCAGAACACCGAGCGCGACAGCGGGATCATCGCCAGCGCGGCGGCGGCCGCCGTCAGGATGATCGGCCGGCAGCGCCGCACCGCCGCCTCGACGATCGCGTTCCACGGCTCGGCGCCGTTGGCGATGTCCTGCTCGATCTGGTCGACCAGGATCACCGAATTGCGGATGATCATGCCGAACAGCGCGATCACGCCGAGGTTGGCGACGAAGCCGAACGGCCGGTGCAGGATCAGCAGCGCCATCGCCGCGCCGGCCACCCCGAGCGGGCCGGTCAAAAACACCAGCAGCGCGCGCGAGAAGCTGTGCAGCTGCAGCATCAGCAGGGTAAACACGATGAACAGCACCAGCGGCACGTTGGCCGCGATCGACGCCTCGGCCGCCTTGCTGTCGGCGGCGGCGCCGGCCAGCTTGATGGTGTAGCCGGCCGGCAGGCTGGCGCGCAGCGCGCTCAGCTTCTCGCCTACCTGGCCCGACACGGTCGGTCCCTGGATGCCGTCGACGACGTCCGACTGCACCGTGATGGCCCATTCGCGCCCCTCGCGCCAGACCACGCCCGGCTCCCAGACGAAATGGGCGCGGGCGATCTGCGACAGGGTCACCGACTTGCCGGAAGCGGTCGGGATGTTGGTGTCGTTGAGCACCGCGATGGTGGCGCGTTCGTCGAGCGGCTGGCGCACCACGATGTCGATCAGCTTGTTGTCTTCGCGGAACTGGCCGATCGTCGTGCCCGACAAGATGGTGTTGGCCGCCCGCATCACCGTCTGCGACGTCACGCCGAGCGCGCGCAGCTTGTCCTGGTCGAGGTCGAGCCGCATCACCTTGACCGACTCGTTCCAGTTGTCGTTGGCGCCGACCGCGTTCGGATTGGCGCGCAGGATGTCCTTGACCTGGTCGGCCAGCGCGCGCACGGTGCCGATTTCCGGACCGGCCACCAGGAACTGCACCGGATACGGCACCGGCGGCCCGTTCGGCAGCAGCTTGACCCGCCCGCGCACTTCGGGGAAATCGTGCTTGAAGACGTCGACGATCTTCTGGCGCAGCGATTCGCGCGCCGCCAGGTTCTTTGGCAACACGACGATCTGCGACACGTTCGTCTGCGGGAATATCTGGTTCAGCGGCAGGTAGAAGCGCGGGCTGCCGGTGCCGACGTAGCTGGTCACACTCTCGACGCCGGGCTGGCCGGCGATGAAGGCCTCGAACTTTTTCACCTGCGCTTCGTTGGCGGAAAACGCGGTGCCTTCGGGCAGCCACATTTCGACCATCAGTTCGGGCCGGCTCGAATCGGGGAAGAACTGCTTCTCGATGAAATTGAAGCCGAACACGCCCAGCGCGAACACCCCGAGCGTGAGCGCGATGGTGCTCTTGCGCCACTCGACGCACCAGGTCACGATGGCGCGGAAACGGCGGAAGCCGGGCGAGTCGAACACCTCGTGCCCGCTGTCGGCGGCGCCGTGCGGCTTGACCTTCAGCAGCAGGAAGCCGATGTAAGGCGTAAACATCACCGCCACCACCCACGACACCAGCAGCGCGATGGCGTTGACCGAGAACATCGAAAACGTGTACTCGCCGGCGGCCGACTTGGCCAGCCCGATCGGCAGGAAGCCGGCGGCGGTGATCAAGGTGCCGGTCAACATCGGCATCGCCGTCGACGTGTAGGCGAAGGTGGCCGCCTCAAAGCGCGACATGCCCTCCTCCATCTTGCGCACCATCATTTCGACGGCGATGATGGCGTCGTCGACCAACAGGCCGAGCGCGATGATCAGGGCGCCAAGCGAGATCTTGTGCAGGTCGATGGCGAACACGTTCATGAACAGGAAGGTGATCGCCAGCACCAGCGGTATGGTCAGCGCCACCACCAGGCCGGGCCGCACGTCGAGACGGAACGGCTTGCTGTGCAGGCCGAGCGCGACGAAGCTGACGGCCAGCACGATCAGCACCGCTTCGATCAGCGTGTGAATGAATTCGCTGACCGACTCGGTGACCGCGCGCGGCTGGTCCGACACCCGGTGCAGTTCGAGCCCGACCGGCAGCTGCGCCTTGATGCGCGCGACGGTGGCGTCGAGTCCCTTGCCCATCACGATAATGTTGCCGCCCTTTTCCATCGACACGCCCAGGCCGATCACTTCCTTGCCGTTAAAGCGCATCTTTTCCTGCGGCGGATCCTTGTATTCGCGCTTGACGACGGCGAAGTCGCCCAGCCGGAACGTGGTGCTGCCGGCGCGCAGCTCGAGGTTCTCGAGGTCCTTGACGGTTTTCAGGGCGCCGGTCACGCGCACCTGCAGGTTGTCGGTCGGCGTCACCAGCACGCCGGTCGACTCGACCGCGTTCTGGCTGGCGATCTGGCCGACGATCTGCTCGAACGGCACACCCAGTTCGGCGAATTTCTTGTGCGAGAACAGGATGTTGATCTTCTCGTCCTGCACGCCGAACTGCTCGACCTTGGCCACCAGCGGCACGCGCAGCAACTGCTGGCGCACGAAGTCGGCATAGTCCTTGATTTCGGCATAGCTGAAGCCGTCGCCCGACAGCGCGAAGATGGAGCCGTAGGTGTCGCCGAATTCGTCGTTGAAGAACGGCCCGATCACGCCCGGCGGCAAGGTGCCGCCGAGGTCGCCGATCTTCTTGCGCACCTGGTACCAGGCGGCGGCGGTTTCCTTCGGCGGCGTCGATTCGCGCAGCTCGAGGATGATCAGGGTCTCGCCCGGCTTCGAATAGCTCTGGATCTTGTTGATGTAGGGCGTTTCCTGCAGCTTGCGTTCGAGCTTGTCGGTGACCTGCTCGGCCATCTGCACCGCCGTCGCGCCCGGCCAGACGGCGCGCACCACCATCGCGCGGAAGGTGAACGGCGGATCCTCATCCTGGCCGAGGCTGCCGTAGCTGACGATGCCGCCGATCAGCAGCGCGGCGATCAGGTAGCGCGTCAGCGGGATGTGTTCGAGCGCCCAGCGCGACAGGTTGAAGCCCTTCATTTGGCGGCCTCGGCGCCTGGCAGCAAGGTCACTTTCTGGCCCGTTTTGAGCACGTTGGCGCCGGCCGTCACCACCGTCTGGCCGGCTTTCACGCCCGCCACCAGCAGGATGTCGTTGCCGGCCACGCCGCCCAACTGCACCGGCACCATGCGCACCGCGCCGTTTTCCACCAGCCACACCGAGGTGACGCCTTTTTCCTGGTACAGCGCGGTCAGCGGCACGCGGATCTGCGGCGTCGCCGTGCTCGACGCAAACTGCACCAGCGCCGTCATGCCCAGCTTGACGCCGGGCGAGTCGGCCGGGATAGCCACCCTCACCGGGTAGGTGCGGGTGGCCGCATCGGCTACCGGCGACACTTCGCGGATCTTGCCCGGAATGACCACGTGCGGATTGGCCCACAGGCGCACCGTCACGTCGGCCAGCTTGCGCAGGCTGTCGACCTTGTCCTCGGGCAGGCCGATGACGATCTCCATCTCGTCGAGCCGGGCCACCCGCACCACCTGCGTGCCGGCGGTGACGACCTGGCCGACTTCGGCGTCGACCGCGGTCACCACGCCGTCGGTGTCGGACACCAGGGTGGCGTAGCGGGCCTGGTTCGACTGGCCGCGGTATTGCGCCTGGCCGGCGTCGACGCTGGCCTGGGCCGCCTTCAGGGTCGATACCTTGGCGTCGACCACGGCCTGGCTGACAAAGCTCTTCGCGCCCAGGTCCTGGTAGCGCTTCATCTCCGCTTTCGCCAGGTCGCGGTTGGTCTCGGCGGCGCGCAGGTTGGCCAGCGCCTGCGCCTGCGACAGCTGCAAGTCCTGCGGATCGAGCTGCATCAGCACCTGGCCGCGCCTGACCGTGCTGCCGACGTCGACCTTGCGCGCGGTGATCTTGCCACCGACCCGGAAGCCGAGGCGCGATTCGACCCGCGGTCGCACCTCGCCGGCAAATTCGGCATTGACATCGACGTTGCTGGCGCTGAGCACGATCGCCCGCACCGGTCGGATGTCTTCGCTCTTGGCAGGCGGTTTGGAACAGCCCGCCAGCGCCAGGGCCAGCGCGGCAACGGCGGCGCACAGCACCGGGGAAGTGGAACGCGTTTTATTCGGGGCGGACACGGTGTTTTCCTTTACTATGCGGGCTGCAATGACTGCAATGACTGCAATTGCGGCAATCACATTGCACGGTCTCGGTCATCTGACCAATTGCTATTTGACATTATA
Source organism: Pseudomonadota bacterium (assembly GCA_030272785.1). Classification (GTDB taxonomy): domain Bacteria; phylum Pseudomonadota; class Gammaproteobacteria; order Burkholderiales; family Burkholderiaceae_D; genus JAFCUW01. Next base: position 9,708 of record JARXKM010000034.1, read on the forward strand.
AACCGCAAACTTTCCAGCAAATGACTTTCGCGTCATTTATTTTTTCATGCCCGTCGACCACTACGAAAACTTCCCTGTCGCGTCCTTCCTGCTGCCCAGGCGGCTGGTCCCCGCGGTCGAGGCGATCTACGCGTTCGCCCGCAGCGCCGACGACATCGCCGATGAAGGCGACGCCACGCCGGCCGAACGGCTCGCCGCGCTGGAACGCTATGAGGATGGTCTGGCCGCCATCGGCCGCGGCGAGCCGGCCGGCGCACCGATGTTCGACCGCCTGGCCGCCATCATCATCCAGTACCGCTTGCCGCTGCAGCCGTTTCGCGACCTGCTGTCGGCCTTCAAGCAGGATGTCGCCGTCACCCGCTATGCCGACTACGCCGCGCTGCTCGACTACTGCCGCCGCTCCGCCAATCCGGTCGGCCTGCTGATGCTGAGCTTGTACGACGCCGCCGATGCCGTCAATGTACGCGCATCCGACGCCATCTGCTCGGCCCTTCAGCTGATTAATTTTCTGCAGGATGTGGCGATCGACCGCGCCAAAGACCGCATCTACCTGCCGCTCGAGGACCTGGCGCGCTTCGCGGTGGCGCCCGAACAGCTCGACGGCCCGGAGCGCGACCGGCACTGGCGCGACCTGATGGCGTTCGAGGTGGCGCGTGCGCGCGCGCTGCTGCTGTCGGGCGCGCCGCTGGCCGTGCGCCTGCCGGGGCGCATCGGCTGGGAACTGCGGCTGGTGGTGCAAGGCGGCCTGCGCATCCTGGAGGCGATCGAGCAGGCCGACTACGACGTCTACGCGCGCCGGCCCACGCTGGGCAAGGCCGACTGGCTGCGGCTGGCCTGGCGCGCGCTGCGGATGCGCTGAAACGCCATCATTTATGGCACTGAGTGCTATAATGGAAGCACGAATGAAACCCAAGGGCGCATGCGAATTTTCCAGACAAAGTGGTTTGCCAAGTGGGCAGCTAAGGAAGGTTTGCTCGGACAGGCGTTACGCGATGCCGTGGACGAAATGGAGCGAGGCCTGATCGATGCCGATCTGGGTGGCCATGTAGTCAAGAAGCGTATCGGCTTAGGCGGGCGCGGAAAAAGTGGTGGAGTGCGTACAATTTTGGCGCTCAAGGTCAGGGACAAGGCATTCTTTCTATACGGGTTTGCCAAGAACCAGCGCGACAACATTGACTATAACGAATTGCAGGCATTGAAGAAAATGGCGGCGCACTTGCTAGCGTACGACCGCAACGCGTTGGACAAGGCGATAAACGCACAGGAACTGATCGAGGTGAGCTATGAGCAAACATGAAAGATTGTTGGACGTGCTGCACAGCACCGCGCAGGGTTTGCACGTGGCCGGCACCATGGATGGAGCAACGATGCGCGATTTTGACGCGTTATGTCTGACGCCCGTGCAGGACTACACTGCCGCGCAGATCAAGCATCTGCGACTGCGCTTCAAGGCCAGTCAGGCAGTGTTTGCCGCCTACCTCAACATCAGCACGTCGACGGTTCAGAAATGGGAGCAGGGCCAAAAGCACCCCAACGGCCCATCGCTGAAACTGCTGAACCTGGCGGATCGAAAGGGACTGGACGTGCTGGCATAACGCTGCCATGAAGAGCTTGCAATGCACGCCAGCCCTCTTCTTGCGGGGTGTCTCCCGTCGCGGTGGCGACGCAAGTTCGCCAGTTCCGGTGGCATGCCTATAGAATAGCGGCTTCGATTCGCCATCCATTGCACTTTTGACCATGTCCCCCGACGAATACTGCCAACAAAAAACCGTCCAGAGCGGCTCCAGCTTCTACTACAGCTTCCTGTTCCTGCCGCCCGAGCGGCGCCGTGCCATCACCGCCTTGTACGCGTTCTGCCGCGAAGTCGACGACACGGTCGACGAGTGCACCGACGAATCGATCGCCCGCATCAAGCTGGCCTGGTGGCGCACCGAGGTGGCCGCCATGTTCAAGGGCGGCGGTACCCACCCGGTGATGCAGGCGCTGCAACCGCACCTGGCGCCGTACGACCTGCAGCAGCAGCACATGCAGGCCATCATCGACGGCATGGAAATGGACCTGAACCAGTCGCGCTACCTCGATTATCCGGCCATGAAGTCGTACTGCTGGCACGTCGCCAGCGTGGTCGGCATCCTGTCGGCCAGCATCTTCGGCGTCACCAACCCGCAGACCCTGGCCTACGCCGAGCAGCTCGGGCTGGCGTTCCAGCTCACCAATATCATCCGCGACGTCGGCGAAGACGCGCGCAAGGGCCGCATCTACCTGCCGGTCAACGAGCTGCAGCAGTTCGGCGTCACCGCGGCCGACCTGCTTAACGCGCGCCACAGCGACAAGTTCGAACACCTGATGCGCTTCCAGGTGGCGCGCGCCCAGCAGGCCTATGACGACGCCTTCGCGCTGCTGCCCAAGCAAGACCGGCGCGCCCAGCGCCCCGGCCTGATGATGGCGGCGATCTACCGCGCCGTGCTCGACGAGATCGCACGCGACAATTACCACGTGCTGACCCAGCGCATCTCGCTGACCCCGCTGCGCAAGCTCTGGCTGGCGTGGAAAACCTACATCCGTGGCTAAACCGGCCGGCCCGGCAGGCGCAGGCAAGCGGGTCGCCGTCGTCGGCGGTGGCTGGGCCGGTTGCGCGGCGGCGGTCAAGCTGGCCGCCGCCGGCGCCGACGTCACCTTGTTCGAAGCGGCGCGCAGCCTGGGCGGACGCGCGCGCGCGGTCGAGCTGCACGGCCGCCTGCTCGACAACGGCCAGCACATCCTGCTCGGCGCCTACACTGCCACCTTGGGCCTGCTGCGCCAGGTCGGCGTCGATCCGGCTGCCGCGCTGCTGCACCTGCCGCTGCAGATGCGCTATCCGCCCGGCAGCGGCGGCATGGATTTCGTCGCGCCGCGGCTGCCGGCGCCGTTTCACCTGGCGCTTGCGCTGCTGCGCGCCAAGGGTCTGGCGCGGGCCGACAAGATGGCGCTGGCGCGCTTTTCCTCGACCGCGCGCTGGATGGGCTGGCAGCTGCACACCGACTGCAGCGTGGCCGAACTGCTCGAGCGCTTCGACCAGACGCCCAGGCTGATCGCGCTGATGTGGCGCCCGCTGTGCCTGGCCGCGCTCAACACGCCGCCCGAGCGCGCCTCGGCCAAGGTGTTCCTGGCGGTGCTGCGCGACAGCCTCGGTGCCGGCCGCGCCGCCTCCGACATGCTGCTGCCGCGGCGCGACCTGCACGCGCTGTTCCCGGGCGCCGCGGCCGCCTTCATCGCCGGCCGCGGCGGCACGCTGCACTGCGGCGCCAACGTCACCGCGCTGGCCCGGGCCGAACACGGCTGGCGCGTCGATGCCGCCGGCCAGGCGGTCGGCGGCAGCTGCAGCAGCCAGTTCGACGCGGTGGTGCTGGCGGTGCCGCCGCGCGCCGCCGCCGCCTTGCTGGCCGGCCTGCCGCTCGACGCCGTCGCGCAGCAGCTGGCTGCCTTCGACTACGAGGCGATCACCACCTGCTACCTGCAATACGGCGCCGACGTCCGGCTCGCGCTGCCGTTCTACGCGCTGGTCGACGACCCGGCCGGTGGCCACTGGGGCCAGTTCGTGTTCGACCGCGGCCAGCTCGACGCCGGCCAGGCCGGCCTGTGCGCGGTGGTGGTGAGCGCGTCGGGCGAGGCCGCCGCGCTCGGCCAGGCGGCGCTGGCGCGGGCCGTCGCGGCCCAGCTGGCGGCGGTGTTCGGCCGCGCCGAGCTGGCCGCGCCGGCGTGGAGCCAGGTGATCAGCGAAAAGCGCGCCACCTTCGCCTGCACTCCCGGCTTGCCGCGCCTGCCAACCGCCAGCGGACTGGCCGGCCTGGTGCTGGCCGGTGACTATACGGAGAGTGCTTATCCAGCAACACTCGAAGCCGCCGTGCGCAGCGGCGTGGCGGCGGCAAACGCAATTATCGCGCCAGCGGCGTCATGACGTGCGCGCACCTGTCCGGCGCCAGCGTCGCCTGCCCCGCCAAAATGGCAGCCTGTCGCATGGCGAGGGCGCGGCGCCGGCCGCTTCGGTAAAGTACCACTATCGAAACGAGCATGGCCAATCGGACATCATCATGAAACTGCACCTTGGACTGCGTATCCTGGCCCTGCTGGCATTTGTCGCCGCCAGCACCGTCGTGATCGTCAAACCGGAACTGATCGGCGGCGCCAGGGCCACGCACTCGTCCGCCCTCGCCACGCTGGTCATCGGCGGCGCCTAGGCACCACCGCACTCACTCTGGAACCATCATGGGCAAACTGGAATATCTCGATGCGCTGAAGCGTGCCATGAGCGGCCTGCCGCCGGAGCTGCAGGCCAAGACGCTGGCCTGGTACGAACAGCGCTTCGTCGACGGCAGCGCCGCCGGCCGCGCCGAAGCGGACATCTCGAAAGAACTCGACGATCCGAAAAAGATCGCCCTCACCTTGCGCGCCAACAGCCACCTGTCGGCGTTCGAGCAAAAGCGCAACCCGTTCAACCTGGTGCGCCTGATCGTGTCGGTCATCGGGCTGGCCATCTTCAACCTGTTCATGGTGGTGCCGGCGATCGTCTACGCCTCGCTGCTGACCGCAATGTACGCCTGCGCGCTGGCGTTCTACGTCGCCGGCATCGCCATTACCGCCAGCGGCCTGTCGGGCGCCAACGAGCTGGTGCTCGACGGCCCGCTGCGCCACTTCGTCGTCAGCGACGACGGCGCCGATCCCGGCAGCCATACCAAGGTCGCCATCGACGAAGACGGCGTGCGCATCTTCCAGGAGAAGACCCCGACGCGGACGCCGGCACCGGCCGCCGACGACGCCGACAGCAGCGCGCCGGTGATCGAGCGCGCCGAAGCGGTGGCCGGGCGCGGCATCCGCATCTCGACCGGCCTGGACGCCGGATCGCGCACCACCCAGACCTTGTTCGGCCTGTCGATGGTGATCGGCGCGATCATCCTCTTCCTGCTCAGCCTGGTGGTGACCAAATACACCGTGGTCGGCATCAGGCGCTACATCGACATGAATTTTTCCCTGCTCAAGGGCAGCTGAACCATACAGGAGCACATCATGCGCGCACTATTCAAAGTCGGATTCAGCCTGCTGGTGCTGGCCGTGCTGCTGATCGGCCTGTCCTACAGCATGCTGCGGGCCAAGGGGATCAGCGGGCCGACGAACCAGGCTGGCCGGCTGCTCGAAAGCCAGACCCGCGTGCTGGGCAAGAACATCCATGCGATTGACCTGAGCGGGCCGATCGACCTGACCTTGCGCCAGGGCGCCGTCGCCTCGCTGGTGGTGCGCGGCGAGCAGCGCCTGCTCGGCAATGTCGAAACCACCAGCGACGACGACGGCACCTTGCACATCGGCACCACCGGCATGCTGCTGCACCACCGCCAGCCGCTGCAGGTGACGCTGGTGCTGCCGTCGATCGACGAAGTGGCGATGCACGGCAGCGGCGACAGCAGCGTCAACGGCTTTAGCGGCGAGCGCGTCGAGGTGCAGCTGAACGGCTCGGGCAACCTCAAGTTCAATGGCCGCTTCAAGCAGGTCAAGGCCGACATCCACGGCAGCGGCGAACTCGAAATGAACGGCGGCGCCAGCGACAAGGTGGAGGTGGCGGTGATCGGCTCGGGCAAGATGACCGTGGTCGGCGCGTGCAAGCAGTTCACCGCCGAGCAGACCGGTTCGGGCGACATCAACGCCCACCACCTCAACGCCGAGCGCGCCAGCTTGCAGCTGATGGGCACCGGCGAGACCGTCATGACGGCCACCAAAGCGGTCGACGTCACCTTGCGCGGCAGCGGCGATGTGCTCGTCTATGGTAATCCGGCCGAGCGCAACGTCAGCCGCAACGGTTCCGGCGAAGTCACCTTCAAACAGTGAGGCCGGCCAGCCAGGCCAGCGCGCCGCGCGCCGCCGCCCGCCCGCTGGCAAAGCAGGCCGTCAGCAGGTAGCCGCCGGTCGGCGCTTCCCAATCGATCATCTCGCCGGCGGCGAACACGCCGGGCAAGGCGCGCAGCATCAGCGTATCGGCCGCCATCGCCTCGAAGCGGATCCCGCCGGCGCTGCTGATCGCCTCGTCGATCGGCCGCGCGCGCAGCAGCACCAGCGGCAAGCGCTTGATGCCGGCGGCCAGTTCGTGCGGATCGGCGAATTGCGCCTTCGTCAGGCACTCGCGCAGCAGGCCCGATTTGACGCCCTTGATCCCCAGCCGGCTTTGCAGATGGCTCGACATCGAGCGCGCGCCGCGCGGATGGGCGACATCGGCGGCGACCCGCTGCGCGCTGAAGTCAGGCGCCAGGTCGAGGTAGATGGTGGCGCTGCCGTGCGCGGCGATCTGCTCGCGCAGCGCCGCCGACAGCGCGTAAATCAGGCTGCCTTCGACGCCGCCGGCGGTGATCACGAACTGGCCCTGGCGGCGCACCTGGCAGCCAAGCGCGTCGGTCGACTCGATCGCCACCGTCGTCAGCGGCGCGCCCGCGTGCAGGGCGCTGAAATGCGCGCTCCAGCCGACGTCGAAACCGCAGTTCGACGGCGCCAGCGGCGCCACCGCCACCGCCTGGTTCGCCAGCAAACCGACCCAGGCGCCGTCCGAGCCGAGCCGCGCCCAGCTGGCGCCGCCCAGCGCCAGGATCACCGCGTCGGCCTGCACCAGCTGCTCGCCGTCGGGGCTGGCGAAGCGCAGCTGGCCGGCGTGCCAGCCGAGCCAGCGATGGCGCATGTGAAACTGCACCCCCGCCGCGCGCAGGCGGTGCAGCCAGGCGCGCAGCAGCGGCGCCGCCTTCATCTCGGTCGGGAACACCCGGCCCGAAGTGCCGACGAAGCTGCCGATGCCCAGGCCTGTCATCCAGTCGCGCACCGCCTGCGCATCGAACTGCGCCAGCCACGGCGCCACGTCGGCGGCGCGCGCGCCGTAGCGCTGGGCAAAATCGGCGGCCGGCTCGGCATGCGTGATGTTCATGCCGCCCTTGCCGGCCAACAGGAATTTGCGCCCGACCGACGCCATCGCGTCGTACAGGTCGACCCGCACGCCGGCCTGGCTGAGTACCTCGGCCGCCATCAGGCCGGCGGGACCGCCGCCGATCACGGCCACGCGCAAGGTTCGGGAAGTGCTGGGCGCCATGGCCGCTTTCGTCGGGAAGGATGCAGGAGCCGAATTGTAGTCGAGAACAGCATGCAAAAATAGATGTAAAGCCTACTTGACATCAGACTTCCCGCTGGCTAATATGTAAAGCATACTTTACAAGCGGGAAAATCACCATGACGCATGAAAAGAAGGTCTACAAGGCGTACCGCCGCGAGATGCTGCTATCGCTGGGCATCTACGTGGTGCTGCTGGTTGCCGCGATCAGGTTCGGCCGTCCGATGGCCGACGGCGTATTGCGCACGGCGGTGCTGCTGTTGCCGATGGCCGGTTTCGGCCTGGCCATCTGGGCGATCGCGCGCCACTTGCGGCGCACCGACGAATACCTGCGCCAAAACCTGCTTGAATCGTTCGCCATTGCCGCCGCCATGACCGCCGCCATCACCTTCAGCTACGGCTTCCTGGAAACGGCCGGTTTTCCGCGCATCTCGATGTTCTCGGTCTGGCCGATCATGGCCGCCTCGTGGGGGCTGGTGTGTTTCGTGCGCGTGCTGCTCAAGCGATGAACAACAACATCCGCGAACTGCGCGCCGAGCAAGGCTGGAGCCAGGCCCAGCTGGCCGATTTGCTGGACGTCTCGCGCCAGACCGTCAACGCGCTCGAGACCGGTCGCTACGACCCCAGCCTGCCGCTCGCATTTGCCATCTCGAAGCTGTTCGCGCGGCCGATCGAATCGATTTTCACCCCCGGCCAGGCGCCTGTCTGACGGGGCTGGCCTCGATCAGCAAACGAATCGCCATGAAAAGCAACGAGTTCTGGGTCAAGCGCTATCTGTGGGTATGCGGCATGGTCTTCATGATCCTGATGGCGGCGGCGCTGCTGCGTGGCCGCACGCTCGACGCTGCCTTGACCGACTCCTTCATCTGGGCATTGATCTCGGCGAGCGTCTTCACCGGCTATCGCTACTACCAGGCGCGCAAGGGCGTCGCCTGCGCGCTGTGCAAGGACACGGTAGAAGACTGATCCCCCGGGGTCAGTGCCGGCATTCGTACACGGCCTGATCTGTCGATCCCCCGGGGTCAGTGCCGGCATTCGTACACGGCCTGATCTGTCGATGCCGCCGCGGCACTACACCCGCGTGCGCTTCTTGCGCTTCTTGACCGTCACCGACTGCTCTTGCTGCGGCGTCATCGCTGGCGGCGGCGCCAGCGGCAGTGGAAAGCCGAGAAAGATCATAATGAAGAATATCGGCAGCAAGGCATAGAACAGTGGCCGTCGCCAATTGAGTTTTTGTTTCATCATTTGCAAGAGATGGGGGCATGCAAGCGGTCTTCAATGGCCCGCCGCGGCGTTCAAACCTTGTCGGTTCGCGCCATCTGGTCCGCGATCTGACCCGCCATCTCGCCCGCCGCCTGACCGGCGATGCAACAGCGCCGCTTGCCGCTGTGCTTGGCGCGGTACATCGCACGGTCCGCCTTGCCCAGCAGCGTATCGATCTCGGTTGCCGACTGGGGATACGCGGCGATGCCGATGCTGGCCGAAATCGTCGCCGCGTGTTCCGACAAGGGATAGGGCGCCGATACAATTGCCAGCAATTTTTCGGCGAAGCGGGCGGCATCCTCGATCGATGTGTGGATCAGCGCAATGGCAAACTCGTCGCCACCGAGGCGCGCCGCCATGTCCGATTCCCGAATCGCCGCCGTGATCCGCTGCGCCACGGCGCACAGCAGCTGATCCCCGGCCGCATGGCCGAAGCTGTCGTTGACCGCCTTGAAGCCGTCGAGGTCGATGTACAGGATGCTCAGCACGCCGGCGTTACGCTTGCACAGGGCCAACTGTCGGCTAACGTCGATGCTGAACAGCGCGCGGTTCGGCAAGCCGGTCAAGCCGTCATGGTGGGCGGCGTGCTTGGCCTTGCGCAGGTTGTCGGCCGCCTGCAGCAGCACCTGGCCCAGTTCGATCGCCTCGCGGAAATGCACAGTCGCCACGGCTGGCTGGCCGCCCTCGCCGAGCGCGCTCGCGCTCGCCCCCAGCAGCGTGATCGAGCGCGCGATCCGCCCGCCGATGACCCAGGCCGACGCAATGCCGATGCCGAGCGCGGCAATGGTCGCGGCGATCAGCCAGGCCAGCGTGCGGCGCAGGCCGCCCGTGATTTCGTCGAGCGGCATGCCGATCACAATGGTCCAGCCGGTGACGGGCGATTTGCTGTACACGGTCAGCACCGCGATCCCGTCCAGCGTCGTGATAATGAGGCTGCCTTCAGCTTCGCTATTGATCCGCGCGAGCAACGCTGGCACGACTTTTTTGCCCAGGAAGCGCTCGATGCCGTGGGTGCGCGCGACGATCGTGCCGGTGCTGTCGGTCAGCGCGGCGCGCCAGCTGTCGGGGAAATTCTGCTCCGTTAATATCTTGGTGAGCTGCTGGGGCCGCGTCGTCGCCGCCAGCAGATACTTGAGCTTGCCGGCGTATTCGACCGGCACGCCGACCGAAAAAATCGGTATGCCAATGATCGGCCCGTTGTACAGGTCGGACACGGCCGGCCGCTCCGTCTCGATCACCCGCGCCAGCAGAGGCGCGCTGCTCAGCTTGGGCAGCGGCGCGCCGAACGGACGGTTGGTGGCCAGCAGCATCTGCGCTGCCATATCGAGCACCACGATGTTGTCAGCGTGCATATTTTGCAAGGCCTCGAAGGCGCGCAGGCGAAAGCCGGCGAAGTCGCCCTGTTCGAGCCGCTTTGACGTGCTCAACGCCAGCAGCGATGCCTGGGTGGTGGAAAATCCGCGGTCCACCGTCGCCACCATCGAGCGCGCCCGCCCGGTCGCCGTCGCCGTCAGGCGCACGTGTTCCTGCTCGTAGAACTGCTCGATCAGCAAGCCGGCAACGGCCGCCAGCGGCAACACGCAGACAACCACCAGCTTGGCCAGGCTGGTGCGTATGCCCGGCGCCGTGCGCGCCATGCCGAGGTTGCGCCTCACTGCGCCATTTTCAGCTGGTCGAACGCAAAGCCGATCTGCTCGAGCGCCAGCGCGGCGCTGTCGAGGCTGGCGAACCGGCGCGCGCCGAGCGTCTGCACTTCCAGTAACATGCCCGCATCGCCCTTGCTGCCGCTCAGCCGCACCGTCCAGTCGGTTCGGCTCATCGGCACCCGCACCAGCGTCGCGCCGGTCAGCCGCCCCGCGGCGAAGTCGCGCCTGGCCTGCTCCATGGTCCGGTTGCACTCGATCATGCGAACCACCCGGGCGCAGCGGCCGGCGCACACGGCGCCGATGGGAAAGATTGCTGCTGATGCCGCATAAATTGTATCGGTCCTGGGAGGGGAAGTTGACGCTCGGCTCACCGCCGCGAGCGGCGCGGATGCCAGCGCATCAGTATACCGCCTTATTGCTCCGCTCAGCAAACCGGCTGGCTGCGCTGCCGGTGCGTCACTGGCCGGCCGCGCCGCCGGTGCGTTTCAGGCCGCCCCGGCGCTCAATTGCGGCAGCGACGCCATCAGGTCGGCGAAGCGCTGCCCCTGGATCATCACATGGTCGCGCGCGCGCTGCGCGGCCAGTTCGCCGTCTCCTTGCAGGATCGCCTGCACCACCCCGTCGTGCTCGGAAAACGACGTCGGCAGCCGGTCGCGCACCCGCAACTGCAGGCGCCGGTACGGCCGCAGCCGGCGCGACAGGCTGCGCGCCTGCTCGATCAGGAACTGATTGTGGCTGCCCGCGTAGATCGCGTAGTGAAACACTTCGTTCTTGTAGTAATAGTCGTCCGGGTCCTTCGCCGCGCTGGCCTCCTTGCAGGCCGCGTGCGCCGTCAGCAACGCCTGCTGTTCGGCCGGCGTCATGCGGCGCGCACCGAGCCGCGCGCAGATCGCCTCGAGCTCCGACATCACTTCAAACATCTCGACTAGTTGCTGTGGCCCGAGTTCGGCCACCACCGCGCCGCGCCGCGGCCGGATCACCACCAGGCCCATCGACGCGAGCTGGATCAAGGTCTCGCGGATCGGCGTGCGCGACACGCCGAACTTGGCCGCCAGCTCGGTCTCGTCGAGATGCTGGCCGGGCGCCAGCGCGCCGACCGCGATCATTTCCTCGATGGTTTCGCGCAGGCTTTCGGAACGGTTTTTCATATTGAGGTTTCTACCACAGTGTATATAGTGATTAAGTATAAAACGTAAAATCATCTTGACAACGTATTTATTGAGTTTATTCTTGTATACATAAGAACGAACATTGCATACGATGGGCTGCCAGGGTGTGACGCGATTCGTTCAGTAGCTGAAGTTCATGAGTTCGTTTAACCATCTTGGAGGATGACATGTCGGTAATGACCCGTAGGACGCTTCTTGGCGCCATCGCCACCAGCCCGTTGTGGCTGAACACCAGCGCATTTGCCCAGACCAGCACCTTGAAACTGTCGCACCAGTTCCCCGGCGGCACCGTCAACGAGGGCGATTTCCGCGACCGCCTGTGCCGCATGTTCGCCGCCGAGGCCGAAAAGCGCAGCAAGGGCAGCCTCAAATTCGAGATCTACCCCGGCTCCTCGCTGATGAAGACCAACTCGCAGTTCTCGGCCATGCGCAAGGGCGCGCTCGACATGTCGCTGGTGCCGCTGTCGTACGCCGGCGGCGAAGTTCCGGAGGTCAACATCGGTCTGATGCCCGGCCTGGTCACCTCCTACGAGCAGGGCTACGGCTGGAAGAACGCCGACGTCGGCAAGGAACTGAACCGCATCCTGCTCGAGAAAGGCATCGTCCTGATCAGCTGGATCTGGCAAGCCGGCGGGGTTGCCTCGCGCACCAAGCCGATCGTCGATCCGGAAGACGCCCGCGGCATGAAGGTGCGCGGCGGCTCGCGTGAAATGGACCTGATGCTCAAGGCCGCCGGCGCCGCCGTCGTCACCTTGCCGTCCAACGAAATCTACGCCGCGATGCAGACCGGCGCGATGGACGCCGCCCTGACCTCCTCCACCTCGCTTATTTCCTTCCGCCTCGAAGAAGTGTCGAAGGCGCTCACCACCGGCCGCGGCGGCGCCTACTGGTTCATGTTCGAGCCGCTGATGATGTCCAAGGTCGTGTTCGACAAGCTGACCAAGGAGCAGCAGGCCATCATCATGAGCGTCGGCGGCGAACTCGAAAGCTTCGCCCGCAAGGCCGCCATGGCCGACGACCAGGCTGTCGCCGCGGTGTACCAGAAGGTCGGCGCCAAGGTGGTCGACCTGACCCCGGCGGTGGTCAAGAAGTGGCAGAACATTGCCCGCACCAGCGTCTGGAAGGACTACGCCGATAAAAACGCCAACTGCGCCAAGCTGCTGGCACTGGCGGAGAAAACGCTGTGAGCCATGGTTTCGAGCTCGAGCCGGCGCGCGGGCCGGCGGTGCCGGACCAGCCGGCGCTGGCCGGCTTTTCGCTCATGCTCGACCGCTTCAACAGCTTTCTGCTGAAGCTGTCGATGGGCGCGATGATCCTCACCGCGTTGATCCTGACCTACTCGGTCGTCAGCCGCTACTTCTTCAAGGTGCCGACCGACTGGCAGGACGAGGCGTCGGTGTTCATGCTGGTCGGCGTGACCTTCTTCTGCACCGCGTACGTGCAGTCCTATCGCGGCCACATCGGCATCGAGGCGCTGTCCTCGCTGCTTTCGCCGCGCGTGAACGCGGTGCGCCTGTTCTTCGTCGACCTCGTCTCCTGCCTGTTCTGCGCGTTCTTTTCGTGGAAATCATGGGCGCTGTTCCACGAAGCCTGGGCCGACGGCATGACCACCTCCTCCACCTTCGCCCCGCCGCTGTGGATCCCCTACGCGATGATGGCCTTCGGCATGTCGGTGCTGACCTTGCAGATCCTCGTCCAGGTCCTCACCCATGTCACCAACCAGCGGAGCGCGCGATGAGCGATCTGACCCTGGGCGCCCTGTACGGCGCCGTCACCCTGGTGGTGATGTTCTCCGGCATGCCGATCGCCTTCGCGCTCGGCGTCGTCGCCACCGGCTTCATGTATTTCTTCATGCCGGCGTCCTCGCTCGACACCGTCACCCAGAACGTCTACGAGGAGATGGCCTCGATCACCTTGCTGTCGATCCCGCTGTTCATCCTCAAGGGCGCCGCGATCGGCAAGTCACCCGCCGGCAAGGACCTGTATTCGGCCATCCACACCTGGCTGCACAAGGTGCCCGGCGGCCTCGGCATCGCCAACGTGTTCGCCTGCGCGCTGTTCGCCGCGATGGCCGGTTCGTCGCCCGCCACCTGCTCGGCGATCGGCTCGGCCGGCATCCCCGAAATGCGCCGGCGCGGCTACTCGCCCGGTTTCGCCGCCGGCATCATCGCCGCCGGCGGCACCCTCGGCATCCTGCTGCCGCCGTCGATCACCATGATCCTGTACGCGGTCGCCGCCGAACAGTCGCTCGGCCGCCTGTTCCTGGCCGGGATCGGCCCCGGCATGCTGCTCGTGACGCTGTTCGCCGGCTACGCGGTCTACCGTGCGCGCAAGGAATACGCGCTGGCGCTGGCCCTGTACGAAGGCGGCGGCGCCAAGTCGGCCTACCTCGAGACCGAGCACTTCACCTTGCGCGAAAAGGTCGAAATGCTGCCGCGCGTGCTGCCCTTCATCATCCTGCTGATCGGCGTGATGATCGCCCTGTACGGCGGCTACGCCACGCCGTCCGAGACGGCCGGCCTGGGCGCGCTGCTGGCGCTGGTGCTGATCGCCGTCGTCTACCAGGTCTGGCGGCCGAAGGACCTGGCGCCCATCCTCACCTCGACCATCAAGGAGTCGACCATGCTGCTGCTGATCATCGGCATGTCGCTGTTCTATTCCTACGTGATGAGCTACCTGCACATCAGCCAGTCGGCCGCCCAGTGGGTCGTCGACATGCACCTGTCGCGCTGGATGCTGCTGGCGGTGATCCTCGTGATGGTGATCGGCTTCGGCTTCTTCCTGCCGCCGGTGTCGATCATCCTGATGACGGCTCCGATCATCCTGCCGCCGCTGAAGGCGGCCGGTTTCGACCTGATCTGGTTCGGCATCGTCATGACCGTGGTCATGGAGATGGGCCTGATCCATCCGCCGGTCGGCCTGAACATCTTCGTGATCAGGAACATCGCGCCCGACATCCCGCTCAAGGACGTGATCTGGGGCGTGATGCCGTTCGTCGGCCTGATGTTCGTCGCCGTCGTGCTGCTGTGCGTGTTCCCGTCGATTGCCACCACCTTGCCTAACCTGATGATGGGGACCAAATAGTGAACGCGCCGCCGACTGTATGGAACACCTTGCAGCAGAACCGTGCCGCACGCCTGGCGCGCACCCGCACGGTGCTCGGCGCCGCGCTCGACGGCAAGGCGGTGCCGGCGGCGCGCATCGCCGACCTGCTGCACAACGTGCTCGAATGCGGCGACCGCGTCTGCCTGGAAGGGAACAACCAGAAGCAGGCCGACTTCCTCGGCAAGGCCCTCGCCGCGCTCGACCCGGCCCGCATCAGCGGCCTGCACATGCTGCAGTCGGTGCTGGCGCTGCCCGAGCACCTCGACGTGTTCGAGCGCGGCATCGCCGCCAAGCTCGACTTCTCGTTCTCCGGGCCGCAGGCCGGCCGCGTCGCCAAGCTGGTCGCCGCCGGCAAGCTGCACATCGGCGCCATCCACACCTACCTCGAGCTGTTCAGCCGCTACTTCATCGACCTGCCGCCGCGCGTGTGCCTGGTGGCGGCCGAAGCGGCCGACCGCCACGGCAACCTGTACACCGGCCCGAACACCGAAGACACGCCGCCGATCGTCGAGGCGACCGCCTTCAAGAACGGCATCGTCATCGTCCAGGTCAACCGCATCATGGACGTGCTGCCGCGCGTCGACATCCCCGGCGACTGGGTCGACTTCGTGGTGCGCTCGCCCGATCCCTACTACATCGAGCCGCTGTTTACGCGCGACCCGGCCCTCATTTCCGAGATCCAGGTGCTGATGGCGATGATGGCCATCAAGGGCATTTACGCCGAATACGGCGTCCAGCGCCTCAACCACGGCATCGGTTTCGACACCGCGGCGATCGAACTGCTGCTGCCGACCTACGCCGCATCGCTCGGGCTGAAGGGCAAGATCGGCCGCCACTGGGCCTTGAATCCCCATCCTGCGCTGATCCCCGCCATCGAGGCCGGTTTCATCGAATCGATCCACTCGTTCGGCTCCGAACTGGGCATGGAAGACTACATCCGCGCCCGCCCCGACGTGTTCGCCGTCGGGCCCGACGGCAGCATGCGCAGCAACCGCGCGCTGTGCCAGGCGGCCGGCCACTACGCCTGCGACATGTTCATCGGCTCGACCCTGCAGATCGACCTGCAGGGCAATTCCTCGACCGCCACGGTGGGCCGCATCGCCGGCTTCGGCGGCGCCCCCAACATGGGCGCCGACGCGCGCGGCCGGCGCCACGCCAGCCCGGCATGGCTGAAGGCCGGCCGCCAGGCGCGCGAAGGGCGCAACACCATCCCGCGCGGCCAGAAGCTGGTGGTGCAGATCGTCGAGACGTTCCGCGAGCACATGCAGCCGGCCTTCGTCGAGCGGCTCGACGCCTGGGAGCTGGCCGAACAGGCCGGCTTCGAGATCCCGCCGGTAATGATCTACGGCGACGACGTCACCCACATTCTCACCGAGGAAGGCATCGCCAACCTGCTGCTGTGCCGCAGCGACGAGGAGCGCGAACAGGCGATCCGCGGCGTCGCCGGCTACACCCCGGTCGGCATGGCGCGCGACCAGCGGATGGTCGAGAACCTGCGCGACCGCGGCATCATCGTGCGCGCCGAAGACATCGGCGTCGACAAGCGGCTCGCCACGCGCGATCTGCTGGCCGCCAAGAACATGAAGGACCTGGTGCGCGCATCGGGCGGCCTGTACGCGCCGCCGCGCCGCTTTCGCAACTGGTAAGGATCGGGATTATGGAAACGCTTCAATATCGCTTTGAAAACGGCCGCCGCACGCTGCCGGACCAGCCGCGCGTGGTCGGCGTGGTCGGCTCGGGCAACCTCGAGGTGCTGATCGAATCGGCGCCGCTCGGCGGCGCCTGCAGCATCGAGATCAAGACCGCGGCGGTCGGCTTCGGCGCCACTTGGGCAGCGGTGATGCACGACTTCCAGCAGCGCTGGCAGCTGGCCGACGCGCGCATCGCCATCAACGACATGGGCGCGACGCCGGCGGTGGTCAGCCTGCGCCTCGACCAGGCGGTCGAAACCATGCTGGGAGAGGGCGCATGAGCAGCTACCTCGAATCGACCGCGCGCGAGCGCATCGCGCGCCTGTTCGACGGCGCCAGCTTCGTCGAATTCCTGCCGCCGTCGGCGCGCGTGATCAGCCCCCACCTCGGCCAGCTCGACGCGCCGGTCGCCTTCGACGACGGCGTCGTCGTCGGCCGCGCCCTGCTGGCCGGCGAGACCGTCTTCGCCGCCGCCCAGGAAGGCGGCTTCATGGGCGGCGCGGTGGGCGAAGTGCATGGCGCCAAGCTGGTCGGCCTGCTCAGGCGCGCAGTCGCCGAGCGGGTCGGCGCCGTGCTGCTGCTGATGGAAACGGGCGGCGTGCGGCTGCACGAAGCGAACGCCGGCCTGATCGCCGTCTCCGAGGTGATGCGCGCGGTGCTCGACGCGCGCGCCGCCGGCGTCGCCGTCATCACCCTGGCCGGCGGCTCGAACGGCGTGTTCGGCGGCATGGGCATCGTGGCCCGCTGCACCAACGCGATCGTGATGTCCGAGGAAGGCCGGCTGGCGATGTCCGGGCCGGAAGTGATCGAGACCGCCAGCGGGGTCGAAGAATTCGATTCGCGCGACCGCGCGCTGGTGTGGCGCACCACGGGCGGCAAGCACCGCTTCCTGCTGGGCGACTGCCAGGCCATCGTAGCCGACTCGGTCGCCGCATTCCGCCAGGCGGCGATCGACACCATCGCGCAGTGCCGCATGCGCCCGGCCGCCCTCACCCTGGCCGAACTCGAACAGGAGCAGGCCATGCTGGGCGAACGCATCGCGCGCTTCGGCGACATGGCCGACCCTCTCGAGATCTGGGCCGCACTCGGCATCGAGCAGCCGGCCGCGCTGCCGATGCTCGAAGCTGCGCAGTTCATGGCTGCCGCCGCACCTTACCGCATCGGAGGCCGCTGATGGAATGGCACACCCTGGCCGCGGCGCTGTTCCCGAACGGCCACGCGATCACCGAATCGGACAATTTCCTCTCCGGCAGCGCACAGGCGGGCGAGCAGACCATCGCCGTGGTGGGCACCACCGGGCACGCCCCGATCGGCGTCGAAATCGCGCTGGCGCAGGCGCGCTTCGTGCTGGCGACCTTGCGCGAGCATCCGGGCCGGCCCATCCTGCTGCTAGTCGACACCCAGGGCCAGCGCCTGCGTCACCGCGACGAAATGTTGGGCATCAACAGCTACATGGCCCATCTCGGCAAGTGCGTCGACCTGGCGCGCCGCCAGGGCCACAAGATCATCGCGCTGGTGTACGACCAGGCGCTGTCGGGCGGCTTCATCACCAGCGGTCTGATGGCCGACGCCTGCTACGCGCTGCCCGATGCTACTATCCGCGTGATGGGCTTGCCGGCGATGGCGCGCATTACCAAGGTGCCGGAGCAGC
>JARXKM010000314.1 GCA_030272785.1 Pseudomonadota bacterium
CATGTCGTCGCTCAGTATCCTGGCCGCGGCGCAAATGCCGGCTGCGTTGCCGTTGCGCCGCGCGCTGTACTGCCTCGCCGCCGGATGCCTGCTGCATGTGGCGATTGGCCTGTGGATGTTGCTCGGCACCGGGCTCGCGCCCAAGGACAGCAGGGTACTAAACGTGCTGTTGCTGCTCGGGATAGACCTGGCGATTAACATGCTGGCATTTGGCATCAGCTGCCTGGTAGTGCGCGAACAGCGCGCCCGCCGCATGCTCGCCGCGTCGCACGCCGAACTGCTGGCCACCCAGGCGCTGCTGGCCGGCACCGTGCGCGCCTCCGAACGACTGCGCATCGCCCGCGACCTGCATGATATCGTCGGCCATCACCTGACCGCGCTGAGCCTGCATCTCGACCTGGCCGTGCGCCAGAACGCGGCCGCGCCGTCCGACGCGCTGCACACCGCGCGCGAACTGGCGCGTACCCTGCTCGCCGAAGTGCGCGTGGTCGTGGCCCAGGAGCGCGAAGGCGAGCCGATCGATCTGCGCGCGGTTCTCACCACCCTGTGCGAGGGCATCCCGCATCCGCCGGTGACGCTGCAATTCGAGGAGCGCCTCGAGATCGACTCGCCGGCCCTGGCGCATGCCGTCTTTTGCTGCGTGCGGGAGAGCCTGAGCAATGCGCTGCGCCATGCCGACGCCAGCGCCATCGCGGTCAGCGTTGGTCAGCGCGACGGGCAGCTGCAGGTGCGCATCGCCGACGACGGCCGTGGCGGCGCCGGCGCGGACGTCGGCAGCGGCCTGGCCGGCATGCGCGAGCGCGCCGATGCGCTGGGCGGCGCGATGGCGGCGGCCAGCCTGCCCGGTCGCGGCTACGCCGTCAACCTCGCGCTGCCGCTCGCCGGAGCGGCGCGATGATCCGCGTCGTGCTGGTCGACGACCAGATGCTGGTACGCAGCGGCATTCGCGGCCTGCTCGAGCTGACGCCCGACATCCGCGTGGTCGCCGAAGCGGCCGACGGCGCGCAGGCGCCGGCGGTGATCGCCGCCGCGCAGGCCGACGTGCTGCTGCTCGACGTGCGCATGCCGCACTGCTCCGGCATCGAACTGCTGCAGCGCCACGCCGCGCAGCTGCCGCCGGCCATCCTGCTGACCACCTTCGACGACGACGCGGCGCTGTTCGACGGCATGCGCGCCGGCGCCAAGGGCTTCCTGCTGAAGGACATTTCGCTCGAGCGGCTGGCCGAAGGCATCCGCAGTGTCGCCGCCGGCGCCACCTTGTTTCGCCCCGCGCTCACCGAGCGCACCCGCGCCGCCTTCGCCAGCGCCGCGCAGGCGCCGTCGACGCTGGCCGAACGCCTGACCGCGCGCGAGACCGAAATTCTCGCCCTGATGGCGGCCGGCTTCAACAACGGCGAAATCGCCGCCGCGCTGGGGCCGAGCGAAGGCACCATCAAGAACCATGTCTCGAACATCCTCGCCAAGCTGGCTGTGCGCGACCGCGTGCGCGCGGTGCTGCGCGGCCTCGAACTCGGCTACATCTGATTTTTTCAACCACCAAGGAAACACCCCGATGACGTCCCGCTTCCTGTTCTTGCTGGCGCTTGCCGCATCCGCCGCTCCCGCCGCCTTCGCCCAGACCGCCGCCATGATGCCCGAGGGCTCGCACGACACCTACATCGGCGCGCTGGCAACCATCGGCCCCCGCACCGAGGGCAGCAAGCAGCAAGTGATGCTCGTGGTGCCGAATTTTTCCGTCAACTGGAGCAACGGCGTCTTCCTCGAGGGCTTGCGCGCCGGCGTGGACTTGTCCAACGATCCGACCCTCCACTACGGTCCGACGCTCGGCCTTGGTCGCCGCGCCCCGCGCGCCGACGTGCCGGGATCGAGCGCCAGCTGGAGTGTCGACCCCGGCGTGTATGTGCGCTATGCGCTGGCGCACAACCTCCAGCTCAGCTCTTCGCTTGACTACGGCGGAGGGCACGACGGCCGCGGCCTGGTGATGCGGCTGGGCGCCAGCTTCCGCATGCCGCTGACCTCGCACCAGGCGCTGCAGGTGTACACCGGCGCCAACCTGGCCGACCATGCCTACATGCAGTCGTACTTCAGCACACGCAACTACGATGCCGCGGCCGGACTGAAGAACGTCTACCTCGGGGCCAACTGGAACATCCAGCTCAGTAACAAGTTCCGCATGTTCAGCGGCGTGTCGTTGACGCGCCTGGCCGACAAGCCCGGCCTGAGCCCGATCGTCGAAGAGCGTAACGGCGCGCGCGTGAGCGTCGGCGTGAGCTATCACTACTAGGCGAACCGGGCGAACCACCAGGCGCGAATTGTCAGGCGCACCGCGCCGTCAGGTGCTTGCCGGCACCGGCTCGGGCACCACCTTGACGCCCTTGCTGATGCTCTCGCCGTCCTCGCGCCGCAAGGTCCAGAACGCCAGCGACGACAGGATCGTCACCACCGACAGCGCCACGAAGGCACTGTGCAGCGCGCTGGTGACCATCAGCTGGTTGGTTTGCGGCACATTGCCGAGGAACCAGGCGGTCACCAGCGAACCGGTGGCCAGGCCGAAACTCATCGACAACTGCTGGAACGAACTCGAAATGGTGCTCGCCATGCTCGAGTCCTCCTGCGCGACGTCCGCATAGGCGAGCGTATTCATGCTGGAAAATTGCAGCGAGTTGAAGAACCCCTGCAGCAGGCCGAGCGTGACGATCACTGCCACCGGTGTGCCCGCCTTCACCAGTGAAAACATGCCGATGGTCACGCCGATGCACACGGTGTTGATGATCAGCACCTGGCGGTAGCCGAAGCGCGCCAGCAGCGGCGCCGAGATCAGCTTCATGCCCATCGCCGCCAGCGCGGTCGGCATCATCAGCAGGCCCGATTTCCAGGCCGGCAAGCCCATCCCCACCTGGTACAGCAGGGGCAGCAGGAACGGCAGGCCGCCCACCCCGAGCCGCGTGGCGAAGCCGCCCAGCACCGAGGTGCGGAAGGTGCGGATCCGAAACAGCGTCAGCCGCAGCAGGGGAAATTCGATGCCGCTCGCATGCCAGCCGTAGGCGACCAGCAGCGCCACCGACAGCGCCAGCATCACCACCGCGGTGGTCGGGTCGAGCGTGTGCTCGCCGAAGATTTCGAGCAGCCACGACAGCAAGGCGGTGCCGCAGCTGAACAGGATCATGCCGATCACGTCGAGCGGCCGGCGTTCGCCGCCGCGATAGTCGGGCATGTAGCGGTACACCAGGAACAGCGCCAGCAGGCCAACCGGCACGTTGACGAAGAAGATCGCGCGCCACGAGATGAAATGGACGATGAGGCCGCCGACGGTGGGCCCCAGCAGCGGGCCGATCAGCGCCGGGATGATGACGAAATTCATCGCTCCGAGCAGTTCCGACTTGGGGAAGGTGCGGATGATGGCGAGCCGTCCCACCGGCATCATCATGGCGCCGCCGATGCCTTGCAGCAGGCGCGCCGCCGTCATCATCGGCGCGTTCAGCGACAGGCCGCACAGCACCGAGGCGAGCGTGAAGATGGCGATGGCGACGCCGAACACGCGGCGCGTGCCGTAGCGGTCGGCCATCCAGCCGCTGACCGGAATGCCGACCGCCAGGCTGAGGATATAACTGGTGACCACCGACTTCAGGCTCAGCGGCGTCACTTGCAGGCTGGCGGCGATGCTGGGAATGGCCGTATTGACGATGGTGGCGTCGAGCTGCTCCATGAACAGCGCAGTGGCCACGACCCACGGCAGGTATGTCTTGATGGCGGAACTGGTCATCGTTGCCCTCGTATTGCAGCCCGCAACAGGCATGCGGGCCGAACACGATTGTCACATAAAACGGCCGACGGCGAAGTCAACCGGACCGCGCCGCCGCGCTAGAAATGGTAGGCCGCCTTGACCACCAACCAGTTGACGCCGCTGTTCGGGTGCTTGTAGCCGCCGTTCGAATAATGCTGGATCTTGGTGCCAAGTTCCCACTTGTTGTCGAACACGTAGCCGGCGCCGATATGGTCGCCGAACTGGAAATTGGTCGACAGCCGGTTGTCGTCGTTGTCGTACAGCGCCGACAGCAGGCTCACGCCGATACCGCCCTCGCCGTACCAGCCCTTCTTGTCGGCGCGCTCGAAGCGGAACACCGGTGTCAGGTTGATCACCGTGATGTTCTGGTGCTGGCCGGGCTTGTTCTGGTAAGCGTTGCCGCGCCACTGTGCCAGGTTGGCGTCCCAGTAGCCCGACAGGTGGGTGCCGTTCGATTCGAACCAGCTGCGCTGCCAGTTTTGCTGCGCGCTGACGCGCAGCATCTGCACCTTGCTGCCGGTGCCGATTTCCACCGCGGCGGAGTCGGCCAGCGTGTCGGCCGCGCAGACCGTTTGGACGGCCAGCAGTGCGCCGAGCGCGAGTATCGGTTGCCACATCATCTTGTTGGAGAACATAAACGCTTTCAAAGGAAGAGGTGCATTTTGGTTAACGATGCCGTCATTGTACCGGGGTTAATGACGCGCCGCCGGCCGCCGCCACGTTACAATCGGACACGCACGTGCGATCGACAAGGAGCAGACATGACATCCCCTATCCTGGCATTCCTGGGCATCGGCCTGATGGGCAAACCGATGGCCACCCGGCTGGCGCAGGCCGGCCACGCGGTGCGCGCCTGGAACCGCTCGCCGGCCAAGGCCGACGCGCTGCGCCCGTGCGGCGTCGATGCGCGCGCCGATCTCGCCGACGCGCTCGAAGGCGCCGACATCGTGATCTCGATGCTCGCAAGCGGCACCGTGGTGGCGCGGCTGATCGAGGCGGCGCTGCCGTCGCTCAAGCCGGGCGCGCTGTGGATCGACATGAGCTCGACCCAGAAAGGCGAGGCGCTGGCCTTCCACGCCACGCTCGAGGCGCACGGCGTGCGCTTCATCGATGCGCCGGTGTCGGGCGGCGTGCTCGGCGCCGAGGCTGGCACCTTGGCGATCATGGCCGGCGGCAGTGTGCACGATTTCGCGCTGGCCGAGCCGCTGTTGAAGGCGATGGGGCGGCCGACCCTGGTCGGGCCGGCCGGCAGCGGCCAGGTCGCCAAGCTGTGCAACCAGCTGATCGTCGGCGGCACGCTCGACATCATCGCCGAAGCGCTGCTGCTGGCGCATGCCGCCGGCGCCGATCCGGCCGCGGTGCGCGCGGCGATCCGCGGCGGCTTCGCCGAAAGCCGCATCCTCGACGTGCATGGCCAGCGCATGCTGGAGCGCAACTTCATGCCCGGCGGGCAGGTCAAGAGCCAGCTCAAGGACATGCAGAACGTGCTGGTGGCCGCGGCCGACGCCGGCATCGTGCTGCCGATCAGCGCGCTGGTGACCGAGCACTACCGTTCCATCCTCGACGACTATCCGACCGCCGACCAGAGCGCCGCGCTGCT
>JARXKM010000315.1 GCA_030272785.1 Pseudomonadota bacterium
CAGCGAGTCGCTGGCGCTGTTCTGCTGCGACCTCGACGCGCCGGCGGTCGGCGGCGACGTCAACCGCGACGGCAAGAGCATCGCCGCCGAGCTGCCGCGCATCGAGTTCTATCACTGGACGCTGGTCGACATTCCGCTCTTCATCAGGAGCTTCGGCGAAGGCGCCTTGTCGGAGCGGGTGACGCCGCACGGCAAACCGGGCCCGCTGCTGCCGTTCGCCGTCAAGAACGGCACCGAACACCAGTTGCGCCACGGCCTCAACGACTTCACCGGCTGGTTCGCCGGCGACCCCGACATGGCCGGCGACTATTTCGGCTACGACGGCCCATGTCCGCCCTGGAACGACCTGCGCCCCCACGCTTATCTGTTCAGCCTGTACGCGCTCGACGTGCCGCGCATCGCGCTCGAGGGGCGCTTCAGCGGCGCCGCAGCGCGCCTGGCGATCCGCGGCCACATTCTCGACGAGGCGCAGATGTTCGGCGTCTACACGCTCAATCCGGCGGTGGCCGACGCGCTGGGGCAGTAGCGCGCCGCCGTTTTGGACCACTCTATGCGGGTGAACTTGGCGGCGATGACGGTATCGAGGCGTCGGCGACGGGTTTGGAAATGGGTGGGGAAACAGGACCCCGTTCGGCTACAGGTTGCTCATGCGCGACGCCATTGGGATTATGAACATGCACGTGGGGAACCGCACGTTTCGGGACACAAACGAGGTCACGAATATCACGGCGCAGAACAACCTGGCCAAGGGCTTTGACGCGCGCGTCGAGCGCCTCTTGGCGCGCAACCGCTGGAGTTAGGCGAGGGTGTAGTCGCCGATCGTCGAGATCAGCTTTGCGCCGCAGCCGGTCTGATGCCCGGTGAAGGCGACCGGCTTACCCTCGACGATGTAATCGGGATCGCCGTCAACCACCTTGGTTACGCCATGTCCGGGAATTGGACAACTGCACAGATCGTCCACGCGTACGACGGCGATGCCATCAACGAGGTAGTCGCTCGCGTCGGCAGTTATCACCTTGCCGCCGTGGGATGTCGGGTCGCCGAGTCGAATGATGTTGGGCATGATGGTTCCTTTCGTTGGGGTAGGTAAAACACGTGTTTGACGCGCTGGGATCATGCCGGCTTGTCGGCGCTGTCATCCGTGGCCGCGTGTTCCGCAGGTGTTATCTTCGCACCGCCGTCGTGGCGAATGAATTGCCATATGACATTGTGATGCGTCGCTTCCCGAGTGCCTTTGAGCTGCTCCAGCATCGATAGCTGTTGCCGCACGGTCGCCATTGGCAAGCTCTGGCCGCGTCCGAACCAGCGCGTGCCGTCGAGCGCACGCGCTTCAACGCAGCGCCACCATCCGCTGGCGGGCAAGCGCGCCGTTGCGGTGGCGCCTTCATCAAGCGGCGCGGCGGCCGGCTGGATTAGCTCCACCGCCCGGTCGCTGCGCGGGTACTGGCGCCGGCTGACGAGTTTCCACAGCGTCGGTATCGCGCTGGTGAGAGGTGGCTGTTGACGGCTGCGCCGTTGCCACAGCGTGGTCGGCACCTGTTGGATCGCCTGCCTCGTGCCTTCGCCTTTGCGGTAGTATCGCTGCCGCCCGCTGAGGATGGCGGCATCCCCGCCGCCGCCGGTGCATTCCCACCAGCCGGTTTGGGGGCAGCGCTCGTTGGCGCGCGCAAGTGCCGAGTGGCACTTGCGCGGGTACGGCGGCGGCGGGTTTGGCTTTCACAACGGGCGCACGCGCAGCGATGACAGCAGCTTGTCCCACAGCGCCAGCGCTTCGGCGTCGGACAAACTGGAGTCGACGGTCGCGCCGGGTTGCGCGTTGCCGGTGGTCATCTCCATTGACATGAGGGGTGTGAACACACTGTCAGTCTTGTTATGGACGAGCTCCCACATGAACGAATGGCCATAGTCGCCGTTGAACTCGTGCACGCGTTCGAGAAGTTCCTCTCCGGGCGCGCCATTGAACGGCCGCGGGCCGCTTCGGAACGTGTGATAACGGGAACGATTTTCGTCGCCGATGGCGCCCGCGGCGGCGCGTTGAAGCAATGTCTTCGGCGTGGTGATGCCGGCCGTCATGTTCAGCATGATCGACACATCCGGGTGTCCTTTTAGCCCGACGAACATGGTGGTGCGTTCGCCCGGCTTAAATGGCAATGGGTCGACGATGAATCCGCCGTCGAAACAGAAGCCGGCCTCAGTTGGTATCTCGTTTTCCGCGCGCGACCTGAACTGGGTGACGAGTTGGCCGAGTTCTTTGAGATCACTGTCGTCGGCGAATTCTATGGTGAGATTGAAACTGTGCTTTTGTGCGCGGACCATCGCCTCGATCTGGACGTTTTTGCCAGTTTCCGCTGGCATGTTGGGAATCGTTTCCCTGTCATACACGTGAATCTTGCCATGAACGCCATTTGTGTCCACTTTGTGGATGCTTTCAAGGCTCGGCATTCCCAGTTGATTTTTCTTACCCGAGAGTGCGATTTCCTTTTCCATTATCCTCGCGGCGAATTGTTCGTCCGTTTCGTCATCATAGGTCGCGATGCTCCAGCCGGCGATCATGGCCCCCCGGTATGACACTTCCGCGTCTGCCGGCACGTCGATCAGGAAGCGGCCGACGCACATGGTCTTCATCTTGAGTTCCTTCAGTTCAGCCGTCATGTTTTTCACCTGGTAGTTGAGATAGGCCGCCTGCGCCATGCGCGTGAGCGCGATGCAGGCGACGAGGATGCAGGCAGCCGCGACGAGTTTCGCCAGCAGCCTGGCGTGTTTGCGCGTGAAGAGCGGGCTCATTTGGCGTCCAGCGCGATTCTGGCGATCAGCTGCAAGGTCAATGCCAGCATCGCCTCGTTGCTGTAACTGCCTTGGTGGTCATAGCCTTTCGTGCAGAAAATCTGCTTGACTCCTTTCGCCGGCCCCATGCCCGATTGCTGCGGCACGGTGCCGTCGCCGGGGCCATCCTGGACCGAATGCGTGAAATGGATGGTGGCGCCGTCGGAAAATTTCACGGTGCGGCCGGCGTCCTCGTCATCGCGGCTGACGACAGTTCCCGACGCGAGCACCGCTGGCGCGGGCGGGGAGGTCATCTTTGCGGCGTGCCACCGGCAGGTGCCGAACGACAAATGGCCTGCATCCCCGCCGTAAAATGCGTAGCTGTTGGGGTGGTAGTAATCGCCGAGCACCGTCGTGTGGAAGCGTTCGGCCTGATCGATCGCCTTCTTGATCTTTTTGGCAACTTCGGCCTTGTCCGCGAATTTTTCCGCCGGATCGGCCAACGCCGGATCGATCATCCGATACCACGATGTCGTATCGCGGTACATATCGTAGACGTTGCCACTTGGCAGGTTCAGGTGGGCGAGGCGTTTTCCTTCTCCATTCTCGAAGGTGGCGTACAGCCAGGGCTTCGGGTATTGGTTGTTCGGCAGCAGTTCGAGCGGCCCGGCTGCAGTGGCCATGATGGCGGAGGTGTCGGCCGTTGTGCGGCCCGCGATATCGGCGAATTTCGCCATAGCGAGGTTACCGACGCCGTACGCCAGATTATTGGGATTGCTCGTCTCGGTGCCGCAGGCGATGCGGCGGTAGCAGACGGGCGCGCCGAGCGCGGGCATGACGCCGTGGACGACGCCCAAAATCTTGTCGGGAATGCGCTTGGCGCACGCGCGCGCGACCAGCCCGCCCATCGAGTGCGTCACCAGGATGACCTGGGTGCATTGCTGCTTCCTGTCGGTCCAGAATTTGATGATCTCCTCGATGCGCTTCTCAAGGCGGCCCGCAGATAACTCGTTCGACTGTAGCCAGTTGTAGCCGAGCGCGTAGACGGGATAGTGGAACTGGGCGAACTTCTTCAACTCCGCGTCCGTCAATTTCGCCGTGGCGCCTGTGTCGTTCCGCACATCCCACAAACTGCGGTCCCATTTTTCCAGGTAGAGCCAGCGTGGCTGGGGTATGGAATTTCGCCCAATTGGGCGGAAAACCGAATTCAGATGCAACTCCAGTTCGGACAGCAGCGCGCCATAGCTGCTGCAATGGATTTGGCCCCAGCCACGCTCCTTCAGCACGGCGGGGTCGAACGCGACCTGCACATCGGGCGACCCGGCCAGCAAGCCGGTGTCGTCCACGTCCAGGGTGTCCGGGTCGAGGATTTGCTGGCGCAGGTTGGGCAGACGCCGCTTCCATGTGCCGGCCTCCTTGAGCCCTGCCGCACTGCCATTGGGCGGCCGCCACGCCGCCTCGCCCGGTTTCAGCGCCTTGTTGGCGGGCTTGGTTTTGTCGGTGGTGGCGCACAGGTTGCTGCCCATGATGCCGGGAATGACGATGACGGGGATCAGCTTCGACGATGGTATCTTCAGCAGGGCGCGCGTCTTGCAGTCGACGGACGACAGGTGCGCGGTCGCGCGGAAATTGCCGTCGCAATCGGGCTGCGCGGCGGGCAAGGGACGGGTCGGTTCAGGTTGAGCGCTGTGATCGGACATGGTGTGTGGCCTTCCTTGGTCAATGATGCAAGCAACTGGCGACGTGGCGCGGCGTCATGCGGTGCCGTCCGCGGGAAAAATGCAAATGTCGATCTTGCCGTAGGTCTTGCTCGCGGCCAGCGAGGTGCGGCCGAGTTCATCGGTCACTCCCTTGATGAGCCTGCCGTCTTCCAGCGTCAGTTCATAACGCCGGTGCGCCATCGGCTCGCCGGTCGCGTGGTGCTCCAGGATCACGCGTTCGTCCGTGGCCAGCGTCGAAGCGGGAAACGCGAACGCGATGGGCGCGCCGGTGCCACCCTTGGAAAACGTGTAGCTGGCCGCCTTGATCAGGTGCTTGCCCTTGGACTGCTGGATGATGGTGTCGCCGCCATAGTCGATCTGCACGCCGGTGGCGACCAGCCGGATGTCGGGCGCCGACAGCGTGATGCGCACACCGGCCGACAGGGTGATCTCGCCGCTGGCGCTAAGCTTGATGTCGCCGCGCTGCGCCTCGCTGCGCAGGTCGCCGGCGGCGGCGATGAACTTCATGCCATCCTGGTGCGCGAACATGCTGACCCCGCGTGCGCCGCGCAGGGCCAGCGCGCCGCCGGTGGCGACATCGGTGTCGCCGGCGCTGACGAGGTCGATCTTTGACAACGCCCCCAGCGCCAGATTGGCCTCGCTGGCCATGACGATGCCGGCCGGCGCGGCGGCGGCGAGGATGGGTGCGCCGCCGGCCGCGCCCGGGGCGCTCCACTGGCGCAGCTTGTCGAGCAGCTGCGCCAGTTCCTTGCCGCCGGCCGCATCCTGTGCGTGCAGGGTGGCGAACTTGGCCAATTGTTCTGCGACGCTTTGCAACACATCGGCAACGCCAACCAGCCCCTCGCGGTCGAGCTGGGCGCCGGCCGCGCCGGCGCTGGCCGCCGCGCTGATCAGCA
>JARXKM010000316.1 GCA_030272785.1 Pseudomonadota bacterium
GGCTTTCGCCGCGCGCTGCACGAACTGCGTTTCCTGAAGAAGGAACTCGAGCGCCTGGTGGCCAAACTCAAACGCGACGCCGAACCGGTCAAGGTCGAGGCGGCGAAGGAGTCGCAGGCAGGCATCAACCGCGACGAGGTGCTGGTCGCCTTCGCCAGGCTGGTGAGGATCGACCTGGAAAAAGCGCTCGGCGAAGGCGGCGGCATTTTCGGCGACGACGGCGCGCGCGTCAAAGGCAGCGCCAGGAAAGCGAAGAACAAGGCGCTGTGGAATCCGGTCACCCTGGCGCTGGGGTTGAATGACGTGTACCGGGTGCCGATGGCGCATCTGAAGCGCGCGTTCCATGCGCATGCATTCCTCGACGCCTGGGCGATGGAATGGGAGCAGACGCTGGCCCTGCTGGGTAAATAAGGCACGGCGGGCGTGACATTCTGCGCATTTTGGGTTTAGAAACTTGTGTATAGTCGGGACGAGTCTTGCCGCAGCGGTTGACTCAGCGGCGCGCGAGGAGCGATCCAACGCGCCCCGGAGCCGTTCCCACATGAGGAGATCAGCACATGGAATTTACCACCCCGATTAACATGCGTAGAGAACAATCCCACACTGAGCGTCGGGCCAAGGCCTTGGCCACCATCGAAGCGCTGCAACCGATTTCCTTCTGGACCCAGAAAATCATTCTGGTTTTTTGCTGCTCCATCCTCGGTATCGTCCTGTTCTACAGTACGATCAATCCAGCCAGCAACTACATGCCATTCGCGCTGTTGTTGCTATTGCCGATCATCAGCGTGGTCGTCCACGGTGCGATAACGACCCAGCGTCGCCTCAATGCGCTCATCGAGATCGTCAAGCTGGATCTCAAGATCTTTTGACGCGGCTAGCGGCGCACCTTCGATGACAACGGCGTCGCGCGCGCGTCCTTGTGGCGTTCGTCGTCGTCGAAGCTCAGGTGCACCTTGGCGTCCTGGTTCATCATGTGCTCGCTGCGTTCGCGTTCGATCTCGCGTTGCAGGCGGGTGTCGCGGACGGTGCGCTGGGGGATGTCGGTAGGGGCCATCATCAATCTCGGTCAGGTGAATCGGTGCAAGTGCATGGTAGCGCGCCACGCTGGCAGCGGGCGCGCGGTTAACTGTGCACAGCATGCCTGATCAGGCCGCCTCGGTAAGTTGGCTGCCTCACATAACGCACGTAGCCTCGCACGAAACATTTTCGCTTTCGCGCATTCGCCTCCCCGGTGGCATACTTTGAACCATCCGTGAGCGCCATGGTATGTACGGCGGACCAGGGAGGAATGCGCAATGCACGGCAGCAGCAATGGCGCCAGCGCGAGCGCCAGT
The DNA here is from genome assembly GCA_030272785.1 of Pseudomonadota bacterium. Taxonomy (GTDB): domain Bacteria; phylum Pseudomonadota; class Gammaproteobacteria; order Burkholderiales; family Burkholderiaceae_D; genus JAFCUW01. Next base: position 1,335 of record JARXKM010000316.1, read on the forward strand.
GTCGTCGATGCCGGCGACGCCTGGCTGATCAGCCAGGCCGCCGGCGGGGATCGGCATGCGTTCGAGCTGCTCTACCGCGGCTATTTCCCGCGCCTGACGCGCTTCCTCAACGGCATGACGCGCAGCGTGCCAAGGTCAACCCGACCGGCTTCGTGTGGGTGGCCGACAACGGCACCTCGCTGTCGACTTTGTACGACGGCAACGGCGTGCCGCAGACGCTGGTGGTGACCATTCCTCCCGGCAGCGGCGGCGACGCCAGCCCGACCGGTATCGTGTTCAACAGCAGCCCCGACTTCAAGGTCAGCCAGAACGGCGTGACCGCGGCCAGCCCCTTCATCTTCGTCGGCGAGGGCGGCACCATCGCCGGCTGGTCGCCGACGGTCAACCGCACATCGGCGGTGACGGTGGTCGACCGCGGCGCCAACGGGCCGCTGTACAAGGGCGCGGCGATCGGCAGCTACCTCGGCGCGAACTACCTGTATGCCGCCGATTTCCGCAACAACGCGATCGACGTCTACAACGGCAGCTACGCCAAGGTTGCGCTGCCGGGCAGCTTCCGCGATCCGGGCCTGCCGGCCGGCTTTGCGCCGTTCGGCATCCAGGCGATCGGCGAGCGCATCTACGTCAGCTACGCCAAACAGGCGGCCAGCGGCCCCGACGAAGTACATGGACAGGGGCTCGGCGTGATCGACGCCTACACCATGGGCGGCGCGTTGATCGCCCGGGTGACCGACGGCGGCGCGCTCAATGCGCCTTGGGGGATGGCGATGGCGCCGGCCAACTTCGGCACGTTCAGCAACGATTTGCTGGTCGGCAATTTCGGCGATGGCAAGATCAACGCCTTCAACCCGGCCACCGGCAAGCTCGAAGGCACCCTGAGCGGCACCGACGGCATGCCGCTCGTGCTCGACGGCTTGTGGGGCATCGCGTTCGGCAACGGCGTCAATTCGCAGCCGGCCAATACGCTGTTCTTCACGGCCGGCCCGTCGGACGAGGCGCACGGCCTGTACGGCAGGATCTACTTGCACTGAGGCGCCGGCGCGACACTGCTGGCGGCCGGCGCGACAGGATCAGGTCGTGATGCGCTTGAGCCGCTGGCCGTGGATGCCCCACAGGCAGTCGACGCCGTCGACGCGCCCGCTCAGCGCCCAGCCGGTGCCGACTTTCTCGACCGTGACCGGGCCCTTGATTTCGACCGACAGCTTTTCGGCCCACAGGGAAGCGGCGCCCTTCCCTTTGAAAAGCTCTTTGTCTTCGAAGATGACGGTGGCGTCGAATACTGGTACGGCAAATAAGGTCATGATGGGCTATCGGGTTGGCTAGGGGAGACACGGGGCGAAGCCCGCGGTCGCCATGGTACCGGAAAACGGCGCACACGAGGTGAGACTGTGCCCTAGCGCGGCAGATAGCCCAGCTCGGCGATGCAGGCGACCGCCGTGTCGGCCACCAGCTGCGAGCGCAGCTTGAAATTGTCGGACACCCGATTGATGCAGGATTGCACCTCGCGCGCCCGGCGCGTGACCACCACCGGGTCGCCGATGTTGAGCAGCTTTTCGACGATGTCGGCGACCGTCGCCACCTGGTTGGCCGAACTGGCGAGGTGCCACTCGCGCAAGGTCGCGCGGTGCAAGGTGCCGCCGATGGTGCCTTGGGCGGCAGCACCGCCGCAGGCCAGCGCGAGCGCGAGAAAAATGGCGGGTTTCATGGGGCCTCCCCAGGCATGGTGTCATCCGCCAGCTTAGCCGCAGTCGATCCGCAACAGGCGCCGAACCCGGCGTCGGCTTGGGCTCGGTCAACACCCGCGCCGGTCCGCGTGAACTGGCGTGCAGCGCGCCGGCGTGAAACAAGGCATAGTTCCGCCTACCAATGATTCCTGCCACTGCCGGCGCCCTGATGGATCACTCCCCGACCGCGGCCCTGCCGCCCCTGCCGCAGAATCCTGAGGCGGCCCGCCATCCCCTGCGCGCGCTGTTCGACAACCTGCGCCAGGACAGCTTCTTCCTGATCCTGCTGGCCGGCCTGGTCGTGCTCAGCATGATCGCGCCGAATCCGCTGGCGAGTTATCCGGCGCTGGTCGACTGGCCCACCATCGGCGCGCTGACCGGCCTGCTGGCGCTGACCAAGGGGCTCGAGCTGAGCGGCGCGATGCACTGGCTCGGCCACCGCCTGATCGGCGCCATGGCCACCGAGCGTTCGGCCGCGCTGTGCCTGGTGGGGGCGTCGGCGCTGCTGTCGACCTTGCTCACCAACGACGTCGCGCTGTTCATCGTGGTGCCGCTCACGCTCGGCGTGTGCCGCATCACCGCCATGCCGGCCACGCGCCTGATCGTGTTCGAGGCGATGGCGGTGAATGCCGGCTCGGCGCTCACGCCGATCGGCAATCCGCAAAACCTGTTCCTGTGGCAGCTCTCGAAGGCATCGTTCGGCCAGTTCGTGCTGCACATGCTGCCGCTGGTACTGCTGACGATGCTGATCCTGCTGGCGGTCACCGCCTGTGCGTTCGGCAAGCGCGCCATCGCCGTGACCGACGCCGAGGCGCACGCGCCGCTCGACCGGCCCTTGCTGGCCGTCTCGCTCGGCCTGTACCTGCCGTTCCTGGTCGCCACCGACCTGCATTACGCGGGATGGGCCGTGCTGGCGGTGCTGGTGACGCTGGTGGTGCTGCGCGCGCGCGTGCTGGCGCAGCTGGACTGGGGCTTGCTGCTGGTGTTCGTGCTGATGTTCATCGACCTGCGCCTGGTGGCAGGCCTGGGCGCCGTCAAGCATGCCATGCTCGGTCTCGGGCTGGGCGAGGCGCGCCACCTGTACGCGGCCGCCATCGCCGCCTCGCAAGTGGTCAGCAACGTGCCGGCGGCGATCGCGCTGGCCGAATACTCGCGCGACTGGAAAACGATCGCCTACGGCGTCAATGTCGGCGGCTTCGGCTGCATGGTCGGCTCGCTGGCGAACCTGATCGCGCTGCGCATGAGCGGCGACCGCCGGGCCTGGATCAGCTTCCACCTCGTGTCGCTGCCGTTCCTCGGCGTCGCCGCGGCGCTCGGCTACGTGCTGCTGTTTTTCCGGCAGTAGTCCGGCCGCTCAGTTCCGCTTGCGGCGCGCACTGATGCCGGCCAAGCCCAGCAGCGCCAGGCCGAACAGCGCCAGCGATGCCGGTTCCGGCACCTTGCCGACATTGACGTTGATGGCGCTGCGCCCCACCTCGACGCCGTTGTTCGACGCGATCAGCGCGAAGCTGTACTGGCCATTGGCGTTGGCACTGAACGCGCCCGGCGCCGGCGTGATGCTCGGCCAGAAGCTCTGTCCGAGGTAAGCGAAACCGAGGTTTTGCGAATCCTGCAGCGTCTTCGTGCCGGTGGTCAGGCCCAGGGTCAGGTTGATCTTGCCGAATTGCGTGCTATCGGTATTGACGCCCGGGTTGAACTCATACAGCAGCGCATACGTCATGCCGGCGCCGCCCAGGCCGGTCGGATCGCTAAGGTAATAGTCGAAGTTCCAGGTCGACAGGCCCGCTTGCAAGCCGACGCCGGGGGTGGCGAAATACGTGCCGGCGCCATTGTTGGCCAGCGTACCGGCGGTGTAACGCGGCGTCGCTGCCAGGCCGAGCGTCAGGTTGCCGACGCGGGTGATCGCGGTCGGATCGGTCGGAATGCCGTGGCCGCCAAAGGTGGCGCCCGGCAAATTGGTGAAGGTGTCGAAGGTCGGGGTAATGGCGCCGGCGACGGCGGCCATCGAAGCCGAGCTCAGTAGAACAGATGCCAGCAAGCGCGAAGCGAAAATATGCACGGTATAGCCTTTCAGGGAAACTCGAATATGTCTTCTGGATCACATATATATCCATGAAGCAATATTCATACCCATAGGAAAATATTCCGCGTTTTCTCAATAGAATCAATCGCTTGGAAAAGCGTGCGGCGAGCACGCGCCCCTGCCCGGTTGCCAGGTGTAAAGTTTTTCGACAAGATTAGGCGCGAACGCCGGCGAAGGGTCAGAGGCTGAGAGTTTTTCGAGCGTGCCAGAGCAGCGCGCCAGAACGTGGCCGA
>JARXKM010000317.1 GCA_030272785.1 Pseudomonadota bacterium
CAGCAGTTCGCCGGGCGCCAGCAGGAAGGCCGGATTGGACGGCTTGCCGAACGCGGCATTGCCGTCGGCGAAGGTTTCGTAGATCAGCACGCCGTCCGGACGCAGGCTGGCCGCCAGCGCCGCCAGCAGCGGGCGGTGCAGATAGTTGGTGACGACGATGCCGGCGAAGCGGCCGGCGGCGAACGGCCAGGCGGCGCCGTCATCACCACGCTCGAGGTCGACTTCCAGCGTGGTGATGCCGGCGCCGGCGGCCAGCGCCAGCGCTTCCCTGTCGCGGTCGAGCGCGCTCACCGGATGGCCGAGCCCGGCCAGCAGGCGCGCGTGGCGCCCGCCGCCGCAGGCCAGGTCGAGCACCTCGCCGGCCGGGATCAGCGCGGCGAAGCGGGCGACCCAGGGCGACGGCTGATCGACCGCGGAGTGCGCGGACGGGTGCGCGGACGGGTGCGAGGACAGATGCGCGGATAGGTGCGCGGTCACGAGTACGCCAGCCCCATCGCCTCGCGCACGTCGCGCATGGTGTCCTGCGCCAGCTTGCGGGCCTTGTCGCAACCGTCGGCGACGATCGCGCGCACCAGGGTCGGGTCGTCCAGGTATTGCTGGGCGCGCTCGTGCATCGGTTCCTGTTCGCGGATGATGGCGTCGATCACCGGCTGCTTGCATTCGAGGCAGCCGATGCCGGCGCTGGTGCAGCCCTTGACCACCCAGTCGCGCGTGGCGTTGTCGGAATAGACTTCGTGCAACTGCCACACCGGGCATTTTTTCGGGTCGCCGGCATCGGTGCGGCGCACCCGCGCCGGGTCGGTCGGCATGGTGCGGATCTTCTTGGTGACCGAGTCCTTGTCCTCGCGCAGCGCGATGGCGTTGCCGTAACTCTTGCTCATCTTGCGCCCGTCCAGCCCGGGCAGGCGCGAGGCCACCGTCAGCTTGGCGTGCGGCTCGACCAGGATCAGCTTGCGGCTGCCCTCGAGGTAGCCGAACAGCCGCTCGCGGTCGATGTTCGACAGGTTCTGCGCCTCGTCGAGCATGGCCTGGGCCTGGTCGAGCGCGGCATCCTTGCCCTCCTGCTGGTATTCGGTGCGCAGTTCGAGGTACAGCTTGGCGCGCTTGCTGCCGAGCTTCTTGACCGCCTCCATCGCCTTCTCTTCGAAGCCCTTTTCCTTGCCGTACAGGTGATTGAAGCGGCGCGCGATCTCGCGCATCATCTCGATGTGCGGCACCTGGTCGTCGCCGACCGGCACCAGGCTGGCGCGGTAGATCAGCACGTCGGCCGCCTGCAGCAGCGGGTAGCCGAGAAAGCCGTAGGTCGACAGGTCCTTGCTGGCCAGGTTCTCGATCTGGTCCTTGTAGGTTGGCACCCGTTCGAGCCAGCCGAGCGGGGTCGCCATCGACAGCAGCAGGTGCAGCTCGGCGTGCTCAGGCACCTTCGACTGGATGAACAGGGTCGCCTGCGACGGATCGACGCCGGCCGCCAGCCAGTCGACCAGCATCTCCCACACGCTGCGCTCGATGATGGCCGGGTCGTCGTAATGGGTGGTCAGGGCATGCCAGTCGGCCACGAAGAACAGGCAGGGCTGCTCCGACTGCATCTTGATCCAGTTTTTCAGGGCGCCGTGGAAGTGGCCTAGGTGCATCGCGCCGGTGGGGCGCATGCCGGAAACGACACGATCGGGGTACATAGGGATCAGTTCACAAGTAAGGTCAGGGGATGGACCAGATTCACTAGCAGGCTCGTCACCGCGCGGATCGACACGATGAACACGCCGTCGAGCACGTGCAGGTACATCAGCGCGACGACGCCCATGAAGACGTAGGTGCCGTACAGCTCGATGCGGGCGAACTTGCGCGCCAGCGGCAGCGGCAGCAGGCCGGTCATGATGCGCCCGCCGTCGAGCGGCGGGATCGGAATCAGGTTGAAGACGAACATGGCGACGTTGACACTGACGCCGGCGCCGGCCATCTTGAGGAAGAAATCGGCCATATCGGCGCCGTCGCCGGCGCTGGCCGGCCCGGCCAGCAGCACCCACGCGATCATCCAGCCGAGCGCCATGGCGAAATTGGCGGCCGGGCCGGCCGCCGCCACCCACGGCATCTGCTTGTGCGGATTGCGCAGCCGGCTGAAGTCGACCGGCACCGGCTTGGCGTAGCCGAACGGCACGTGGATCGCCATGTACAACAGCAGCGGCAGCAAGAGGGTGCCGAACGGATCGATATGGCGGGCCGGATTCAGGCTCAGGCGGCCGGCCTCGGAGGCGGTCGGGTCGCCGAAATAGCGCGCCACGTAGCCGTGCGCGGCTTCATGCAGGGAAATGGCGAACAGCACCGGGATGGCATAGACGGTGATCGTGCGGATGATGGTGTCGAGTTCATTCATGGTGACGATTTTAACAGAGCGCGCCGGCGCGGCGCGGATCGGGGCGCGCCATCTTAGGCGAATGCACGAAGCGTCAGCTCGGCATGCGCAACACTTTGCCAGCGCCCGCTCGCTTCTTTGCATTATCGATGTCGACACCACACGCACGTCCGTTCAATGCAAGAAATGTCTTCGGGCGTCCATCGACGAATAGAGTAGTTTCTGCTACGACACGCAAAATAATTGATCAAGAAAAATTGCAATTTCACATACAAGTTTATTGAATCGCAATATTCTCAATTCGACCATCATTTAATCTTGGCTCGGTGCAGCTTCGCTGACCGCATGTACGCCAACGGGACATAAAATGATGAAGAATAGCCGCCTCTCCCCTTTCTCGCGACTGTTTGCTGTCGCCCTCGCCAGTGGTTTCGTCGCCGTGACGCACTGCGCACAGGCGCAACAGGCACTGCCTGAAGGAACAATAGGATGGTCGTACTACAGGGGAATTATCAACGACGTGGGACGGGCGGCGGATCCTGTCACCGCATGCAAAAAAAACGCTGCGAATCAAATGGGAACGCCCCTGCTGGCGATGCGTCCCTTCGGCGCAAGCGGCGCTATGATGCAATGCAAATACGAACATTTCCTCGGCCAGCCGGACGGCGGAAGCTGGTATGGAACCACCATCTTGAATTGCACCCCTGAATATGTTGTCAGGTCGCCCGGTGTGTGCGTCAAACGCAATGAAGCGCCACCCCCTCCCGCCCCGCCGCCCCCTGGTGGCTGCGGCAGTGGCGGCGGCGGCGGTGGCGGCGGCGGTCCTGGCGCAGCGGCGGGGAACCCTGTGCAAATCGCCAGCGGCGCCAAAGTGCAGACCGAAACAGATTTGGTCGCCGGTCCATCGGATGCGCTGCGGATAGACCGCACATACCGCAGCTTGCGCAAGAACTGGAGCGGGCAGTCGGCGGGCGTCGGCTGGTCGTTTTCATTCGACCGGGATTTTACAATCGACCGCGGGCTTTACAACTCAAGTCTTCCAAGCGTGGCGGGCAGTTTCGGCGATGGCAGCGCGTTCGCGTTTCTTCCCAACCTCACCGGCGGAACATTCGTGTCGCGCTACGACAAGAGCCTTTCACTCAGGGCCTTGAGTGGCGCATACGATGACTGGTTGCTGACCACTGCGGACGGCCGGATCGAGCGCTACAAGAAAATCAACGCCGTTTTCAAGATGGTCAGTGCGCACTCCGCTGACGGCCACTCCGCGACATATTCCTACGACACCGAGAACCGCCTCATCCATATTTCTGACAGCAGCGGCCGCACAGTAAAAATTAGCTGGCATGGCGGCGAGGTCGAGACCATCGACGGCCCGAACGGCGGTGTCCGTTACGAGTACGAACAGGCGCCGGTTGACGGGCAGGCAGCCATCGAGGGTATGGCCCGGCTCGAGGCGGTCCACTTCCACAATCGCGATGGCGTCGTCACCGCATCGCGGCGCTACTACTACGAACACGAAGGCAATCGCTACCTGCTGACGGGCATCACGGACGAAAATGGCGCGCGCTTCGCCACCTACGCCTATAACGATTTCGCTGCCGTGGTGCTGTCCGAGCATGCTGGTGGCGCGCAGCGCTACAGGTTCGACTATTCGAATGCATCGGCGCGCCGCATCACCGATCCGCTCGGCACCGAACGCGTCCTGAGCGTCAGCTATTTCCCCGATACCCGCGGACGCATCACCGCCGAAAGCCAACCGGCCGGCGCGGGGTGCAGCGCCGGCGCCAGCGCGCGCACGTATTCAGTCGATGGCGAATTGGAAAGCAGCACCGATTTCAATGGCCTGAAAACCTGCTTCGCCAGCGATTCGGTGCGCGGACTGGAAACGCGGCGCATAGCCGGCTTGCCCGCCAGTATGAGCTGCCCTGCCGGCGCTGGCGACATATCGTCGAAATCGGCGCGCGCGATCAGCACGCAATGGCATCCCGACTGGGCCTTGAAGAGCGCGGTCGCCGAAGCAAACCGCATCACGACGTACGTCTACAACGGCGAGCGCGGCGCCGACGGCCAGGTCGCGCATTGCGCGGGCGACGCCACGCTGCCGAACGGTAAGCCCATCGCGGTCATGTGCAGCGCGACTATCCAGGCCACCACGGACAACAACGGCGCGCTCGGTTTCGCGGCAACGAGGACCGGTGCGGCGCGCACCTGGCAATACACCTACAACGGCGCCGGTCAGTTGCTGACGAGGACCGGCCCCGCCGATGCGAGCGGCAACATCGACGCGACGCGGCTTGCCTATTATGCTGACGCCACCGCCAGCCATGCCGTCGGCGACCTCGCCAGCGCCACCAACGGCGCCGGCGAAGCGACGCAGTTTCTCGCCTACAGCGAGGACGGGCTGGCGACCGCCATCAAGCAAGCAAATGGCCAGACCATCAGGCTCGAATACGGGCCGCGCCAGCGCATAGCAGCAAGCTCGGTGGAAGACGGCAACGGCGTCGCGGAGCGCACGCAGTATCGCTACGATGACGCGGGGCAGTTGCTCGATGTGCTTGCGCCGGATGGCTCGTCGACCAGTTACACTTATGATGCGGCGCACCGCATGACCGAGCTGCGCGATGGCGCCGGCAATACCGTTCACTTCACGCTCGACAACATGGGCAACGTGACGCACCAGGAAGTGCGCGGCGCTGGTGGCGACCTAGCGACGCAGTCGCAGCGCACCTTCGATGCACTGAACCGGCTTCAAAAGCTGCAGCGCGATGCATCGGATCCGGGCAGCAGCTACGCGTACGACCGCGGCGGCAACATGACGACGAGCACCGACCAGCTCGGCCGCGTGACGACCCAGGCATTTGACAGCTTCAATCGCGTGATGGCGCAGACCTTGCCAGCTCCCTCGCCCGGCGCCGCCGCGCCAGTGATCGGCTACGGTTATTCGCATCAGGATCAGCTGCTGTCCGTTACCGATCCGCGCAGACTGACGACCCGCTACAGCATCGACGGCCTTGGCCAGCAAA
>JARXKM010000035.1:0-8984 GCA_030272785.1 Pseudomonadota bacterium
GACGGGGTCAGGTCTGTCATTCGGACATTTGGAAGTTCAAATGTTCGAATGTCAGACCTGACCCCAGCGTTCGGAGCACCATTGAAACCCGCTCAGCGCATGCCCGCCGCCAGCTCCGCCGGCGACAACGTCAACACCTCATACCCGGTCGCGGTGACGGTCACCATGTGTTCCCACTGCGCCGACAGCGAACCGTCGCGTGTCTCCACGGTCCATCCGTCATCCAGTTCCACGGTCGCGGCGCGGCCCGCATTGATCATCGGTTCAATGGTGAACAGCATGCCCTGCTTGAGCACCGTGCCGGAAGCCGGCTTGCCGTAATGCCGCACCTCCGGTTCATCGTGATACACCATGCCGATGCCGTGCCCGCAATAATCGCGCACCACGCTGAAACCCGCCTTCTCCGCCACGCTCTGGATCGCATGCCCGACATCGCCCAGGGTCGCGCCCGGCCGCACCGCGCGGATGCCCGCCCACATCGCGCTGTAGGTAGTATCGACCAGCTTCCTGGCCTGCTTGCTCGGCTGGCCGACGTAATACATGCGGCTGGTATCGCCAAACCAGCCGTCCTTGATGACCGCGACATCGATGTTGATGATGTCGCCGTCGCGCAGGATCTCGTCGGCGCGCGGAATGCCGTGGCAGACCACGCCGTTAACCGAGCTGCAGACCGTCTTGGGAAAGCCGCCATAGCCGACATTGGCGGCAATCGCCCCCTGCACATCGACGATGAAGTCGTGGCACAGTTGGTCGAGCCACGCGGTGCTGACGCCGGCCTTGATGTGCGGCTCGATCATGGTCAGCACGTCGGCCGCCAGCGCGGCGGCAACGCGTGCCTGATCGATCTCGGAAGGTGTCTTGATCATGTGCTTGACGTTCAATTGACTGCCCCTATTTGCTCGCGGCGATCCAGCGATCGACCTTCGCCTCAAGCAGCGACAACGGCAGCGTGCCATCGCCCAGCACGACCTGGTGAAACGCCGGCAGGCTGAATTTCTCGCCCAGCGCCGCGCTCGCGCGTGCCCGCAGCGCAGCGATCTTCAGCGAGCCGATCTTGTAGCCGAGCGCCTGCGCCGGCCACACCATGTAGCGCTCGGTCTCGCTCTTGGCCAGCGCATCGGTGTAGCCCAGCGTGTCGCGCATGTACTGGATCGACTGCTCGCGCGTCCACCCCTTCGCGTGCATGCCGGTGTCGACCACCAGCCGCACCGCGCGCAGCATCTCGTCGTTCAGGTGGCCGAAATAGTCCTCCGGCTTGTCGAACAATCCCATCTCCTTGCCCAGCGTTTCGGCATACAGCGCCCAGCCTTCGGTGAACGCGTTGTTGCCGCCGAATTTGCGGAAGTTCGGCAGGTTCAGCTCCTGCAGCAGCGCGATGTGGAAGTGGTGCCCCGGCTGGCCCTCGTGCAGGAACAGCGTCACCATGCCGGTGCTGCCGTACTGCTTCGGATCGTTCACCACCGACCAGAACACGCCGGGGCGCGAACCGTCCGCCGCCGGCGCCGTGTAGTGGTCCGACGCCGTCGCGCGGCTCAGTTCCGGCTCGAGCCGCAGGTCGAGCGGCGCCTTCGGCATCAGCGTAAACAGCTTCGGCAGCTTGGTGCGCAGCTGCGCGTCGAGCTTGCGGTAGACGTCGATCACCTGCTGCTCGGTGGTAAACGGACGGAACTTGTCCTGCGCCGACACCCAGTTCGGCAAGCCGTTGGCCGGCCCGTCGTAGCCCATCTTCGGGCCGACGATGGCGAATTCGCGCTGGATCCGCGCCACTTCCTTCAGGCCCGTCGCATGGACTTCTTCCGGCGTCATGGTGGTCGTGGTCTGGCTGGCCACGCGCGCCAGGTACCAGTCCATCCCGCCCGGCAGCGCACTCCAGCCGGTGCTGGTGCGCGCTGCCGGGATGTAGTCGTTTTCGAGGAAGGCCGCCAGCCGCGCCAGCGCCGGCGCCAGCTTGCTGTCGATGCTGGCGCGGTAAGCGCGCGTCAGGCTCTTCTTGTCGGCGGCCGAAAACGTCGCCGGCAGGTTCTTGATCGGCGTGTAGAAGATGCTCGCTTCCGGCGTCGCGCTGACCAGCTGTTTGAACTGGGGCAGGGCCGACTGCATCGCCGCCTTCGGCTGCACCACGCCCTGGCGCATCCCTTCGCGCATGTTGGCGATCGCCTGGTCGATCCATGCCGGCAGCTGGTTCAAGCGATTCAGGTAGGCCTTGTAGCCCTTGACGCTGGTGAGCGACTGGCCGGCCTGGCCGCTGGCGTAGTTCGCCAGCGTGACCGGCATGCTGTCCATCTGGTTGATCGGCAGCAGGTGCTCGGGGAATTTCTCGAAGCTGAGCGCCGACGCCAGTTCGTAGTCGAGGATGTCGTAGCTGATCTGCGCCTTCGGACTGAGCGACGCGCGCGCGATCGCCTGCAGGCGCCGCTGGAAACCGTGGTACAGCGCGAACTGGCGCACCCGCACCGCCGGCGCGATCGCCATGCCGATCTGGTCGTCGAAGCGGCCGTCGCCGTTCTCGGTGGCGCCGATCGGTTCGAACCTGGCGACCGCGTCGTAGTACTGGTCTGCCAATACGTCAAGCTGCTTGCCGGCCTGCGCGACGTGGGCGACGCCAGCTTTCGCCGCAACGGCCGCAACGGCCGCATGGGCCGGCGCGAAAGCGATCAGGATCGCGGCGCCGATTGCGCCGAGCGGGAAAATTCGTTTCATCGTTCAAGACCTTGAAAAGGTGGAGGCGCACGCAGCATACGCCAGATTCACATGTTAATAAAAGTAGGGCGTCTTGCGCGCCCACTCGTTGTCGGGAAAGCGCTTGTGCAGCAGCGTGAAAGCCTGCTTCGACAAATTGTGCGCATCGGCGTCGAGGCAGCCGCCGCGGGTCGACTGCACCACCACGTACAGCAGCCACGGCAGCTCCGGATCGTTCGGCTGCGCGGCGGCGTGCTGCAGCACATGGCGGCCGATGAAACCGGTCGCCGTGGGCAGCGCGTCGAGCAGCGCCTGTTCGCGCGCGCGCTGCGCCGCATCGGTCGCCGTCGCTGGCGCCGGCGGTGGTTTTTCCGGATCGCTGCCGGCGTCGCCGAAGCGTTCCGCGACCGGCGCGCGGCACCAGTTCGATGCGGCCGTGTCGACCGGCGCGGCCGCCGCGAATGGCGCCGTCAGGTGCGGTTCGTAGTCGTCCAGCGCCGTCGTGATGCGCAGCCGCAGCGCCGCCAGCAGCACGATGTGGCGGCGCTCGTCGGCCGATTTGGCGGAGCGGTACGCGCGCGTCGCCTCCCTGAACGCGGGGTCCGGCTCCAGCAGCGCCGCGGCGCGCAACGCGACATCGTGCTGGCCGAGCAAGTCGGCGCGCAGCCAGGTCATCGCGGCGATGGCGTCGCGCACCGGCTGGTCCAGCGCGCTGTCGCGCGCCAGCTGCAGCAGATCGGCCACCGTCAGCCCGGCGTTGATCCAGCGGCGGCCATCGGACGCCGGCGTCGCCTGCTCGCGTGCCGGCGCCGTTTCGCCCGTGTCGGCGTCCATCGTGCGCAGCGGCTTGCGCATCAGGAAACGCGCGGCGTCGGCATTCGAGGTCGCCACCGCGAAGCGCTCCTGCAGGAACAGGTTGCGCATCGCGATCGAGTCGGCCGGCAGTGCCAGCATCGCGTCGTCGATTGCGCGCGCCTTGTCCGCCTGGCCCGCCGTCCGGTAGTTGCGCGCCAGATGGTAGCGCACCGTCGCGTATTCGGGCGCGTCCGGCTTGACGCGCAAAGCGGCCAGTTCCAGCGATGCCGGCAGCGTATCGGCCAGCATGATCGCCGCCACCAGCCAGGTCCGCGCGGCCGACGTGTCGCTCGCCGCCAGCGCGTCCCATTTCTCGAGCGCGTGCGCACGCTGCTTGGCGCAGCCTTCATTGGGCGGGAAATCGCAGGCGTTGAGCGTGAGGATCCAGTCGATGAATTCATGCCGCTGCGCCGGCGCTGCCCAGCTCTCGGGGCGGAACATGTTGATCCGCTCGTTGGCCAGCACGCGCCAGTCGCCCAGGTAGTCGCGCTGGTACGGATCGTTGCGCGGCTGGTCCAGCGCGGTGCTGATTTGTTCGAAGCGTGCCTGCGGCGTGATCCTCGCCTGCATCGCGCGCACCGCCGCGCGCGTCGCCTCATGCAGCGGCGCCAGCGCCGCATCGGCGAGAATGCGCTGCGCCTGCGCGGCCAGCGCGTCGGCGCGTTCGGTCATGTCGGGCGAATTGAACTTCATCGTCGCGGCGGCCGCGCGCGTCGACGAGCGCAGCGCCAGGTACGCGCCCCATGCCCGCATCGGATGATTTGGCGTGGCGCCGATGGCGGCGAAGCGCGCCGTGCTGTCGGCGTAGTCGCCCTTGTAGAAATACGCCGCGGCGACCTGGTAGCCGCGCAGCTGCGCCCACGCGCCGTCGCTGGCGGGCAGGTCGGCCGGCACCGGCAGCGGCGGCAGGGCGACGAACGGCCGCGTGCTCTGGCGCGGATCGTCGCCGCAGAATGCGAACACCGTGTTCTGCGCGTCGATCCAGGCCTGCAGCCGCGCCGGCGTCGCATCGGCGCGCTGCGCCAGCTGCCGCAGCGTCTGCGTGGCGAAGATGTAGCCCTCGCGCGGGCAGTCGCGGTAGCTGTACGTGTCGGGCGCTGCGCGCGGCGCCTGCTTCAGCGCGGTCGCCGCGGCCTCTTTCCAGCCCTGATAGACGGTCTTCGACTGGTCGTAGTCGTCCCAGCCCGAGTACGCCGCGCCGGTGGCGCGCAGGATCGCGCCGGGCGGGTTCGGCGCCGCCTTCAGGCCGCCCGTACCGAGCGCGATCGCGCGCCACGCGGCGTACAGGTAGACGCGCTGGAAGTGCGGCTGGACCACGCCGAGCTGGCCGGCCTGGTAGCGCGCCGGCGCCAGGTCGGGCTGGTCGCGGTTGACGAAGCGGTCGTACGGCATGCCGCCGCCGCTCGCCAGCGCCGGTGCCGCGACCACGGCGGCCGCGGCCGCGAGCATCAGGGTGAAGCACGATTTCATCAGGGAGTCCTCGGGTCGGCGCGCTTCCACGCGGTATAGTCGAACCAGTAGCTGCGCTGGTAGCGCGCGGTGGCCTGCTCGGAAAACGGCTCCTGCGGCGAGAAGCCGGCGCTGGCGTTGCGGCAGCGCGGGTGCAGCGATTGCGGCGCATGCTCGACCAGTTCGCGCAGCGCGGCGCCGTCCTTGCCCATGCGGAAAAACATCGGCACCACTTCATCGGCGGCCAGGTCGTCCAGCCAGGCCGGCGCGCGGCACCACCAGCCCAGCGCGGTCACCGACAGGGCGATCGCCGGCGGCAGCGCGGCGCGCACGTCGCGCACCAGCGAGCGGTAGAACACGCGTTGCGACGGTTTCGCTTCCATGTCCAGCTGCACCCGGCCCGAAGTGCTGCGCGCCGCGGCCCGCAGCATCGCATCGACGATGGCCGCGCGGCCCGCTTCCAATCGCGCCGGCGGCGCCAGCGTGCTCACTTCGACGTGCAGCACCGGCGTGATGCGGGTGTCCGCCCCCAGCGCGGCGTGCTGGCCGGCGCGCGAGCGGATCGTCGCGCCACTCAGCAGGATGTGCCGGTCGAGCCGCGCCACGTGCGCCTTGGACCATGCCGGCGGCTGCGCGCCGTCCCACAGCCACGCGATGCGCTCGCCGGCGGCGGCCGGCGCCAGCATGGCAACGGCGACGATGCTGCCGATGGCCGGGCCGGGTTTCAATTTGCCAGCGGTACCGGCAGGCCATCCTTGAAGGTGTAGATCGTCACCGACGAGGTCTTCAGGTTGCCCGCTTCGTCATACGCATACGGGCCGACCACGCCCTGGTGGCGCATGCTGTGCAGCGCCGTCGCCACCACCGAGGGATCGGTCGAACCGGTGGCGCCGATGGCCTGCGCGATGAACATCGCCTGGTCGTAGAACGGCGCCGCGTAGACGTCCGGATTCTGCTTGAAGCGCGCCTTGTACCTGGCCTGGAACGCCGGTCCCGCGGCCTGCTTGTCGAGCATCGCGCCGGCCTGCGCGCACAGCACGTTGGCGCCCACCGCCTCGCCGCCCAGCTTGCCCATTTCGGCGCTGCACAGGGTGTCGCCGCCGAGCAGGCGCGCGTTCAGGCCGAGCTGCTTCATCTGGCGTGCCATCGGCGCGCCCTGCGGCGCATAGCCGCCGAAAAAGATCGCGTCGACCTTCTTCGCCTTCAGCGCCGTCAGGATGGCCGAGAAATCGGTCGCCTTGTCGGTGGTGAATTCGTGGCCGGCGATGGCCAGTCCCGACGCCTTGGCCTGGCGGATGAATTCGGTGGCGATGCCCTGGCCGAATGCGGTGCGGTCGTCGATCACGCCGACGTTCTTCACCTTCAGCTGCCTGGCCGCGTAGCTGGCCACCGCCGAACCGACCTGGGTGTCGCTGGCGACGATGCGAAACACGCTGCGGTAGCCGCTCTGGGTGATCTTCGGATTGGTGCCGACGGTCGACATCACGATGCCGGCGTCGTTGTACAGGCGCGAGGCGGGAATCGCCACGCCCGAGTTGTACGGCCCCAGCACGAACTTGACGCCGGCGTCGACGAACTTCTGCGCCACGCTGACGCCGGCCTTCGGGTCGCCCTGGTCGTCCTCCGACATCAGCACGAACTTGACCGCCTTGCCGCTCACCAGCAGCGGCTTTTTGGCGTTCAGTTCCTCCAGCGCGAGGCGCACGCCGTTCTCGTTGTCCTTGCCGGCGAACGCATTGGCGCCCGACAGCGGCCCGGACAGGCCGATCTTGACGACCAGCTCGTCGGCGCTGGCGGCGCCGCACAGCAGCAGCGCGGCCAGCGCCGGCGCGATCAGTTGATTCGATTGCATGCGAAATCCTTCAGTGGCGTGATTGGCTTCAGTGATTGTTTTTGGTGGATGATCAGGTCGGCAGTTCGCGGGCGATCAGTTCGAGCGGCAGCGCCGTCGAGTACTTGATCTGCTCCATCGAAAACGCCGACGACACGCCGCTCAGGTGCGACACGGAGCTGATCAGTTTTTTGTAGAAGCGGTCGTAGCCGTCGATGTCGGTGGTGACCACCTTGAGCAGGTAGTCGACGTCGCCGCTCATGCGGTGGAACTCGAGCACCTCGGGCAGCGCGATCACCGCGCTGGCGAACCGGGCCAGCCACTTCTCGTCGTGTTCGGCGGTGCGCACGCTGACGAACACCGTCACCGGCAGGCCGACCTTGTGGCGGTTGATGAGGGTCACGCGGCTCTCGATGTAGCCGTCTTCCTCGAGCCGCTTGACGCGTTTCCAGCAGGGTGTACTGGACAGGCCGACCTTGTCGCTCAGGCTGGCGATCGACAGCGTGGCATCGGACTGCAGGGCGGCGAGGATCGCACAATCGAACTTATCTAGTGAACTCATTATCGCTTTTTGGCTATTTATGGAATGTATGTACTTCATAAAGCGAAATCACGAGAAAATATAGCACGTAATCTACCCAGTAACGCCGTAATATATTATCTAACAACTTGGCCCTCCTGACTTCTTTTTACTGCTTTTTAATTCCTCTCTTTATGCCCAGCGAAATTTACCTCGATGCGAACGCCACTTCGCCGACCCTGCCGGCCGCCGTCGCCGCCGCCGACGACGCCATGCGCGCGCGCTTCGGCAATCCCAGCAGCAGTCACGCGGCCGGCCTGAAAGCGAAGGCGCTGCTCGACACGGTGCGCGCGCGCGCCTGCCGCCTGCTCGGCGCCGGCGCCGGCCAGCTGACGTTTACCAGCGGCGCCACCGAGGGCATCCAGACCGCCGTGCTGTCGGCGCTGTGCGACGTGCGCGCGCGCCAGCGGCGCGGCGAGCCGGTCGGCGACTTGCTGCTGTACGGCGCCACCGAGCACAAGGCGGTGCCGCAATGCCTGGCGCACTGGAACGCGGTGCTCGGCACCGGTCTGTCGCTGCAGGCGCTGGCGGTCGACGCCGACGGCCGCCACCGGCTCGACCTGCTGCGCCAGCTGGCGCCGCGCGCCGCGCTGGTGTGCACCATGGCGGCCAACAACGAGACCGGCGTGATCTCCGACCTGGCCGGCATCGAGGCGGTGCTGGACGCTTGCGCGCCGGCCGCGCTGTGGCTGGTCGACAGCGTGCAGGCGCTCGGCAAGATGCGCCTGGCGCTGGCCGCCACCCGCATCGACTACGCGCCGTTTTCCGGCCACAAGCTGTATGCGCCGAAGGGCATCGGCATGCTCTACGTGCGCGCCGGCGCGCCCTACACCGCGCTGATGGTGGGCGGCGGCCAGGAGGACGGCATGCGTTCGGGCACCGAGAACATGAGCGGCATCGCCGCCCTCGGCGCGGTGCTGGCGGCGCTCGACGACGGCGCCGGCTTCGCCTCGCACGCGCAGCTGGCCGGCTTTCGCGAACGCCTCGCCGACGCCTTGCGCGCCGCCTTTCCCGGCGTCGTCTTCAACATGCCGTTCGCCGGCTCGCTGCCGACCACCCTCAATTTTTCGGTGCCCGGGATGGCCAGCAAGGATCTGCTCGACTTGTTCGACGCGGCCGGCGTGCGCGTCAGTTCCGGCTCGGCCTGTTCGGCGGCGGCGGCCGCACCGAGCTACGTGCTCGAGGCGATGGGACTGCCGGCCTGGCGTGCCTGCGCCGCGCTGCGCATGTCGTTCGGCCCGATGGCCGACAGCGCCTTCATCGCCGCCGCCTGCGCGCGCATCGCGCGCTGCGGCGCGGCCCTGCGCGCCGGCGCCGCGCCGGACGACGGTGTGATCCAGCTGGTCGCCGACGGCGCCTGCAGCTACCTGGTGCTCGACGCGGCCAGCCGCAGCTGCGTGGTGATCGACGCACTGCCGGCCTTCGATGCGCGCATCGCCGCGCTGGTCGCTGCGCACGGCTACGCGGTGCGCGCGGTGCTCGCCACCGATGCCGCGCGCGCGCCGCACTGCGCCGCGCTGGCGGCGGCGCTGGGCGTGACCGCGCCGGCCGACGCGCTCGGCTGGCCGGCCGACAGTGCCGACAGTGCCG
>JARXKM010000035.1:9084-27102 GCA_030272785.1 Pseudomonadota bacterium
CCGGATGCCCGCCTGGTCGACGTGCGCGAGGACTGCGAGCAACTGGTCGGCGCGCACGCCTGGCATGGCCACGTCGCCGAGAGCGTGCCGCTGTCGCGCCTGCCGCACAAGCTGGCCGAGTGGCTGCGCGGCGAACCGCGCCCGCTGGTGTTCTTCTGTCGCAGCGGCAACCGCAGCGCGCGCGCCGCCCGCTGCCTGCACCGGCTCGGCTACCAGAACGCTTGGCACGTCGCCGGCGGACTGGCGCTGGCGGCCTGAACAGTGCCGCCCTCCGCCGCCGCGGGGGCCGGTGGAGGGGCCGTTCTGTACGCTGGCGCACCGTCGTTCAAGCACACTTCGGAGTACCATAGGGATAGCCGTTCGATCATGCTCCCGACTTGAGCCGACCCGGTCGCAACCCGTTCTTTCCTGAACGGATTGGCAGTTCACGCCTATGCGAGGTCACCGTTGAATCAAGAAAAAACTATCCTGTCGGACACGCTTTACTCATGGCAAAACGCCATCCGGAATAATCTCGACGGCAGCGCCGTCGCCGATGACGAACTGCCGCTGCGCTCCGAACTGTTTTCCGCCGCCCAGATGGCGACCCACGGCAAGCACCTGGCCGCGCGTCACCAGCTCAGCAAGCGCGGCGGCCCCGACCGCTTGCTGGCGCGCCTGACCGAAAACGCCGCCATCATCTCCGGCACCTGCGCCGAACTGACCGCCGCCATCAAGGCCGGGCGCCAGATCACGCCAGCCTCCGAGTGGCTGCTCGACAATTTTTACCTGATCGAAGAACAGATCCGCACCGCGCGCCGCCACTTGCCGAAAGACTACAGCAAGCAGCTGCCGCGGCTGGCCAACGAGGATGCCGAGGGCAATCCGCGCGTCTACCAGATCGCCCTCGAGATCATCTCGCACGGCGACGGCCGGGTCGACCCGGAAAGCCTGTCGCGCTTCGTCGACGCCTACCAGGACCTGGCCCCGCTCAAGCTGGGCGAACTGTGGGCCATCCCGATCATGCTGCGCCTCGCGCTGATCGAGAACCTGCGCCGGGTCGCCGCGCGCGTCTACGAGAACCGCATGCAGCGCGACCGCGCCAACACCTGGGCCGACCAGATGAGCGAGACGGCCGAGAAAAACCCCAGCGACCTGATCTTGCTGGTGGCCGACATGGCGCGCTCGCGCCAGCCGATGAACAGCGCCTTCGTGGCCGAACTGGCGCGCCGCCTGCAGGGCCAGAGTTCGGCGCTGACGTTGGCGCTGCAATGGGTCACCACCCGCCTGGCCGACGTCGGCCTGACCATCGAGCAGCAGATCCAGGCCGAGATCCAGCAGCAGGCGGCCGACCAGGTCACCATCAGCAACAGCATCGGCAGCCTGCGCTTCCTCGGCACCATGGACTGGCGCGAATTCGTCGAGACCATGAGCGCGGTCGAACAGACCTTGCGCTGCGACCCGGCCGACACCTACGGCAAGATGGACTTCGCCACGCGCGACAACTACCGCCACATCATCGAGCAGCTGGCCAAGCGCTGCGCCTATGCCGAGGTGCAGGTGGCCGAGCAGGCGCTCGAACTGGCGCGCGCCAGCCGCGCGCCGGCCGTCGGCGGGCTCGACACGCGCACCCGCCACATCGGCTACTACCTGGTCGGCGCCGGCCTGCCGGCGCTGGAGCAACAGCTCGCCGTGCGCTATCCGGTCGGCGCGGCGCTGAGCAAGATCGGCCGCCGCGCGCCGCTCGCCTGCTACCTCGGCGCGATCGTCGGCTTCACCGCCCTGTTTACCGCCAGTGTCGGCGTGCACGCCGCGCACGGTGGCGTCGACGGCGCGCTGCTGGTGCTGCTGTGCGTGCTGGCGGCGATCGGCTCGAGCCAGCTGGCGCTGGCGCTGGTGAACTTCATGGCCACCCAGCTGACCAAGCCGCACCCGCTGCCGCGCATGGATTTCAAGGAAGGCATTCCCGACGACGCCCACACCATGGTGGTGGTGCCGTCGATGCTGTTTACGTCCGATAACGTGGCCTCGCTGTGCGAAGCGCTCGAAGTGCGCTACCTGGCCAACCGCGACCCGGGCCTGCGCTTTTGCCTGCTCACCGATTTCGCCGACGCCCCGGCCGCGGTGATGCCCGAAGACGCCGAACTGGTCGCGCTGGCCTGCGCCGCCATCACCGCGCTCAACGCCAAGTACTGCGCGCCGCCGGCGCTCAGCCCGGTCGGCCCGCCGATGCTCGACGGCGAGCCCGATCCGGGCGCGCCGATCGCCCCGTTCCTGCTGCTGCACCGCCCGCGCGTGTGGAGCGAGGGCGAGCGTGCCTTCATCGGCTTCGAACGCAAGCGCGGCAAGCTGGCCGACCTCAACGCCTTCCTGCGCGGCGGCGCGCGCGAGCGCTTTTCGCACGTCGTCGGCGACACCTGCGGCCTGCTCAATATCCGCTACGTCATCACGCTCGACACCGACACCATGCTGCCGCGCGATTCGGCGCGCCAGTTCATCGCCACCATGGCCCATCCGCTCAACCAGCCGCGGCTCGACCCCGCCGGCCGCCGCGTGGTCGAAGGCTACGGCATCCTGCAGCCGCGCGTGACGGCCGCGCTGCCGAGCGAAAACGCCTCGCGCTACGAGCACCTGTGCGGCGGCGAGCCTGGCATCGACCCGTACACCCGCACCGTCTCGGACGTCTACCAGGACGTGTTCTACGAGGGCTCCTTCATCGGCAAGGGCATCTACGACGTCGACACCTTCGAGCGCCTGCTCGGCCACCGGCTGCCGGACAACCAGATCCTCAGCCACGACCTGCTCGAGGGCTGCTACCTGCGCGCCGGCTTGCTGTCCGACGCCCAGCTCTACGAAACCTATCCGGCCCGCTACAGCGACGACGTCAGCCGGCGCCACCGCTGGATCCGCGGCGACTGGCAACTGGCCGGCTGGCTGCGCCCGAGCGTGCCGACCCTGGGCGGCAAGCGCGAGCCGAACCCGCTGTCGGTGCTGTCGCGCTGGAAGCTGTTCGACAACCTGCGCCGCAGCGTCGTCGCGCCGGTGCTGACGGCGCTGTTGCTGCTGTGCTGGGCGCTGCTGGCCTCGCCCTGGTTCTGGAGCGCGGCGATCCTGTCGGTGATCTTCCTGCCGACATTTGTGAGCGCGCTGGTCGGCCTGGTCGAAAAACCGCACGACATGCGCTGGCGCCAGCACCTGGCCAGCGGCCTGTCGAGCCTGAAAGTGATGTTCGGCCACGCCGCGCTGCAGACCGCCTTCCTGCCGTACGAATCGTGGTTCAGCCTCGACGCCATCGTGCGCACCGGCTGGCGCATGCTCGCCTCGCACCGCAACCTGCTCGAGTGGCGCCCGTCCAGCCTGGCGCGCTCGTCGACCGACATGGAAACGAACTGGCGCCGCATGTGGTTCTCGCCCGCGCTGGCGGTCGGCGCCGCGCTGATGCTCTCGTTCGTCGCGCCGGGGGCGCTGTTCGCCGCCGCGCCGGTGCTGCTGCTGTGGTTCATGGCGCCCGTCATCGCCTGGTGGATCAGCCTGCCGATGGCGCGTGAAGTGGCCGAGCTCGACGCGCTGCAGACGGTGTTCCTGCAGACCCTGGCGCGCCGCACCTGGAGCTTCTTCGAGGACTTCGTCGGCGCCGCCGACAACTGGCTGCCGCCCGATAACATGCAGGAGCACCCGGCCTGGGTGGTGGCGCACCGCACCTCGCCGACCAACATGGGCATGTCGCTGCTGGCCAACCTGACCGCGCTCGACTTCGGCTTCGCCTCGCTCGGCCAACTGCTCGCGCGCACCGGCGCCACCTTCGCCACGATGGACCGGATGGAGCGCCACCACGGCCATTTCTACAACTGGTACGACACCGTCACCCTGGTGCCGCTGCAGCCGATGTACGTGTCGGCGGTCGACAGCGGCAACCTGGCCGGCCATCTGCTGACCCTGGCGCCGGGGCTGTGCGCGCTGGCCGACCAGCCGATCGCCGACGTGCGCGCGCTCGACGGCATCGGCGTCGCCCTGCAGGTGCTCGAACAGCACGCCACCGACGCCGGCCCGGCGCTCGCCGCCGCCATCACGGCGATGCACGCCGAACTGGCCGCCGGCCGGCGCGAAGCGCACACCCTGCCGGGGCTGGCGCACGCGCTCGACACGGCCTGCGCCAATGCCGACGCCATCGGCGCCGCGCTGGCGCCCGCACCGGCGTGCGAGCCGCAGCTGCGCGTATGGGCCGGCAAGCTGGCCGCCCAATGCCACGCCGCCCGCGCGCAGCTGCTCGAACTGGCGCCGTGGATGAAGACGGCGCAGCAATACGTGATCGACTCGAGCCTGACCCGCATCCCGACCCTGCGCGAGCTGGCCGGCATGGGCCGCGCCGCCGGCGTCGCCGCCGACCTCGCGCCGGTCGAACGGGCGCGCCAGCAGGCGCTCGCCGAACTGGTGGCCGAAGGCGGCGCCGCCGCCCAGCAACGGCTCGACCAGATCGGCGACCTGGCCGCGCGCGCGCGCCAGTTCGCCGACATGGACTTCAGCTTCCTCTACAACACCACCACCAATTTGCTGGCGATCGGCTACAACGTCTCCGACCGCCGCCTCGACGCCAGCTGCTATGACCTGCTGGCCTCGGAAGTGCGGCTGGCCAGCTTCGTCGGCATCGCCCAGGGCCAGTTCCCGCAGGAGCACTGGTTCGCGCTCGGCCGCCAGCTGTGCGTGGTCGGCGGCGAGCAGCTGCTGCTGTCGTGGAGCGGCTCGATGTTCGAGTACCTGATGCCGCTGTTGGTCATGCCGACCTACCAGAACACCTTGCTCGACCAGACCTACCGCGCCATCATCAACGCGCAGATCGACTACTCGCGCCAGCGCGGCGTGCCGTGGGGGATCTCCGAGTCCGGCTACAACACCGTCGACGCCAACCTCAATTACCAGTACCGCGCGTTCGGCGTGCCCGGCACCGGCATGAAACGCGGCCTCGCCGACGACCTGGTGGTGGCGCCGTACGCCACCATGCTCGGCCTGATGGTCGACCCGGAAGCGGCCTGCGACAACCTGCAGCGCATGGCCGCCATGGGCTTCATGGGCAAGTACGGCTTCTACGAGGCGATCGACTACACCACCGCGCGATTGCCGCGCGGCCAGGACTTCGCGGTGATCCGCTCGTTCATGGCGCACCACCAGGGCATGGGCTTCCTGGCGCTGTCGTACCTGCTGCACGACCGGCCGATGCAGCGCCGCTTCGAGTCCGACCCGCTGTTCCAGGCCACCATGCTGGTGCTGCAGGAGCGCGTGCCGAAAGAGGGCGCGTTCCATTCGCACACCGCCGACCTGGCGGCGATGCGCGCGCCGTCCACCGAGGTGTCGATGCCGATGCGCATCATCACCTCGGCCTCGACCGCGCAGCCGGAAGTGCAGCTGCTGTCGAACGGGCGCTATCACGTGATGATCACCGCCGCCGGCGGCAGCTACAGCCGCTGGCGCGACCTTTCGGTGACGCGCTGGCGCGAGGACGCCACCGCCGACAACTGGGGCAATTTCTGCTACGTGCGCGACGTCGACAGCGGCGCGTTCTGGTCGACCACGTTCCAGCCGACCCTGGTCGAGCCGAAGAAATACGAAGTCATCTTTTCGGAAGGGCGCGCCGAGTTCCGCCGCCACGACCGCGGCCTCGACCTGTACACCGAGATCGTCGTCTCGCCCGAGGACGACATCGAGATGCGCCGCACCCGCATCACCAATAAATCTTCGCTGCGGCGCACCATCGAATTCACCAGCTACGCCGAAGTGGTGATGGCGCCGGCCGCCGCCGACGCCGCCCACCCGGCGTTCTCGAAGCTGTTCGTGCAGACCGAAATTTTGCGCAACGAAAACGCCATCCTGTGCACGCGCCGTCCGCGCACCAAGGACGAGCACATGCCGTGGCTGCTGAACCTGATGACGGTGCACGACGGCGTGCTGCTCGACGCCAGTTTCGAGACCAGCCGCGCCGAGTTCATCGGCCGCGCCAACAGCACCGTCGCGCCGCGCGCGCTGCTCGAGCCGGCGCCGCTGGCCGGCGGCGAAGGCTCGGTGCTCGACCCGGTGGTGGCGATCCGCTACAAGCTCACGCTCGAGCCGGACCAGGTGGTGGTGCTCGACGTCGTCACCGGCATGACCGAAACGCGCGAAGCGGCGCTGCACCTGATCGACAAATACCAGGACCGCCACCTGGCCGACCGGGTGTTCGAACTGGCCTGGACCCACAGCCAGGTGGTGCTGCGCCAGCTCAACGCGACCGAGTCCGACGCCCAGCTCTACAGCCGGCTGGCCAGCTCGATCATCTACCCGAACGCCGCGCTGCGCGCCGACGCCTCGATCCTGATCCGCAACCACCGCGGCCAGTCCGGCCTGTGGGCCTACGCCATTTCCGGCGACCTGCCGATCGTGCTCATGCAGATCAAGGATCCGGCCAACATCGACCTGGCGCGCCAGATGGTGCAGGCGCACGCCTACTGGCGCCTGAAGGGGCTGGTGGTCGACCTGGTGATCTGGTACGAGGACACTTCCGGCTACCGCCAGGCGCTGCACGACCAGATCATGGGGCTGATCGCCTCCGGCATCGACGCTCAGGCGATCGATCGCCCGGGCGGCATCTTCGTGCGCCTGCTCGACCAGATCTCGCCCGAGGACCGGGTGCTGATGCAGTCGGTGGCGCGCGCCATCCTGACCGACACGCGCGGCAGCCTGGCCGACCAGATCAAGCGCGCCACGCTGCTGCTGCCGAAGCTGCCGCTGGGCGTGTTCGAGGCGCGCACCGAGCCGTACACCCTGCTCGATGCGCATGCCGC
This sequence comes from Pseudomonadota bacterium, assembly GCA_030272785.1. GTDB lineage: Bacteria > Pseudomonadota > Gammaproteobacteria > Burkholderiales > Burkholderiaceae_D > JAFCUW01. The sequence continues at coordinate 15,876 of JARXKM010000035.1, forward strand.
GCCGGCAGCGGAAGCGGTGCCGGCGCTGATCCTCGACAACGGCATCGGCGGCTTCTCGGCCGACGGGCGCGAATACGTGATCCGCACCGACGCCGCCAGCCGCACGCCGGCGCCGTGGGCCAACGTGCTGGCCAATCCGAGCTTCGGCTCGGTGGTGTCGGAGTCCGGCCAGGCCTACACCTGGAGCGAGAACGCCCACGAATTCCGTCTCACGCCGTGGGACAACGATCCGGTCGCCGACAGCGGCGGCGAGGCGTTCTACATCCGCGACGAGCAGACCGGCAAGTTCTGGTCGCCGACCGCGCTGCCGGTGCGCGCGGCCGGCCAGTACAGCACCCGCCACGGCTTCGGCTACAGCGTGTTCACCCACACCGAAGAAGCCATCCACAGCGAGCTGACCGTGTTCGTCGCGCTCGACGCGCCGGTCAAGTACTCGATCGTCAAGCTGCGCAACGACAGCAGCACGCCGCGCAAGCTGAGCATCACCGGCTACGTCGAATGGGTGCTCGGCGACCTGCGCTCGAAGTCCTCGATGCACATCGTCACCGAGCTCGATCCGCTGTCGGGCGCGCTGTTCGCCCGCAATGCCTACAACACCGAGTTCGCCGGGCGGGTCGGCTTCTTCCAGGTCGAGGCGCAGAACAAGAGCGTCACCGCCGACCGCGGCGAATTCGTCGGCCGCAACCGCAACCTGGCCAGGCCGGCGGCGATGACGCGCGCGCGCCTGTCGGGCAAGGTCGGCGCCGGGCTCGACCCGTGCGCGGCGATCCAGGTGATGATCGAACTGCAGCCTGGCCAGGAGCGCGAGCTGGTGTTCATGCTCGGCGTGGGCGGGCGCCGCAACGCCGACGCCAGCGGCCTGGTGCAGCGCTACAACGGCAGCGCCGCCGCCAGCGCCGCCTTCGACATGGTGCGCGACCACTGGAACGCCACGCTCGGCGCGGTACGCATCGAGACGCCCGAACCGATGCTCGACGTGATCGCCAACGGCTGGCTGATGTACCAGACCATCGCCTGCCGCATGTGGGCGCGCAGCGGCTACTACCAGTCGGGCGGCGCGTTCGGCTTCCGCGACCAGCTGCAGGACGCGATGGCGATGATCCACACCCAGCCGCAGATCCTGCGCGAGCACCTGCTGCTGTGCGCGGCGCACCAGTTCGTCGAGGGCGACGTCCAGCACTGGTGGCATCCGCCGTCCGACCGCGGCGTGCGCACGCACTGCTCGGACGACTACCTGTGGCTGCCGCTGGCGACCCACCGCTACGTGATCGGCACCGGCGACACCAGCGTGCTGGCCGAGCCGGCGCCGTTCCTCGAGGGGCGCATGCTGACCCAGGAAGAGGAGTCCTATTACGACATGCCGGGCCACTCGCACCAGAACGCCGATCTGTACGAGCACTGCGTGCGCGCCATCAAGCGCGGCCTGCGCTTCGGCCAGCACGGCCTGCCGCTGATCGGCACCTGCGACTGGAACGACGGCATGGACCGGGTCGGCAACGAGGGCCGCGGCGAGAGCGTCTGGCTGGCCTGGTTCCTGTTCGACGTGCTCACCAAGTTCGCCGAGGTGGCCGTGCTGAACGACGACCCGCTGTTCGCCGACACCTGCCGCATCGAGGCCAAGAAGCTGGCCCACAACGTCGAGACCAACGCCTGGGACGGCAAGTGGTACCGGCGCGCCTACTTCGACGACGGCACCCCGCTCGGCTCGTCCACCAACGACGAATGCCAGATCGATTCGATCTCGCAAAGCTGGGGCGTGCTGTCGGGCGCGGCCGACCCGCAGCGCACCGCCAGCGCGATGGCCGCGGTCGACGCGCGCCTGGTGCGGCGCGACGTCGGCCTGGTGCAGCTGCTCGATCCGCCGTTCGACAAGGGCGTGCTCAATCCGGGCTACATCCGCGGCTACGTGCCGGGGGTGCGCGAGAACGGCGGCCAGTACACCCACGCCGCGATCTGGACCGCGATGGCGTTCGCCAAGATGGGCGACGGCGCCAAGGCGTGGGAGCTGCTGCGCATGATCAATCCGGTGCAGCACGGCGCGACCATGGAAGGCAGCGCACTCTACAAGGTCGAACCGTACGTGGTGGCGGCCGACGTCTACGCGGTGTCGCCGCACATCGGGCGCGGCGGCTGGAGCTGGTACACCGGCTCGTCCGGCTGGATGTACCGGCTGATCGTCGAGTCGCTGCTCGGCCTCGGCCTGGCCGGCGACCAGCTGACCATCGCGCCGCACCTGCCGGCCGAGTGGGACACGTTCCGTCTGCAGTATCGCTACCGCAGCGCCACCTACGTCATCACGGTGACGGCGGCGGCGGCGGCCAGCCTGACGGTCGATGGCCAGGCACAAGGCGGCAACGCCATCACCTTGGCCGACGACGGCCACCAGCACCAGGTCGAGCTGCGGGTGCTGCGCCCGGCCGCGATGGCGGTGGCCGACTGACCGCGGCCATGCCGGCGGCGCCCGCCGCCGGCATGGCCGCGTCGTTCCCGCACGCGGCGCCCGCCGCCGGCGGGGGATGCGCACGGTGATCTTGGTGACAGGAAAGCCATCCCGGCATATCGTTATTTAATATCAATTAAGTATTGCCAGAAATACTCGTTTCTATTCCCTCTATCAACTTGCCCGATTGCCAAGTTGCGATCATTGCACTATCGATCGACTTTGGCAAAGTGAGGGCAGCATGTTGTTTACCCGTCGCACTATCCCCGCCATGTTGCTGGCCGCCGTGCTGGCGCTGCCGGCCGCCGGCGCCGGCGCCGCCGCCGCCGCCACCGCCATCAGCGACCACCGCGAATTCGAAGCCACGCTGAACGCGCCCTACCTGGCCGACGCCGCCGGCGCGCGCAGCTTCACCTTGGCGTTCGATTATCCGCAGGCCGGCGCGCCGCAGACGGTCAACTGGCAGCTGCTGCTGATCGCCCCCGACGGCCGCCAGGTGCGCCAGTGGGACGGCGTGCAGGCGCTGTTGGCCGATCCGGTCGAGGTGATGGTGCGCTGGGACGGCCGGCTCGGCAGCAGCGCCGCGCCGGCCGGCATCTACCGCGTGCGCCTGCAGGCGTCGGCGCATGACGGGCAGGGCGGTGCCCCGCTCGCCGACGACGTCGTCGAGCAAAGCTGGGACATCGCCGTGGGCCGGCTGGCGGCCCCGCCGATGCCGGCGTTCGGCGGCCTGGCGCGCGCCGGCGCCGCCGTCGCCAGCGCCGCGCCGGCCGCCGGCGCGCTGCCCTACACAGTCTACCTGGGCAACCTGCACAGCCAGAGCGCGCACAGCGACGGCGGCGGCGAACTGGCCAGTTGCACCGGCGCGCAGAATCCGCAGAGCGCGCCGTACGGCCCGGCCGACGCGTACAGCTACGCGTTGCAGCATGGCCTCGACCTGCTCGTCACGTCCGAGCACAACCACATGTACGACGGCTCCGACGCCACCAACGCCGCCGCCGACCCGGCCGCTGCGGTCGCGCTGTACCGCTCCGGCCTGACCGCCGCCGCCGACTTCAATGCCGCCCACCCGGGTTTTCTCGCCGTCTACGGCCTCGAATGGGGCGTGATCGCCAACGGCGGCCACATGAACATCTTCAACACGCCCGAGCTGCTCGGCTGGGAACGCAACGCCGGCGGCCAGTTGATCGCCGACACCTTCACGCCGAAGGGCGACTACGCCGGCCTGTACACCCTGATGCGCCAGCGCGGCTGGGTCGGCCAGTTCAACCACCCGGCCGGCAGCGGCCAGTTCCTGCTCGGCGGCGTCGCGCTCGGCTACAGCGACGACGGCGACCAGGCCATGGCGCTGTGCGAAGTGGTCAACAGCTACGCCTTCTCCACCAACACCGGCGAGACCGAGCCGCGCCGCAGCAATTTCGAGGCGGCTTGCAACAAGGCGCTCGAGGCCGGCTACCACGTCGCCTTCAGTTCCAACCAGGACAACCACTGCGCCAACTGGGGCGCTTCGTACAGCAACCGCACCGGCGTGCTGCTGCCGCTCGGGCGCGCGCTCGGCAGCGCCGCCTTCATCGACGCCCTCAAGGCACGCCGGGTGTTCGCCACCATGGACAAACAGTCGCAGCTGGTGCTCACGGCCAACGACCGGATGATGGGCGAGCGCTTCGCCAACAGCGGCCCGCTGGCGCTGGTGGCGCACTTCGCCAGCGCCGCCGGCAAGGCGGTGGCGGCGGTGCAGATGTTCGAAGGCGTACCGGGCCGCAACGGCAGCGTCAGCGTGCTGTCGGCCAGCGCCGTCAGCACCATCACGCCGACGCCCGGCGAGCATTTTTATTACGCCCGCGTGACCCAGGAAGACGGCAAGATGCTGTGGTCGGCGCCGGTCTGGGTGACCCAGGCCGCCCCGGTTGCGCCGGCCGCGAATCGGTGAGGATCGCCGATTTTTTCGACACGTTGCGGCGATTTGTCCATAAATAGACTTTTTCATCATTTCCGCCACACAACGATTAGTCCGAACGGCGACGCCGCGCATGCGCGGTGGCGCGGTCGTCCCCCGGCTGGCATAGTCTTTTGCGCAACCCATATTGTTGCGAAAATTCATCACCGGCATCTCAACCAGGAACGGGGAAATCATGCGTCGTGCGTCTACCAGAAAATTACTGCCACAGTTAGCCATCTTGCTCGCGATCGGCGCCAGCCACCCCACCTTGGCGTCGGAAGCGGACCACAAGGAATTCGAGGCAACCCTGCATGCGCCCTACAACGCCGGCGCCGGCGCCGCCGCCGAGGGCCGCACCTTCACCCTCGAGTTCGACTATCCGCTGGTGAAGCAGGCGCAGGACGTGGTCTGGCGCGTCGAGCTGGTGGCGCCGTCCGGCGACGTGGTGCAGAGCTGGTACGGCCTCGAGCGCCTGGCCGGCAAAAAAGTGAGCGTCGCGGTAGCGTGGGCCGGCCGCGCCGACGCCCGCTCGATGCCCGATGGCGTCTACCAGGTGCGCATGCAGGCGTTCGCGCAGGATGCCGCGATCAAGGGCAAGCTGTCCGAAACGCAGGCGGCGCAGCTGCTCGCCGGCGCCAGCGCCGACGACGTCGTCGACCAGGCGTGGGAAATCGCCGTCGGCCCGAGTCCGGCGCCGGCGATGCCGCCGTTCCAGGCACTGCGCGCGCCGTCCACCGCCGCCGCCGCCGCCGCGCCCGCGGGCCGCCAGGTCAACCGCCTGGCCGCGGCGGCGCCGGCCTCGTTGCCGTACACCGTCTATTTCGGCAACCTGCACAGCCAGACCAACCACAGCGACGGCGGCGGCGCGCTGGCCAGCTGCGTCGGCGCGCAGAATCCGCAAAGCGCCTTGCTCGGGCCGACCGACGCCTACACCTACGCGATGAACAAGGGCCTCGACTTCCTGATGGCCTCCGAACACAACCACATGTACGACGGCTCCGACAACACCAACGCCGCCGCCGACCCGGCCGTCGCCAAGGCGCTGTACCAGTCGGGCCTGTCGGCCGCCGCCAGCTTCAACGCCGCCCACCCCACCTTCCTCGCCGTGTATGGCCTCGAATGGGGCGTCATCACCAACGGCGGCCACATGAACATCTTCAACACGACCGAACTGCTCGGCTGGGAATACAACAGCAGCGGCCAGCTGATCGCCGATACCCTGACCGCCAAGGGCGACTACGCCGGCTTGTACACCCTGATGCGCCAGCGCGGCTGGATCGGCCAGTTCAACCACCCGGCCACCAGCGGCCAGTTCCTCGTCAACGCCGTCCCGTTCGGCTACACCGCCGACGGCGACCAGGCGATGGCGATGTGCGAAGTGCTCAACACCTCCGCCTTCTCGACCAACACCACCGAGACCGAGACCAGCCAGAGCACCTACGAGGGCGCCTGCAAGAAGGCGCTCGAAGCGGGCTACCACGTCGCCTTCACCACCGACCAGGACAACCACTGCGCCAACTGGGGTGCCTCGTACACCAACCGCACCGGCGTACTGATCCCCAACGGCACCGCGCTCAGCCAGGCCAGCTTCATCGCCGCGCTCAAGGCGCGCCGCGTGTTCGCCACCATGGACAAGGGCTCGCAGCTGGTGCTCACGGCGAACGGCCACATCATGGGCGAGCGCTTCGCCAACAGCGGCGCGCTCAACCTGGTCGCCAACTTCGCCAGCAGCGCCGGCAAGACCGTCTCGACGGTGCTGATGTACGAGGGCGTGCCGGGCCGTAACGGCACCGTCACCCAGCTGTCGGCCACCGCCAGCACCACCATCACGCCGGCCGACGGCGAGCATTTTTACTACGCCAAGCTGACCCAGTCGGACGGTAACATCCTGTGGTCGGCGCCGCTCTGGGTCACCCAGTCGGCCACCAGCGACACCACGCCGCCGACCGTCTCGGCCAGCGAGGCCGGCTCCAGCGCGACCATCACCTTGTCGGCCAGCGCCAGCGACAATATCGGCGTCACCCTGGTCGAGTTCTATGTCGACGGCGTGCTCAAGGCGAGCAGCAATGTGGCGCCATACAGCGCCACCTTGAACTCGACCACCCTGGCCAACGGCAGCCACAGCCTGGTCGCCAAGGCCTACGACGCGGCCGGCAATGTCGCCTCGTCGAGCGCGGTCGCCTTCAGCATCAGTAACGGCAGCGCCGACGCCACCGCGCCGACCGTCAGCGCCAGCGAGGCCGGCACCAGCGGCACCATCACGCTGTCGGCCACCGCCAGCGACAACGTCGGCGTCACCAAGGTCGAGTTCTACGTCGACGGCGCGCTGGCCGGCAGCGACACCACGTCGCCGTATTCGGTCACGCTCAATTCGGCCACGCTGGCCAACGGCAGCCACGCGTTGACCGCCAAGGCCTACGACGCGGCCGGCAATGTCGGCACCTCGACGGCGGCCAGCTTCAGCATCGCCAACACGGCGCAGCAGCTGATCGTCAACGGCGGCTTCGAATCGGGCACGGCGTCTTGGACCGCGTCAAGCGGCGTGATCACGTCTGACGCCACCGAGGCCGCGCATGCCGGCAGCTGGAAAGCCTGGCTGGACGGCTATGGGGCGGCGCACACCGACTCGATCTACCAGCAGCGCGCGATCCCTTCCACGGTCGCCAGCGCGTCGCTCAGTTTCTGGCTGCGCGTCGATTCGAGCGAAACCACCACCACCGCGGTCTACGACACGCTGAAGGTGCAGGTGCGCAGCAGCAGCGGCGCGGTGCTGGCCACGCTGGCGACCTATTCGAACCTGAACAAGGGCACCACCTTCGTGCAGAAAACGTTCGACCTGAGCGCTTACAAGGGCCAGACCGTGCAGATCTACTTTGAAGGGACCGAGGACGCCACCGTGGCGACCTCGTTCATCATCGACGATGTCAGCCTGACCACCCAGTAAGCGTAAGCGGCAGCGGGGTGGGTGACCCCGCCGCGGCGAACGCCTCGTTTTTGCACGCTTTGCCTCGTTTTTCCTCGCGCTTTTTCTTCTATTTTGGCGAACTCCCCTATGAAAAAAGCGGTCTGACAAATAAGAAAACGAGCAAAAACGAGGCATTTTGATGCAAAACGAGGCAATCAGCGTACAGGTCCCCCATGGGGTGTACCTCGACCTCGCTTTTCAGTTGCGCAACAGCGGCGACGCCCGCCACCCGGACGACGTCGTGGTGCTGGCGCTCAAGGCCTGGCTCGGCAAGCGGCACGGCCAGTCGGCCGGCGGCTACCAGTGGAAAGAACTGTTTCTGCCCGACGGCAGCGAACTGCGGATGCGCTACCGCGGCGCCTATTACTACGCAAGCATAGACGGCGATCAATTGAAGTATGCGGGCGAAACCGTCTCGCCGCGCGACTGGATGCTGATGGTCACGGGCAACGTGCGCAATCCGTGGCGCGACATCTGGATCCGCCGCGCGATCAACGAATGCTGGACGCGCGCGGCAACGTGGCGAAGCGGCACTGCCTACTCGCCGGCGCTGGCGCACACCGACCGGCGTCGCGGCATGCGCCGCATCACCGACTAGGTATGCCCCGCGCCAGGCCTTGTTCTGCAAAACCATCTTCTTGCGCCCCCGCCCGCGCAATCCGGATCCCGCTGCGGGCGTTTCTGGTGAGCGTCGGCCGGCCGGCGATTGGCGTCTACAAAGACACCCGCGCGCGCTACCATCCGGTCACCAGGCCAGCGTCGACAAGCAGATGGCCAGGCACTGACTACTAACTCAGCACGCCTAGCGCGGCGGCGGGCTGCGGCACGGGTCCGTCTCCAGCGCGGCGCAGGCCTCGGTGTCGGCGAAGCGCTGGTGCGTCACCGACAGCGATTGCGCCAGCGTGGCGAAACTGCGCGACGACAGCGCGACCGCGCGGTGGCCGCGGTGCTTGCGCGACGGGTAGCCGATGCCGGCGATGGCGCCGTCCTGGCCGGCGATGACGGCGTCGAACATGCAGCCGAGCCACTGTGAGTATTCGTGGTCCGGGCTGGTGATGTCGTCCGACAGCCCCAGCTTGCTCAGGGTGGTGCCATCGAGTTCGATCAGCGCCAGCGGCAGCGCGAAGCGCAAGCGCGCGATCAGCGCCGCGCCGGCGCCCGCGGCCAGGTAAAAGGTGCCGGGGTCGGTGACGTCGTTGCGGCACAAGCCGGCTTCCCACGCCGCCGTCATGGCATCGTCGGCGGCGTAGATCCAGTGGAACGGAAAGCGGCCGTCGCGCTGCCACGCCGCCGGCGGGCCGAAACGGCAGGTGCGCTCGACCCGCGCCGGAAACAGCGAGGCCGGATTCCAGGCCGCGCGCACCAGCGCCTGGCCGGCCGGCAGCGGGCGCACGCTCGCCAGCAGCGCCCGGCGCAGCAGGTCCGCCGGCGGCAGGCGGGCGGCGATGTGGGACGGCGGCGAGGGCAGGTCGACAGGGAAGGCGGGCATCCGCTCAGGCTATAACGTCGGCTCCCCCGCCGGCCTGTTGTTGCGCAAACTCGAGGACTTTTTTCAGCCGCGCGGCGCTCGGCAAGGCCAGCAAGGCCTGCTGGCTCGGATGCAGCGTGGCGCGCGTTTCGAACCCGCAGCCGGCCAGCAGTTCGGCCGGCGCCAGTTCGTTGAGCGCATCGGCCGCGCTGACCCAGAAGGCGTGCACTTCGCTGCCCGGCTGGCCGGCCAGGCAGGTCAGCACGGCGGGGATCAGTTCGGGCACCGGCTCGACGAACTGCCAGGCCGGGAATTCCTTGCCGATGCTGCGCCCGCCCGGCGTGACGCTGTAGCAGCGGCCGCTGTCGGCGGCGCGGTACAGGGTCGCCTGCGACATTGCGGTGCGCCCTTCGGCCAGCACCTCGGCGGCGCTCAGGCGCGCCACCGGCAGGCTGCGGCCGGCATCGGCGCCGGCGCCGGTGCCGGCGACGTCGAGCGCGGCGATGCTGTCGGCCAGCGCCTCGTTGGCGATGGCGGCCAGCGCGCCGCGCGCGGCGCGCGGAACCGACGCCGCCAGCCGCGCGCTTACCGCGGCGTTGAAGCGCTCGACCAGGCGCCGGGAATATGCCCGTTGATCAAAGCTGCCCATGGGGTACTCCCTTTCGCATCCGGTGAGGTAGCGTCTAAGGTAGCAGTCCTGGGCGGCTTTATCAAGTTTCTCACGCCTATCGTGTGCGCTGGCGCAGGCCCGGCGCCCGCCGTTGCCGCGATCGTTACTTGGCGGCCTTGCCGCTCCACACGTCGAGCAGCTCCGGCGAGCCTTGCTGGCGGATGCCGTTGTCGGTCAGGATGGCGTCGGTGGCGGCCAGCATCTCCTTGCGCGGCAACACCATCGTTTCGCCGCTGCGCTGGTCGAAGTGGATCACCACCAGATCATCCTTCAGGTCGCGCAACAGCGCCACCAGGTGGCGCAGGCTGCGCACCGGCACCTGGTTGATCGAATAGACCACCGAGCCGAAGCGGTTGCTGTAGCCGGTCACCAGCTTGTGCGGGAAGAACGACGAGCTCACCACCACCAGCTCCTCGTGCGCCGCGCTCGGCTGCTCGCCGCGCCGCGTGATCAGCGGATTGGCGTTGAAGGCCAGGCCGTTCATCAGCACCGCATTGGCGGTCAGCGCCGCCATGAATTCGGGGCTGGCGCGCGAGAACACGATCGGGCCGTAGATGAAATAGGGCGGATAGCTGCCGTGCAGGTCGGCGATGAGCAGCTTGTGCGCGCTGCTCACCGGCACCTCGACGGCCATCTGTTTGCCGCCGCGCACGATCGTCAGCGGCACCTTGCCGCCCTTGGCCAACTGCTGCACGCGGTACTGGAAGCGCACCCGCAGGTTGGCGCTCAGCTTGACCATGCCCTGGTTGTCGACCGGGTACTCGCCGATGCGGGTGATGACGTCCCATTCCTTGAGCGGATAGGCCGGATCGCTCGAGTCGGGGTGCTGCACCACCGTGCCTTCAACCGACTTGTCGAGCTTGAGGTAGGCGCGCAGCGCCGGGTTCTCCAGCGTCTGGGTGGTGTCGTACAGGCCCGGCTTGCCATCGTAGCGGCCGTCGGCGACGTCGCGCAGGAACAGCTCGACTTCCTCGTTGGGGATGATGTAGCCGATGTTCTGGGTGTTGGCCGCGCCGGCGAACGCCAGCCCGACCATCTTGTCGCCGGCGATCACCGGTCCGCCGCTGTTGCCAGGGTTGATGGCCGCGTCGATCTGGATCCGCAGGCCGGCGCTGCTGGCGCTGAACGGCACGAACTCGATGCGCGAGACGATCCCCTTGGTGATCGACAGCGAGCTGCCGCCGGTCGGGTAGCCGTAGGCGAACACCGCGTCGCGCACCTCCGGCAGCAGGCTGGCGCGCGGCACCGGCGGGTGGCTGTCGAAGAACGATTCGTCGTCCAGCTTGAGGATGGCCAGGTCGACCCCGCGCCCGATCGCCACCACCGTCGCGGCCACCTTGTCGCCCGACTGGCTGGCCTGGATCTGCACCTGGCTGGCGTAGCCGACCACGTGGGCGTTGGTGAGGATGCGCTTGCCCTCGATGACCACGCCGGAGCCAGTCACGTCCTGCGGCGCCGCCTTGCCCCACGGCTTGTAGGGATCGGGACCGCGCAGGGTGCTGAATACCTTGACGACGGCGTTTTCGATGTTTGGCGCGGCCACCGGTGCGGCGGCGGCTGGCGCCACGGCGGGGGTGGTGCCGGCGGCGGGCGCCTGGGCGTGAGCGGCGATGCTGGCGCTGGCGAGCAGCAGGGCGGTGGCAAGTCGGTGTAGGGTCATGGAGATAGACAGGTGAGGGTGGACGATGGAGAGGCAATATACACGCTTGCGGCGGCGCAAAATACACGCATTCTCACCGCGCTCG
>JARXKM010000318.1:0-1953 GCA_030272785.1 Pseudomonadota bacterium
TCGAAGAACAGGTTGAAGACGCTTTTGCCGCGCATCAGCGGCACTTTCTTCACCTCGCGGTCGGCGATGCCGACGAACGACGAGGCGGTGTCGAGGATGTGGTTGACGATCGCTTTCGGCAGCCCTTCGATGGTCAGCAGATGCTGCAGTTCGCCGTTCTTGTTCAGTTGCGGATTAAGCATGGTCGTCTTCAATGGTGAGCGAGAGGGTGCCGTCGGCGCCGCGCTTGAGCACCAGCGCCTGGGTCGGCGCGAGCGGCACGCGGGCGGCGACGAAATCGGCCGCCACCGGCAGTTCGCGGCCGCCGCGGTCGGCCAGCGCGGCGAGCATGATGCGCGCCGGGCGGCCGAAATCGAACAGCACGTTGATCGCCGCGCGCGTGGTGCGCCCGGTGTAGAGCACGTCGTCGACCAGCACGATGGTGGCGCGGTCGACATTGAAGCCGATCTGGGTCGGCTTGACGTCCGGGTGCAGGCCTTTTTTGGCGTAGTCGTCGCGGTAGAACGAGACGTCGATGAAGCCGAGCCGGGCGCGCAGGTCGAGGTCGGCGGCGAGCCGTTCGGCCAGCCACGCGCCGCCCGAGTGGATGCCGACGATGGCGACGTCGGCGGCGCCGGCCAGGCCGGCGCGCACCTGCTGCAACAGGGTCTGGTACAGCGCCTCGGCGTCGAACTGGTTAGAGGATGTTGGCATGGTCGTCAAAGTATTGTTGCAAAATGATGGCGGCGGCCTTGGCGTCGATCACCTCGCCGCGCCGGGCGGGGATCACGGCCGACGAATAGCGCTCGTCGACCAGCCGCACCGGCAGGTCGAAGCGGCCGTGCAGCTGGTTGGCGAAGCGGCGGCAGCGCAAGGTCATCTCGTGTTCGGCGCCGTCCGGGTGGAATGGCTCGCCGACCACCAGGGTGGCCGGTTTCCATTCGGCGATCAGGGCGCCGATCTGGGCGAAGCGGGCGGCGTTGTCGATCGCCTTGACCACCGCCAGCGGCTGCGCCTGGCCGGTCAGGGTGTTGCCCATGGCGATGCCGATGCGCTTGATGCCGAAGTCGAAACCGAAAACGAGCTGCACCGTCTGTAACGTCGCTGTCATCAGGCGTGGCCGGCCTCGAGCGCGAGCATCATCGGATCGATGCCCAGCAGTTTGATGGCGGCGTGATAGCGCTGCTCGATCGGCAGGTCGAACAGCACGTGGGCGTCGGCGCCCACGGTGAGCCAGCCGTTGCGGCAGATTTCGTCTTCCAGCTGGCCCGGGCTCCAGCCCGAATAGCCGATCGACACGAGCATGCGCCGCGGGCCGTCGCCGGCGGCGACCGCCTCGAGCACGTCGATCGAGGTGGTGAAGGCGACTTCGTCGGTCACCGTCAGCGACGACGAGTATGGCGCGCCGGGCGTGTGCAACACGAAGCCGCGGTCGTCCTGCACCGGGCCGCCGAACATGATCGGCTCGTTGACGACGGTGCTGCGCAGGCCTTCGGCCAGTTTCAGGTCGATCCGCTCGAACAGGATCTCCATGGTCATGTCGGTGGGCTTGTTGATGACCACGCCGAGCACGCCGTTGTCGTTGTGCTCGCAGATATAGACAACGGTGCCGCCGAACACCGGGTCCTGCATCGACGGCATGGCGATCAGGAAGTGGTTGGCCAGGTTGAACGGGGACGCGGCCGGCGCGACGCCGCTGCCAGGTGCGCCGTTGGCATCGTGCGCCAGTGCTGGCAGCGATGGCGCCTGGTCGACCTTGCTCTTCTTCATACGCGTCACTCTCTCTCGGCTTCTCTTGGCTTGCTCGGGTGTTGACTGCCAGTATCCGAAACACAACATCGGACTTTTCGATAGTTTACACTGATTTGCCGCCATCGCCATTGGAAGCGCCGTTGCGCGCGCAGCTAAGCGGATGGTAGACAGTAAAATATCCCACAGCTTTGACCTTGCACACGAGAATGACACTGGAATGAC
>JARXKM010000318.1:2053-5361 GCA_030272785.1 Pseudomonadota bacterium
GAATGACACTGGAATGACCCTGAAAAGATCCCTGGTGTGGCTGCGGCGCGACTTGCGCAGTGTTGACCACGCCGCCCTGCATCATGCATTAACGTCATCGAACGCGGTGCATTGCGTCTTCATCTACGATCGTGCGATTCTGGCGACGCTGCCGCGCGCCGACCGCCGCGTCGAGTTCATCCACGCCAGCCTGGCCGAGCTCGACGCCGAACTGCGCCGCCTGGGCGGCGGCCTGATCGTGCGCCACGGCGATGCCGCCGCCGAGATCGTGCGCCTGGCCGCCGAGCTCGACGTGGAGGCGGTGTTCGTCAACGGCGACGCCGAACCGCAGGCGATCGCGCGCGACGCGGCGGTCGCGGCCAGCCTCGAGCGCGACGGCCGCCAGCTGTTCAGTTTCAAGGACCATGTGATCTTCGAAAAAAACGAGGTGCTGACCTTGGGCGAGAAGCCGTTTTCGGTGTTCACGCCGTACAAGAATGCCTGGCTCAAGTGCATGGCGGCCGAGCCGGAATGCCTGGCGCCCTACCCGGTCGAGCCGCACGCGGCACGCTTGGCGCCGGCCCCGCCCGGACCGGCGCTGCCGTCGCTGGCCGAGATCGGCTTCGCGCCAACCAACCTGCGCGCGCTCGGCATCCCGACCGGCATGGCGGGCGGCGCCGCGCTGTTCGACAACTTCCTCGCCCGCGTGGGCGCCTACGACGAGGCGCGCAACTACCCGGCCGTAAAGGGGCCGTCGTACCTGTCGATGCACCTGCGCTTCGGCACGGTGTCGGTGCGCCAGCTGGTGCGCACCATCGTCCAGCTGATCGCGCGCGGCGGCGGCGGCAGCGGCGCGCCGGTGTGGCTGTCCGAACTGATCTGGCGCGAGTTCTACGCGATGATCCTGTTCCACCACCCGCACGTGGCCGATCGCGCCTTCAAGCCGGCCTACGACGCCATCGCGTGGGAAACGGGCGACGCCGCCGACGCCGCGTTTGCCGCCTGGTGCGAGGGCCGCACCGGCTATCCGCTGGTGGACGCGGCGATGGCGCAGCTGAACCAGACCGGTTACATGCACAACCGCCTGCGCATGGTCACCGCCTGCTTCCTGATCAAGGACCTGGGCATCGACTGGCGCCGCGGCGAAGCGTATTTCGCGCTGCACCTGAACGACTTCGAGCTGGCCTCGAACAACGGCGGCTGGCAATGGGCGGCGTCGTCCGGCTGCGATGCGCAGCCCTACTTCCGCATCTTCAACCCGATCACGCAGTCGGAAAAATTCGACGCCGAGGGCCGCTTCATCCGCCGCTACCTGCCGCAGCTGGCGCCGCTGGGCGACAAGGAAATCCACGCGCCGTGGCGGGTGCCGGCCATGCTGCTCGAGCAGAAGGGGATCCGGCTCGGGCGCGACTATCCGGCGCCGATCGTCGACCACGCCGAAGCGCGCGCACGCACCCTGGCGCGCTACGCGGTGGTCAAAACGGCGGCCTGAGAACGTGCCTCAGCCTCTCAGGCCGGCATCGCGCGATTGAGCAGACCGGCGATCGCCGCCAGCAGCATCTCTTCCTGGAACGGCTTGCCGAAGTAAGCGTTCACGCCCAGGTCGAGCGCGTAGTTGCGGTGCTTGTCGGCGGTGCGCGAGGTGATCATGATGATCGGCACCGCGCGGGTGCTGTCGTTGCCGCGGATGTTGCGGGTCAGGTCGAAGCCGTCCATGCGCGGCATCTCGATATCGACCAGCATCAGGTCGGGGATGGTCTCCTGCAGGTGTTCGAGCGCGTCGACGCCGTCCTTGGCCAGCAGCACCCGGTAGCCTTCGCGTTCGAGCAGGCGCTGCGTCACCTTGCGCACGGTGAGCGAATCGTCGACCACCATGATCACCGCCTCGCGCGCGGCCGGCTGCGCCGCGTCGGCCGGCGCGGCGGCCGGATGGTGCGCCACGTGCTGCGACAGCGCCACCGGATTGAGGATCAGGACGATCTCGCCGGAACCGAGCACGGTGGCGCCGGAAATGCCGATCATGCGCGACAGCTGCGGACCGATATTCTTGATCACCACCTCGCGGTTGCCCTGCACGTCGTCGACTTGCACGGCGAGCCGGTCGGCGCCGCTCTTGAGGATCAGCACCGGGCTGGAACGCTGCGCCAGCGGGCGCGCGCCAGCCTCGCCGAGCAGCGCCGGCAGGTAGTGCAGCGCCACCTTGTGGCCCTGGAACTGCACCGATCCGGCCGCCTGCGCGGCGATCAGCGCCGCCTCCTTCATCTGCAGCACCTGTTCGACCAGGATCGACGGCAGCGCGTAGGTCTTGCCGGCGCTGCTGGTGAGCACCACCTGGGTGACCGCCAGGGTGAGCGGCAGGTGGATGGTGAAGCAGGCGCCCTTGCCCGCCTCGGAGGCGATCGCCACGCGCCCGCCCAGCGCCTGCGCCTCCGAGCGCACCACGTCCATGCCGACGCCGCGGCCGGCCAGTTCGGTGAGCGTGTCGGCGGTCGAAAAGCCGGCTTCGAAAATTAGCTCGGCCGCCTCGGCGTCGGTGATCTCGACGGCGTCGGCCAGCAGGCCGCCGGCGCGCGCCTTGGCGCGGATCTTGGCCAGGTCGAGGCCGGCGCCATCGTCGGTAAACTGGATCACGACCTCGTTGCCCTGCTGGCTCACCTGCACCAGCAGTTCGCCCGTTTCGGCCTTGCCGGAGGCGCCGCGCCGCTCGCGCGATTCGATGCCGTGCACGATGGCGTTGCGCAACAGGTGCTCGAACGGCGCCGCCATCTGTTCGAGCACGCTGCGGTCGATCTCGACCGAGCTGCCGCGAATGTCGAGGTTGACCCGCTTGTCGAGCTCCTTGGCGCTCTGGCGGGCGACCCGGAACAGGCGCTCCGACAGGCTGGAAAACGGCACCATGCGCACCCGCATGAGGTCGCGCTGCAGGTCGCGCGTCAGGCGCGACTGCTGCGCCAGGTCGGCGCTGGCCGCCTCCACCGTGCGGCTCAGGCTGTCGTGGAAGGCGGCGACGTCGTTGACGCTTTCGGCCATCATGCGCGTCAGTTCCTGCAGGCGCGTGAAGCGGTCGAATTCGAGCGGATCGAATTCGCGCTCGCTGGAGATCGACATGCGCGAGGCGATCTGCGACTCGGCCTGCATCTCGACCTCGCGCAGCTGGCGCGACAGGCGCGCCAGGTTGTCCGAGAAGTCCGACAGCGACGACTTCAGCGTGCCGACCTGGTTTTCCAGTTTCGAGCGGGTGATCGACACCTCGCCGGCCTGGTTGACCAGCCGGTCGAGGATGTCGGCGCGCACCCGCAGCAGCGCGGTACGGGCGGGCGCGGCGACCG
>JARXKM010000036.1:0-3054 GCA_030272785.1 Pseudomonadota bacterium
GGCCGGATGCAGGCTGGCCCACAGGTGCGCCGCCGCCATGGTGCGGTGCGGCGCATAGCGCGCCAGCAGCGCCTCGGTGCGCGCCATGTCCGGCTTGGCGTCCTCGCCCAGCAGGTGCTGCAAGGCGGCGCGGATCGCCACATCGCCGTGCAGCGAGCAATCGGCATAGCCGTAACCGCGCAGCAGCGCGTAGTTGACGGTCCACGGGCCGATGCCCTTGACGGCCAGCAGCGCGGTGCTGGCGCGGGCGATGTCGTCGCCGCGCGTCAGCACCAGCTCGCCGCTGTCGACCAGCCGCGCCAGGCGCAGCAGCGTGTCGGCCTTCGAGCGCGAAAATTTGCGCGACGTCAGCTCGGCCGCATCGAGGGCGGCGACATCGCGCGGTTCCGGATAGCACCACAGGCCGCTGCTGTGCCGGCGGCCCGCCTGCAGGATGAAGGTGCGGCGCAGCGCGATGGCGAACGTCAGGTTGATCTGCTGGCCGATGATGGCCCATGTCAGCGCCTCGAAGATCGTGGCCGACTGCACGATGCGCAGTCCCGGCCGGCGGCGCGCCACGGCGCCGAGCAGGGCGTCGTCGCCGGCCAGCGCGAGGAACGGTGCCGGATCGATGCGCAGGCCGAGGATGTTGAGCAGCGCGTCGTGCACCATCTCGGCGGCGTCCGCGCTCAGAACGCCATCGGCGTGCACCGCGCACAGCGCCAGGCCGGGCGCCAGCGTCACGTCGAGCAGCACCGCCACGCCGTCGAGCAGCACGCCCTTGCGGATGCGCTGCGCGCCGACCTGTTCGGCCACTCCTTCGGCGTCGCGGCTGTGGAACGCCAGCACGTCGGCGCTCTGATAGCCGGGCGGCAGCGCGATCGAAATCTGCATGGGTGCGCCTTAGCGGGCCGCCAGCGCGCGCGCGCCGAAGCGCGGCACGAAGCCGGTCACCAGCGCGGTGCCGCCGATGACGATGGCGGCGCCGGCGGCGGTGTACCAGCCGACCGTCTCGCCGAGGAAGGTGACGCCCCACAGGATGCCGAACAGCGGATTGAGGAAGGTGACGGTGAGCGCCGAGGTCGGGCCGACATCGTCGATCAGCTTGAAGTAGAGGATATAGGCGATGCCGCTGCACATGACGCCGAGGGCGAGCGCGGCGGCCATGATGCCGATGGTCGGGGCGGCCGGCGCCGGGAAGAATGGCAGCGCCGGCAGCACCAGCAAGGTGGCCGCCCACATGCTGCCGTGCGCGTTGGCGAACGGTTCGACGCTGCGGGCCGAACGCGCATACACGCTGGCGATGCTGTAGCTGAACGCACCGGCCAGCGCGGCGGCCACCGCCAGCGCGGCGCCCGGACGCGCACTGGCGTGGTCGAAGCCGACCAGCAGCGCCACGCCGGCGGTGCCGAGCAGCAGGCCGCAGGCGGTGCGCGCGCTGATGCGCTGGCGCGACCAGGCCGCGCCGATCAGCGCGCCCCACATCGGCGCGGTGGCGTTCAGCACCGACAGCACCGAGGCGGTCAGCGTGCGCGCGGCGAAGGCGAACAGCAGGAACGGCAGCGCGGAATTGAACAGGCCAAGCATCAGGTAGTGGCGCCAGTTGGCGCGCAGGTCGAGCCGCTTCTTGAGGAAGGCGCCGACGATGGCAAGGAACACGGCGGCGAAGGCGACCCGGTATTCGATCAGCACCGCGGGGCCGAGCACCGGCGCGCAGATGCGCATGAAAAGGAAGGAGCTTCCCCAGATCGCCGCGAGCAGTACCAGGCGGAGGAAATTTGCTGTGTTCATGAAAAAATCCGGTCAGTGAAACGGCGAGTATGGGCGCGCGGGGCAGCGGCGCATCCCGTTTCTTGCGATTGTAAGGGCTAGGCGCGCACGCAGGCGTCGTCGAGGGGCGCGCTCAGCGCGGCGGCGTGGTTCACCAGCAGCGCCGCGGGCACGCCGTTTTTCACGGCGGTCATTTCGGCGAGGATCGAGATGGCGATTTCGGCCGGCGTCTTGCTGCCGATGTACAGGCCGACCGGCCCGTGCAGGCGCGCCAGCTGCGCCGCGTCGAGGTCGAACAGCTTGAGCCGCTCGCGCCGCCTGGCGTTGTTCAGGCGCGAGCCGATCGCGCCGACATAGAAGGCGTCGGACTTGAGCGCTTCCATCAGCGCCAGGTCGTCCAGCTTGGGGTCGTGCGTCAGCGCCAGCACGGCGCTGCGGCTGTCGAGCCGCGCTTCGATCACCAGGTCGTCGGGCATCACGTGCAGCAGCGGCACCTCGGGCAATTGCCAGCCGCTGCGGTATTCCTCGCGCGGGTCGCAGACGGTGACGTGGTAGTCCATCGCGCTGGCCACCTGGGCGACGAAGCGCGACAGCTGGCCGGCGCCGATGATGAACAGGCGCCAGCGCGGCCCGTGCACGGTGCACAGGATGTCGCCGGCGATATGCTGGACGGTACCGGGGGCGGCGCGTTCGAGGCTGACGGCGCCGCTGCGCAGGTCGAGCCGGCGCGCCACCAGTTCGTGCCGGGCCAGCCGCGCCAGCAGCTCGGTGAGGGCGCTGGCGGGCGACAGCGGCTCGATCGCCAGTTCGATGGTGCCGCCGCACGGCAGGCCGAAGCGGTGCGCCTCGTCGGCGCTGATGCCGTAGCTGACGATTTCGGGAACGCTGCGCGCGATGCCGTGCCCGCGCACCTGCTCGATCAGGTCGTCTTCGATGCAGCCGCCCGAGACCGAGCCGACCACCCGGCCGTCGCCGCAGATGGCCAGGGTGGCGCCGATCGGCCGCGGGCTCGAGCCCCACGTCTTGATGACGGTGACGAGCTGGCAGCGCAGGCCGTCGGCAATCCAGCCGGCGGCGGTCTTTAATACTTCGAGGTCGATGCTGTCCATGGGGATCGAATATACTGGGCGCCTGATACTCGCGCGGTGAAAAACATGACCCATGATACAAAAAAAGACGATGGCACGCCGAAGTTCGGCCGTTTGCTGATCATCCTGGTGGCGGCGGTGGCGTTCTGCGGCCTGCTGACGTACGTGATGGGATCGATTTTTCCGGATTTCCCGAACTTCAGCCGATAACTGGCCG
>JARXKM010000036.1:3154-27066 GCA_030272785.1 Pseudomonadota bacterium
TACGTGATGGGATCGATTTTTCCGGATTTCCCGAACTTCAGCCGATAACTGGCCGCTAACTGGCCGATAACCGGCCGATAACTGCGGCGGGGCCCGACCCGCTCGGTCAGGCCCCGCCATGGCCGGCGCCGCGCCGCTCAGGGCAGCAACGGCTTCTTGGCGTCCTGCTTGGCCTTGACTTCGGCCACGGTCTTTTCGATCGTGGCGACGCGAAACGCGGTGGCCGGGTGATTCGCCACGTAGCCGTTGAGCACCGTCACCGGATGGGTCGTGGCGAGCCGCTTGACGAACGGCGCGGCGTCGTTGATGTTGTAGCCGGCGCGCGCCAGCAGGTACACGGCCAGGCGGTCGGCGGCGGCGTCGAGTTCCTGCGGCATCGGCTTGATGCCGCCGCTGCCGATCAGCATCGAGGTGTCCGGCTTGACCGCTATCAGGTTGTCGATGATGCTGCCGATGGTGCTGGCATTGCGTTGCGCGGCGGCGTGGCCGAGGATGTTGTGCGCCATGCCGCTGGCCAGCAGGTAGGCCAATTCGTCGTCGTCGCGGGTGAAACTGAGCATGCCGCGGGTGACCATCACGCGCGTGCTGTCGGCGTAGGAATTGAAATTGTCGGCGTTACCGAGTTCGATGCCGAACCCGCAGGCGCGGGTGACCGGAATGGTCAGCTGCTTGTTGGCGCCGTCGCGTTCGACGCCCATCGGCAGGGTCGGATTGGCCGTCACCAGCGGTCCGAACACGGCGCCGGCCAGGGTCGATGCGTTGGCGCCGGCCGGCAGCGGCTTGCCGCCGGCGCTGACCAGGCGGTCGCCGCGGCGCAGGCCGGCGTGCGCGGCGCCGCTGCCGGCCAGGACGCCGGTCACTTGCAGCCGGTCGCCCATGCCGAACGCGATGTGCGCCGCTTCGTTGTATTCGCCCGGATAGGAGTAGCGATTCTTGGCGGTGAAGCCGAGCAGGCCGCGCGCCTGCGACTTGCACAGCTCCGCGTTGTTGATCAACAGCGGCGCGGCGACCCGGTACAGGCGGTCCTGCATGGCCGCCATCCTGGTGAGCATCTCGGCTTCGGCGGCCATGCGCGGCGTCAGCGCCGGCGCGGCCGGCTCTTCCACCGCGGGCGCGACTGGCGGCACGGGGCCTTGCTGCATGGGGGCTTTGGTGGCGCAGCCGACCATCAGCATCGCCAGGACAAGTGCCGGCAACGCCGGCCGCAGAGCATCGATGCGCTTCATGGATTTCCTCATTTATTATTGTTTGCCGGTGCTGCCAAAACCGCCAGCACCGCGTTCGCTTGCCTTGTCGGAGTCGAATTCGTCGACGACGTTGAAGCCGACCTGCAAAACCGGCACGATAATCAGCTGCGCCAGCCGTTCCATCGGATTGAGCGTGAAT
Source organism: Pseudomonadota bacterium (assembly GCA_030272785.1). GTDB lineage: Bacteria > Pseudomonadota > Gammaproteobacteria > Burkholderiales > Burkholderiaceae_D > JAFCUW01. Next base: position 4,541 of record JARXKM010000036.1, read on the forward strand.
GCCTGCTGCCCGCGGTTCCAGGTCGAGACCATCAACTGGCCCTGGTAGTCGGAGTCGATCAAGCCTACCAGATTACCCAGTACGATGCCGTTCTTGTGGCCCATGCCGCTGCGCGGCAGGATCATCGCGCAGTAGCCCGGGTTGGCGACGTGGATCGCCAGCCCGGTCGGTATCAGCACCGTGGCGCCGGCTTCAATGGTGATCGGCGCGTCGATGCAGGCGCGCAGGTCGAGGCCGGCGCTGCCTTGCGTGGCGTAGGCCGGCAGCAGTTCCTTCATGCGCGGGTCGAGGATCTTGATGTCGATAGTCTTCATGGTGTCTGGTCACTGGTGTCAGGTAAGCAGGGAGCGCTGTTCGATGCGCTTGGCGATCTCGGAGATCAGCTGGCGCGCCAGCGTGAGCTTGTCGGCGCGCGGCAGCACGGTGTGGCCGTCTTCGTCGAACAGGATCACGGTGTTGTCATCCTGCCCGAAAGTTTGCGGGCCGATATTGCCGACCAACAGAGGAATGCCTTTTTTCTCGCGCTTGATGGCGCCGAATTCGAGCAGGTTCTCCGATTCGGCGGCGAAGCCGACGCAGTAGGGCCAGCCCGACACCGAGGTGGTGGCGGCGACCGAGGCGAGGATGTCGGCGTTCTGGGCGAATTCGAGCTGCGGCGTGGCGCCGCCGTCCTGCTTCTTCATTTTCTGTTCGCTGGCGTTGGTGACGCGCCAGTCGGCCACCGCGGCGACGCCGATGAAGACATGCTGGCCATTGACCGCCGCCATCACCGCGTCGTGCATCTGCCGGGCGCTCTGGACGTTTTCGCGGCGCACGCCGTGCGGCGTCGCCAGCGCGGTCGGGCCGGACACCAGCACCACGTCAGCGCCCGCCTCGCGCGCCGCGCGCGCCACCGCATAGCCCATCTTGCCCGACGAGAGGTTGGTGATGCCGCGCACCGGGTCGATCGCCTCGAAGGTCGGGCCGGCGGTGATCAGCACGCGCTTGCCGGCCAATACCTTCGGCTGGAACGAGGCGATCAGTTCTTCGAGCAGTTCGTCCGCTTCGAGCATGCGGCCAAAGCCGGTCTCGCCGCAGGCCTGCTCGCCGGCGGCCGGGCCGAACACGCACACGCCGTCGGCGCGCAGCTGCGCGACGTTGCGCCGGGTGGCGGCGTTGTCCCACATTTCGACGTTCATGGCCGGCGCGATGTGCAGCGGCAGCTGGCGCGGGCGCGCCAGGCACATGGTCGAGAGCAGGTCGTCGCAAGCGCCGTGCGCCAGCTTGCGGATGAAATCGGCCGAGCAGGGCGCGATCAACACCGCATCGGCGCCGCGCGTGAGGTCGATGTGCGCCATGTTGTTGGCGATGCGCGCATCCCACTGGTCGGTGTGGACCGGATTGCCAGACAGCGCCTGCATCGTTACCGTGCCGATGAAGTGGGTGGCGGCCTCCGTCATCACCACCTGCACCGAGGCGCCTTCCTTGACCAGCGCGCGGCACAATTCGGCCGCCTTGTAGCAGGCCACCCCGCCGGACAGGCCGAGGACGATCTTCTTGCCCTTCAAATCCATCGTCATGCAGTTCTCCCGGTCGTCAGTTCGTGGTGATCAGTTCTTGTTTACGCGGCGCAGTTCGTCGTAGATGAACAAGATGGCGCCGAGCGTGATGGCGCTGTCGGCCAGGTTGAAGGCGGGGAAGTGGCCGACGGCGGCGAAGTGAAAGTCGAGGAAGTCGATCACGTGGCCGTACAGCAAACGGTCGATGGCGTTGCCGATGGCGCCGCCCATGATCAGCGCCATCGACCAGCAGAACATGCGCTGGCCCGGATTGCGGCGCAGCTGGAACAGGATGAACACCACGGCGACGATCGCGATGGCGGTGAAGAAGTGGCGCTGCCAGCCGCCCTGGTTGGACAGGAAGCTGAAGGCGGCGCCGCGGTTGTACGCCAGCACCAGGTTGAAGAACGAGGTGACCAGCTTTTCTTCGCCGAGCACGAACAGCTTGGTGATGGCGATTTTCGACAGCTGGTCGAGCAGGATCACGATGGCCGCGATGCCCAGCCACGGCGCCAGGCTGGCGCGGTTCTTCGGAGAGGTGGAAAACGTGTTGGTCTTTTTGGTGGCCATGGATGCTCGTGTGGGTGTGGATTAAACGAAAGCGCGTCGTTCGCCGGCGCCGAACAGATTGCTGGCGCAGCGGCTGCACAGGCCGTCGTGGCCGGCGTGGCTGCCGACGTCGGCGCGGTAGTGCCAGCAGCGCTCGCACTTGGGCGCTTGCGAGGCCGTCACCGCGATCGCCTCCTGCGCTTCGCTCGTCACCTCGACCGCCTTGGCCTGCGAGGTGATGAACAGGAAGCGCAGGTCGTCGTCCAGGCTGGCCAGCAGGCGGTATTTTTCCGGCGCCGCCGCGATGGTCAGCTCTGCCTGCAGCGACGAGCCGATCGCGCCGGAGCCGCGCAGTTCCTCGAGCTGCTTGGCCACTTCGGTGCGCACCGCGCGCAGCGCCGCGTACTTCTCGAGCAGCGCGTCGCCGTCGTGCACCGCCGGCAGATCCCAGTAAGTCTGGGTGAAGATGGTTTCGTCACTGGCGGCGTAAGCCTCGGCGCCGGCGAACACCGCCCACGCTTCCTCGGCGGTGAACGACAGCGTCGGCGCCATCACGCGCAGCAGGCTTTGGGCGATGTGCCACAGCGCGGTCTGGGCCGAACGGCGCGCATGCGAATTCACGCCGGTGGTGTACAGGCGGTCCTTGAGGATGTCGAGGTAGAAGCCGCCCAAGTCCTCCGAGCAGTAATTCTGCAAACGCGCGATCACCGGGTGGAATTCGTAGCGCTCGTAATGGGCCAGGATGTCGGCCTGCAGCGCGGCCATGCCGGCGATCGCGTAGCGGTCGATTTCGAGCAGCTCGGCGACCGGCACCGCATCGGTGGCCGGGTTGAAGTCGGAGGTGTTCGCCAGAAGGAAGCGCAAGGTGTTGCGGATGCGGCGGTACGCTTCGGTGACGCGCTTGAGGATCTCGTCGGAGATCGACAGCTCGCCCGTGTAATCGGTCGAGGCGACCCACAGGCGCAGGATGTCGGCGCCGAGCGTGTCGGAGATTTTCTGCGGCGCCAGCGTGTTGCCGAGCGACTTGGACATCTTCTTGCCTTCGGCGTCGACGGTGAAGCCGTGCGTGAGCAGCGCCTTGTAGGGCGGGCGGCCATTGAGCATCGAAGACGTCAGCAGCGACGAGTGGAACCAGCCGCGGTGCTGGTCCGAGCCTTCCAGGTACAGGTCGGCCGGGAAGGCCAGCTGCCCGGCGTGCGAGCCGCGCAGCACCGTCTGATGGGTCGAGCCGGAGTCGAACCAGACGTCGAGCGTGTCCTTGTTCTTGACGTACATGGCGGCGTCGTCGCCGAGCAGGTCCTTTGGCTCGAGCGTGAGCCAGGCGTCGATGCCGTGCTGTTCGAACAGCACGGCGACCTGCTCGAGCAGTTCGGGCGTGCGTGGGTGCAGCGCACCGGTTTCCTTGTGCAGGAAGAAGGCCATCGGCACGCCCCACTGGCGCTGGCGCGACAAGGTCCAGTCAGGCCGGTTGGCGATCATGCCGTGCAGGCGCGCCTGGCCCCAGTCGGGGAAGAACTTGGTGTCGGCAATGCCCTGCAGGGCGGTGTCGCGCAGGCTGGCGCCGCCGTCCTTCGGCGTGATGTCCATGCCGGCGAACCACTGCGAGGTGGCGCGGTAGACGATCGGGGTCTTGTGGCGCCAGCAGTGCATGTAGCTGTGGTCGAACATCTTCAGCTCGAACAGCGCGCCGGCGGCGGTGAGGGCGGCGCAGATCGGTTTCGACGCTTCCCAGATGGTCAGGCCGCCGAACAGCGGCAACGTCGAGGCGAAGCGGCCGTCGCCCATCACCGGGGTCAGGATGTCGTCGTCGGCCATGCCGTGCGCCTTGCACGAGATGAAGTCGTCCTGGCCGTAGGCGGGCGCCGAGTGGACCACGCCGGTGCCGCTTTCGGTGGTAACGTAATCGGCCAGGTACATCGGCGAGAGGCGGTCGTAGAAGGCGTCGGCCGCGTGCAGCGGGTGTTTGAAGGCGATGCCACCGAGCGCTGCGCCCAGGCAGGTGGCGATGATGGTGCCCTCGAGCTTGTAGCGCGCCAGGCACGCCGCGGCCAGGTCGGCGGCCAGGATCAGCAGCAGCGGCTGGCCGTCGCGCGCGCTCTGCACCAGCGCGTACGTCAGCTCCGGATTAACGTTGAGCGCCTGGTTCGACGGGATGGTCCACGGCGTGGTGGTCCAGATGACGATGAAGCCGTCGCCGGGCGGCAGGGCGGGCAGGCCGAAGGCGGCGGCCAGCCTGGCCGGTTCGGCGAACGGAAAGCCGACGTCGATGGCCGGGTCGCGCTTGTCCTGGTATTCGACTTCCGCCTCGGCCAGCGCCGAGCCGCAATCGAAGCACCAGTTGACCGGCTTCAGGCCGCGGTACACATAGCCCTTCTCGAGCATGGTGCCGAGCGCGCGCAGTTCGTCGGCCTCGTTGCCGTAAGCCATAGTGAGGTAGGGGTTGTCCCATTCGCCGAGCACGCCCAGGCGGATGAAGCCGGCGCGCTGGCGGTCGACCTGCTCGAGCGCGTAGGCGCGCGCCTTGGTCAGCACGTCGGCGGTCGGCAGGTTCTTGCCGTACTGTTTTTCGATCTGGATCTCGATCGGCATACCGTGGCAGTCCCAGCCCGGCACGTACGGGGCATCGAAGCCGGCCATGGTGCGCGCCTTGACGACCATGTCCTTGAGGATCTTGTTGACCGCGTGGCCGAGGTGGATGTCGCCATTGGCGTAGGGCGGGCCGTCATGCAGGATGAATTTCGGGCGGCCGGCGGCCGCCTTGCGCACGCGCTCGTAGACCTTCTTGTCCTGCCATTGCTGGACCCAGCCCGGTTCGCGCTTGGCGAGGTCGCCGCGCATCGGGAACGGCGTGTCGGTCATGTTGACCGGGTATTTGCTGACGGGCTTCCTGGCGCCCTTGCTGGCGGCAGGCGGGGTGGCTGGTTTGCTGGTATCGGACATATTTTTCTTCAAGGGAGAATGGTGTGCTGGGACGAAGGCGGGGCCGGGCGGCCCGTTACGAGGTCGGCGTCAAATTCGGTCGGTGGCGGTGAGCGCGCCGGCGCGCCGGGCGAAGTAGCCGCGCGCCTGGCTGGCGTCGTGTTCGATGGCTGCGGTCAGGCTCGCCAGGTCGTCGTATTTTTCCTCGTCGCGCAGCTTGTGCAGGAATTCGACGCGCACCAGCTTGCCGTAGCAGGAGGCGGCATAATCGAACAGGTGCACTTCGAGCAGCACGCGGCCGCTGTCGTCGACGGTCGGGCGCACGCCGACGCTGGCCACCGCCGGCAGCGCATGCGGCGCCAGGCCGTGCACGCTGACGACGAAGATGCCCGACAGCGCGGGGCGGTGGGCGACGCGCAAATTCAAGGTCGGAAAGCCGAGCGTGCGGCCGAGCTTCTGGCCGTGGATCACGTGGCCGGAGATGCTGTACTGGTGGCCGAGCAGTTCCCTGGCCTGGCCGAACTCGCCGGCCGCCAGCGCGGCGCGCACCGCCGACGAGGAGATGCGCTGCTCGCCGTGCATCACGGTCGGCAAGGTCTCGACCTGGAAGCCGTGGCGCCGGCCCGCTTCGGCCAGCATGGCGATGGTGCCGGCGCGCTTGGCGCCGTAGCAGAAATCGTCGCCCACCATCAGCCACTTCACGTGCAGGCCCTCGACCAGCACGCGGCGGGTGAATTCCTCGGGCGGCATGGCGGCGAAATGGGCGTTGAAGTGTTCGACGATGACGCGGTCGATGCCGGCCCGCTCGAGCGACTCGAGCTTGTCGCGCAGGTTGGCGATGCGGCAGGGCGCGCGCGCGAGGTCGCCGGCGCGGGCGGCGAAGAACTCGCGCGGATGCGGCTCGAACGTCATCACGGCCGCTTCGAGGCCGAGCGCGGACGCGCTGGCGCGCACGTGGGCCAGCAATGCCTGGTGGCCGCGGTGGACACCGTCAAAGTTGCCGATCGTCAGAGCACAGGGCGCGCGCGCCCTGTCGTTGGGAAGTCCGCGAAATACCTTCATAGGGGGAGCAGGGTCATACCGGGTGCGAAATAGGGGATTATACGGTCAAGTTGCGGCTTTCACACTCCAACCGGCGGCGGCGCCGCCCGCCAGCCGTAAAAAAGCGCTGCCGGCGGGTGCGGGCAGCGCTGATTTGGCGTCGGGAACGCGGCGGGCCGATCAGCCCATTGGATGATTGATCGCCATGATCCAGTAGCGTGCCAGGTCGGCCGCGCCGTCGTTGCCGCCCACCGTTTTGAGCACCGTGATCGCCTGCGCCTTCTTGCCGGCGACTGCGTACGCTTCGCCCAGGTGCAGCTTGGCGTCTTCCGGATTGCGCAGGCCGCCCGCCTTGATGGCGGCGTTCATCATCGCCAGGCCCTTGTCGGCCTGGCCGGCTTGCACCAGGCCGTAGCCCATCGCCAGCAGGCCGTCGTTGTCCTTGGCCTTGACCAGCGCGGCTTCGTCGACGGCGAGCGTCTTGTTGTTGTCGGCCAGGGTCTTCTCGGCCAGGTCCTTGAGGCGCTGGTGGCGCGCCGCTTCGGCGCCCACGCCCAGCACGCCGCTCTTGTAGCCCTTGTCGATGACCTTGATGCCTTCAGCCGGCGCCTTGGCCTGGATCACCAGCTGCGCCATCTCGACGAATTCGCTTGGCTTTTTCAGCAGGTTGTTGGCCAGCTTGAGGCGGTAGACGTCCACCGTCAGGCGGTTCGAGTAGGTCGGCTTGGTGGTGACCCGGTTCAGCAGGTCGGTCCAGTACGACACTTTCGGGTAGGACGCGGCCAGCTTTTCGATGGTGTTGACGTAGCCGACCTTGTCGCCTTTCTTGAGCTGGATGTTGGCCAGCAGGCCGAGCTGATCTTCGCTCAGGCGGCCGCTTTTCTCGATGCTGCGCAGTTCCGATTCGGCCTGCGACATGTTGCCCGAATTGTAGTAGTTCTGGATCAGCAACTGACGCAGGCTGGGGCTGTCGTGGTCCTTGAGCTGGCGGTTGATGGCAGCGTTGGCCTTGCCGTAGTCATGCGCGCGCATGTACAGGCCGACCAGGCCTTCGGAGAACTTCTCGCGCTCGGCGGCGCCCAACTTGCCGGACGCGATCAAGGTCTCGAACGACTTGGCGGCAGCTTCGTTGTCGCCGGCAGCCGACGCGGCGGCGGCACGCACGCGCTCGATCAGGTAGCTTTCGTTGGCGCTCTTGTTGCCGACGTTGTCGGCATCGCGCAGCTTGGCGAGCGCTTCCTTGTTCTTGCCCTGCTTCATCAGCTGCTGGGCAGCTTGCAGGGGGTTGCCAATTTCCGGACGCACGGTTTCAGCTGCGTAGGCGGAGGACAGGCCGAGGACAGGGGTGGCTGCGGTGAAGCCGAGCGCGGCCACGACGAGGCCGAGATGTGCGAGACGGAGTTTGCGCATTATTGGAATTCTTTCTTCAAAAAGAGAAACGGCAGGGGATGCCTGCCGTGTTCGTCAAACTACTAACTTTTATTGGAACTGTTCGTTGCCGACCATGCCGATCTTGGTCACGCCCAGCCGTTGGGCCGATGCCATGACACCTGCCACATACTTGTACGACACCAGCTTGTTCGGACGCAAATGCACTTCCGGCTGGTCCGCTTGCGCGGCCACGTTGGCGAGCTTCGCTTCGAGCGCCGCGCGGTCAGGCACGGCGACGTTGTCCCACAGGATGGTGCCGTCGAAGTCGACATCGATCGTGACGACGACCGGCTCGGAGGTCGGTGGCGGTGGATTGCCAACCGGCATATTCAGATTGACCGAATGGTTCTGTTTCGGAATCGTGATAATCAACATGATAATCAAGACCAACATCACGTCGATCAAGGGTGTCATGTTCATTTCCATCATAGGCTCTGGATCAGCGTTGCTGCCAGCACCTGAACCGACGTTCATACTCATGGTGTTTCCTTTTCAAATGTCGGGATACCCCCGCGATGGTTACGTAACGGCATGCCGCTACCCCGCCGCGGGGAGGGGATTAGCCCTTGTCAGGCGGTTCGGTGATGAAACCGACCTTCTGAACCCCAGCACGCTGCGCCGTGTAAATCACCTTGCCGATGAATTCATATTTCGTTTCTTGATCGCCACGAACATGCACTTCCGGCTGCGGCAGCTTCACCGACTCTTTTTTCAGGAACTCGAACAGTTCGTCCGTGTTCGCCAGTTTCTTCTGGTTGAAGTACATATCGCCGTCTTTGTTGACCACGATATTGACGTCTTCCGGTTTGGTCTTGGCAGCCTGGTTGGTCTCAGTAGGCAGTTGAATCTTCTGCAATTTCAACACGACCGGGCTGGTAATCAGGAAGATGATCAGCAGAACCAACATGATGTCGACAAGCGGCGTCGTGTTGATTTCTGACATGACTGCATCTTCTTCTCCGCTATCGGAGCCGACGCTCATCGACATGATTTATCCAATCTTTTTCGCGCCGGCCAGACGGCCAGCTTCGGAAGTCGACATCGCACCGGAGATCAGCACCGAGTGGACGTCGGCCGAGAACGAGCGGACATCTTCCATGGCCGACTTGTTACGACGCACCAGCCAGTTGTAACCGAGCACGGCAGGAACGGCGACGAACAGGCCGAAGGCGGTCATGATCAGCGCTTCGCCCACAGGGCCGGCGACTTTGTCGATCGATGCGTTACCGGTCATACCGATGTTGGTCAGCGCGCCGTAGATACCCCACACCGTACCGAACAGACCGATGAACGGTGCGGTCGAGCCGACCGTTGCCAGGAACGACAGGCCGTCTTGCAGACGCGACTGGACTTTTTCGACCGCGCGCTGGATCGACATCGTCACCCAGGTCGACAGGTCGATCTGCTCGAGCAGGGCGCCGTCGTGGTGCTGGGTCGCCTTGGTGCCGGATTCGGCGATGAAGCGGAACGGGCTGCCTTCTTTCAGCGCGGCCGAACCGGCAGCGATCGAGTTGGCTTTCCAGAACTTGGCCGAGGTTTCCTTGGCTTGCTTCATGATTTTCATCTGGTCGAGCAGCTTGGTGATGATGATGTACCACGAACCCATCGACATCAGGGCCAGGATGATCAAGGTGGCGCGCGGCACGAAACCACCGGCCCAGACGGCGGTGATGCCGAACGGGTTTTCGACTTCTTCCTTGGTGCCGGCCGGGCCGGCCGCCGCTGGCGCCGGCGCTGCTGCGTCGGCGGCGGCAGGTGCTGCTGCGTCGGCTGCCGGTGCGCTGGCCGCTGGTGCGGCCGCTGCGGCCGATGCCGATGCCGATGCTGGCGCGTCAGCGAACGCTGGTGCGGACACCAGAGCTGCCGCTGCGGTCACCGAGAACAAGACAGCCGCCAGGACAGCGGACAAACGGGTATTCTTAAACATGCTTCCTCCAAATATTTAAAATAATCAGTTCGCTGAAAATATTGACAACGAAAAAAATCACGACTTGAGACAGGGTTGCTGTCCCGGGTTTATTCCAGCGTCCAGACGTACTGCATGCTCATCCAGGCTTTTTCCGGCTTGCCATCGACCATGCCAGGTTTGAAGCGGCATTTGCTGATGCCGGCGACGGCGGCTTTGTCGAGGTCACGGAAACCGCTCGACTTCTGGATTTTCGAATCGGCGACACGACCATCTTCGCCAATCAGGAACTGCAGCGTGACGGTACCGGTTTCTTCATTGCGCAAGGAGGCTTTCGGCCACTCTGGTTTAGCGCAAGTGTTGAAGTCAGCCGATGCGGCCACGCGGACCGGGTTCGGATTGCCTGGTGGCGCTGCGGGCGCTGCGGGCGCCTGCGGACGCGCCAGTTCGTTGCTGACCGGTTTGGCCGACGACGAGACGGCGATCGCGCTTTGCTGCGGAGGCGGCTGCTGCACATTCACCTCGACAGGCGGGATGAACGGCGGCGGCGGTGCCTTCATTTCAGGCGGCGGTGGCGGAGGCGGAATTTCCTTCGGTGGAGGAGGTGCCTTCTCCTCGATAATCTTAGTCTCCACCGCCTCAGCCATCTTGGTGACCATACGCTTGCCGAGACCGGTGACGATCCCATAGGCGACGATGGCGTGCAAGATGATGACGATGGTGATGCCGGTTATATTTTTCCCGGCCGGTTTATCATGCGAAAAATTCATGCCTGCTTTCTCCAATACCATCTCTTTTTTGTAGCTACTAAACCCACAAAACACGACAAAAGCTCGGGCCGCATCCGGGACATCGGCGAATTATACCTACGAATTCTTTTTTGCACATACATTTTTAATGCCCGGAACGTCAGCTATTTCACTCTGAAAATGATGCTGTCAAGACTATCATTTTGGACGACGGCAACGGGCATAAATTGGTGCAAAAAACGCAGGAATCTGCACGCTGTCAGCCGCTTTTTTGGTGCGTGCGGAACATCTGGCATTTTGCGGGGCGCCTGCCAGAATATTCGCCACCTGAATTTGTCTTTCGGCAAATTTACGTCGGCGATACCATGGTGATCTGCTAACTATAGACAGTTTCGCTGAACCGTGCCGTTCGCTTGAATCGGACGCGGCGCGCCGGCGCGCCGGCGCGGGCGGCCATAATGGCAGGTGATGGGAAAGGAGTGACTAGCTATACGTGTGGACCGCCGCCGCCGGGTGCGGGCGCGGCGCACCGGGCGTGCCGGCAGGCCCGGTGCGCAATCAGGCGCGGCTGCGCTTCTCGCGCCGGCAATCGAGGCTGCTGACGACCTGACCTTGCGGGTCGACGGTGTCGAGGTGGACGTCGAACCCCCACAGGCGCGCCACGTGCTTGAGCACTTCCTGCGCCTGCTGGTTCAGCGGCCGGCGCTGGAACTGCGTATGGCGCAAGGTCAGGGCGCGGTCGTCGCGTGTGTTGACCTGCCACACCTGGATGTTCGGTTCGCGGTTGCCCAGGTTGTACTGTTCGGCCAACTGCTGGCGCACGTAGCGGTAGCCGCGCTCGTCGTGGATGGCCGAGATGCTGAGTTTTTCCTTGCGGTCGTCGTCGAGTACGGCGAAGAAATGGAAGTCGCGGATCAGCTTGGGCGAGAGGTACTGGGCGATGAAGCTTTCGTCCTTGAAATTGCGCATCGCGAAGTCGAGCGTCTTGCGCCAGTCGCTGCCGGCGATGTTGGGAAACCATTCGCGGTCCTCCGGCGTGGGGTCCTCGCAGATGCGGCGGATGTCGCTCATCATGGCGAAGCCGAGCGCGTACGGGTTGATGCCGTTGTAGTACTGGCTGGTGGCGGACGGCTGGAAGACGACGTTGGTATGGCTTTGCAGGAACTCCATCATGAAGCCGTCGCCGACGATGCCTTCTTTATAGAGCTCCTGCAAGATGGTGTAGTGCCAGAAGGTGGCCCAGCCCTCGTTCATCACCTGGGTCTGGCGCTGCGGATAGAAATACTGGGAAATCTTGCGCGTGATGCGCACCATTTCGCGCTGCCACGGTTCGAGCAGCGGTGCGTATTTCTCGATGAAGTACAGCAGGTTCTCTTCCGGTTCGGGCGGGAAGCGCGGCACCGGAATGTTGGCCTCCTGCTCGTCGCGCCGCGGCACGGTGCGCCACAGTGCGTTGACCTGCGACTGGGCGTATTCCTCGCGCTCCTTCTGGCGCGCGTTTTCCTGCGCCAGCGACAGCTTGGCCGGGCGCTTGTAGCGGTCGACGCCGTAGTTCTGCAGCGCATGGCAGGAGTCGAGCAGCATCTCGACGGCGTCGATGCCGTGGCGCTGCTCGCACTCGGCGATGTAATTCTTGGCGAACACCATGTAGTCGACGATGGCGTCGGCGTCGGTCCAGGTGCGGAACAGATAGTTGCCCTTGAAAAAGGAGTTGTGGCCGTAGGCGGCGTGCGCGATCACCAGCGCCTGCATGGTCAGGCTGTTCTCTTCCATCAGGTAGGCGATGCAAGGGTTCGAATTGATGACGATCTCGTAGGCCAGGCCCATCTGGCCGCGCTTGTAGCTTTTCTCGGTCGACAGGAAATGCTTGCCGAACGACCAGTGGTTGTACGAGACCGGCATGCCGACCGAGGTGTAGGCATCCATCATCTGCTCGGCGGTGATGATCTCGAGCTGGTTCGGGTAGGTGTCGAGGCCAAAGTTCTTGGCGACGCGGCGGATTTCTTCGTGCGCGTGCTCGATCAGGTCGAAGGTCCACTCCGACTGTTCGGGCAGGGCGCGCGGGTTTTTCGGGTCTCTTGGCATGGCTTCCCTCATTTCGGCTGTTTCTTGAACAGTTCCCGGAAGACCGGATAGATATCGGCCGGCGTGACGATCTTCTGCATCGCGAAATTGGCGTGGTGGTCGCCCACCTCGGCGTATTGTTCCCACAGGTTCTGTTGCGGGCCGTCGGTGATTTCCACGTAGGTGTAGTACTGCACCGCCGGCATGATGGTGTTGATGAGCAACTGCTTGCACAGCACCGAGTCGTTGTCCCAGTTGTCGCCGTCGGAGGCCTGGGCGACGTAGCTGTTCCACTCGCCGCTGCCGTAGCGCTCGCCGATGATCTTCTGCAGCAGGTGCAGCGCCGACGACACCACCGTGCCGCCCGATTCGCGCGAATGGAAAAACTCGTTCTCGTCGACCTCGGCGGCGGCGGTGTGGTGGCGGATGAACACCACCTCGATCTTGTCGTAGGCGCGCTTGAGGAACAGGTACAGCAGGATGAAGAAGCGCTTGGCGGTGTCCTTGCGGCTCTCGTCCATCGAGCCGGACACGTCCATGATGCAGAACATCACCGCCTGGGTGGTCGGCTTGGGCACCTTGATGCGGTTGCTGTAGCGCAGGTCGAACGGGTCGATGAAGGGAATGGCGATCAGCTTGGTGTGTAGGTGGTGCACCAGGCGCTTCAGTTCGACCACTTTCGGGTCGTCGAGCGGCACGCCCTCCTCGAGCAGCTTGACCAGCTCGTGCTCGGCGATGGTGAGCGCCTTGCGCGAGGAGCCGCCGACGGCGATGCGGCGGCCGAGCGCGCCGCGCAGGGAGCGCAGCACGTGGATGTTGGACGGCGTGCCCGACATGTTGTAGCCGGCGCGCTGGTTCTTGAATTCGGTGGTGGCGGTCAGCTGGGTCTTGACCATGTTCGGCAGTTCGAGATCCTCGAAGAAATAGTTCATGAATTCTTCGCGCGACAGCTCGAAGATGAAATCGTCTTCGTTGGTCTGGTCGCTGTTGCCGGCCTTGCCGCGGCCGGCGCCGGCGCCGCCGCGCGGCCGGTTGAACTGGTCGCCCTTCTGGTATTCCTTGTTGCCCGGATTAACCGTTTCCCACACGCCGCCGTGGGCGTGGCCGAAGTTCGGTTCGTTGACGTCCTTGACGGGAATGGACACCTTCTCGCCATTTTCGATGTCGGTGATCGAGCGGCCCTTGATGGCCCGTCCGACAGCGTCCTTGATCTGGCTCTTGTAACGCCGCAGGAAACGTTCCCGGTTGATCGCAGACTTGTTCTTGCCTTGCAAGCGTCGGTCGATGAGATAAGTCAAAGTGCCTCCTGCTCAGAATCGCGGCGGGCCGGCGCAAATCGTGCCAGCCCCTGTATCTTAACGCTTCGCCGCTAAGAAGACTTCCGCACGCGCAGATACCACTCGCACAGCAAGCGCACCTGCTTGGCGGTATAGCCTTTTTCCACCATGCGTGCGACGAAATCGGCGTGCTTGTTGGCATCCTCAGCCGACGCCTTGGCGTTGAACGAGATCACCGGCAGCAATTCCTCGGTGTTCGAGAACATCTTCTTCTCGATCACGGTGCGGAATTTTTCGTAGCTGGTCCAGGCCGGATTCTTGCCGCCGTTGGTGGCGCGCGCGCGCAGGCCGAAGTTGACGATTTCGTTGCGGAAATCCTTCGGGTTCGAGATGCCGGCCGGCTTCTCGATCTTCTCCAGTTCGCTGTTGAGCGAATCGCGGTCGAACGACTCGCCCGTGTCGGGATCGCGGAACTCCTGGTCCTGGATCCAGAAGTCGGCGAAGGTGACGTAGCGGTCGAAGATGTTCTGGCCGTATTCGGAATAGCTTTCCAGGTAGGCGGTCTGGATTTCCTTGCCGATGAAGTCGACATAGCGCTGCGCCAGGTGTTCCTTGATATAGGACAGGTAGCGCTGCTCGGTTTCCGGCGCGAACTGCTCGCGCTCGATCTGCTGCTCTAATACATACAGCAGGTGGACCGGGTTGGCCGCCACTTCGGTATTGTCGAAGTTGAACACCTTCGACAGGATCTTGAAGGCGAAGCGGGTCGACAGGCCGTTCATGCCCTCGTCGACGCCGGCGTAGTCGACGTACTCGTGCATCGATTTCGCCTTCGGATCGGTGTCCTTGAGGTTTTCGCCGTCGTAGACCAGCATCTTGCTGAAGACGCTGGAGTTTTCCGGGTCCTTCAGGCGCGACAGGATGGCGAACTGGGCCATCATCTTCATGGTGCCGGGCGCGCACGGGGCGTGCTCGAGCGAGGAGTTGCGGATCAGCTTGTCGTAGATCTTGATCTCGTCGGACACGCGCAGGCAGTACGGCACCTTGACGATGTAGATGCGGTCGAGGAAGGCCTCGTTGTTGCGGTTGTTGCGGAACGTCTTCCATTCCGACTCGTTCGAGTGGGCCAGCACGATGCCGTCGAACGGGATCGCGCCGAAGCCCTCGGTGCCCTTGTAGTTGCCTTCCTGGGTGGCCGTCAGCAGCGGATGGAGCACCTTGATCGGCGCCTTGAACATCTCGACGAATTCCATCAGGCCCTGGTTGCCCAGGCACAGGCCGCCCGAATAGCTGTAGGCGTCCGGATCGTCCTGCGCGTAGTCTTCCAGCTTGCGGATGTCGACCTTGCCGACCAGCGAGGAAATGTCCTGGTTGTTCTCGTCGCCCGGCTCGGTCTTCGAGATGGCGATCTGCTTGAGCATCGACGGGTAGCGCTTGACGACGCGGAACTTGTTGATGTCGCCGTTGAACTCGTGCAACCGCTTGACCGCCCACGGACTGGGGATGGTGCGCAGGTAGCGCCGCGGAATGCCGTAGTCTTCCTCGAGGATGACGCCGTCCTCGTCCTCGTTGAACAGGCCGAGCGGCGACTCGTTGACGGGCGAGCCCTTCAGGCAATAGAACGGCACCTGCTCCATCAGCGACTTGAGCTTCTCGGCGATCGACGACTTGCCCCCGCCCACCGGGCCGAGCAGGTAGAGGATCTGCTTGCGCTCCTCGAGTCCCTGGGCGGCGTGGCGAAAGTAGGACACTACCTGCTCGATCACTTCCTCGGTGCCGTAAAAGTCCTTGAAGGCCGGATACAGCTTGATGACCTTGTTGGCGAAGATGCGCGACAGGCGCGTGTCGTTGCGCGTGTCGACCAGCTTCGGCTCGCCGATCGCGGCGAGCATGCGTTCGGGCGCCGTCGCGTACGTCAGGTGGTCCTTCTTGCACAGTGCCAGATACTCAGAGAGGGAAAATTCCTCTTCGCGGGTACGCTCGTAGCGAGCTGCGTAGTTGTCAAAAATGGTCATTTGAATGTCCTTTAATGTGCTTGCACTGATCACTATCGCTGGCAGGCTGTTCCTGCCCAGTCCCTGGTCGCTGGCGTGCCTCCCTTTTTGCATCGTCAAGGACGTTTCCTGATTCAACGTTCTGACACAAAAAACGGCTGACAATGCGGTTCGTTTTGCCGGATTTTTTCCGGTGATTTGCGCGTTCTGACAACGTCTTCTTACGCCTATGAAATTAATTATGTGCTTAATGGAAGCGGAAGTCAAAGCAATGTCGTGTGACCGTTTGTAACCTTCATAAGTGATTGATTTAACATGATAATATCGACAATGACACGCTTTTTCCAGTGCGCATTTCAGCGCTATTTTGCGCCCGTTTGGGCCCGTCTGGGCCCGCTCGCGGGCACCAATGGCGGCCATTGTAGAAACGCCATCGCGTCCGAAAATAGTGGCGTGACAACGGATGGCGTCGGCGCACGCACACGGCGCGCGTGTCACATAATTTCCTATATGAACCGATGCTGTTTGCCGGCCCGCCGCTCAGCCCTGCCGGCGCCGTGCGCTACACTGTCCCTACCGCACCGCATGGCACCGCACCCACTGGAGAAACGAATGCTGAACCAACCGATGTTGAACGACCAGTTGCAAATGATGTTGCGGCAGATGCCTAAGGCAGAATTGCACATACACATCGAAGGGTCACTCGAACCAGAGCTAATCTTTGAGTTGGCTCAAAGAAATGGGGTCGCACTGGCGTACGACTCGGTCGACAGCCTGCGCAAAGCGTATGCATTCGACAATTTGCAATCGTTCCTCGACATTTATTACGCCGGCGCCAGCGTGCTGCTGCAGGAACAGGATTTCTACGACATGACGGCCGCCTACCTGCGCCGCGCCGCCGCCGACAATGTGCGCCACGCCGAAATTTTCTTCGACCCGCAGACCCATACCGCGCGCGGCGTGCCGCTCGCCAGCGTGGTCGACGGCATCTGGCGCGCCTGCCAGGACGGCCCCATCAGCGCCAGCCTGATCATGTGCTTCCTGCGCCACCTGAGCGAGGACGACGCGCTGGCCACCCTGGAAGAGGCGCTGCCGCTGCGCGACAAGATCATCGGCGTCGGGCTCGACTCGTCCGAGCTGGGCCACCCGCCCGAAAAGTTCGCCCGCGTGTTCGAGCGCTGCCGCCAGCTCGGCCTGCACCTGGTCGCCCACGCCGGCGAGGAAGGGCCGCCGGCCTACATCGAAACCGCGCTCGACCTGCTCAACGTCGAACGGATCGATCACGGCGTGCGCTGCCTGGAAGACCCGCTGCTGACCGCGCGGCTGGCGCGCGAACAGATCGCGCTGACGGTGTGCCCGCTGTCGAACGTCAAGCTGCGCGTGTTCGCCGACATGGGGCGCCACAACCTGCTCGCGCTGCTCGACGCCGGCCTGCTGGTAACCGTCAATTCGGATGACCCGGCCTATTTCGGCGGCTACATGAATGCCAACCTGCTGGCCGTGTTTGCCGCCTTGCCGCTCGGCCTGGCGCACGCGCAGCGGCTGGCGCGCAACAGCTTTGCCGCCTCCTTCCTCGCGCCGGAGGCCAAGCGCGCCTTCCTGGCCGAAGTGGACGCCTGCTTTGCCCAGCTCTAGGCGCGCCATGCTGATGCAATCGATGCGCATGAGCGCGCGCGACTGGCGCGCCGGCGAGCTGCGCTTCCTGCTGGTGGCGCTGATCGTGGCGGTGGCGTCGCTGTCGGCGGTGGGTTTTTTCATCGACCGCATGCGCAGCAGCCTCAATCGCGACGCCCACCAGCTGCTCGGCGCCGACCTGCTGGTCAATGCCGACCAGCCGCTGCCGGCCGGCTGGCGCGCCGAGGCGCAGCGGCGCGGCCTGCTGCTGGCCGACACCGTCACCTTCCCCAGCATGGCGCAGGCGGGCGAGGGCGAGCAATCGCTGGCCCAGCTGGCGTCGGTGAAGGCGGTGAGCCAGCACTATCCGCTGCGCGGCCAGCTGAAAGTGACCACCAGCGTTGATCAGGCCAGCGCCGGGCACGGCGACAAGACCAGCGCCACGCCGTCGCCCGGCAGCGTGTGGGTCGACGCGAACGTATTGAGCGGCCTGAAGACGGCGGTCGGCGCGCAGCTCAAGCTGGGCGACAAGCAGTTCACCATCGCCAGGATCATCGCCGCCGAGCCGGACCGCGGACCGTCGTTCGCCAATTTCGCGCCGCGCGTGATGCTGTCGACGGCCGACCTGGCCGCCACCGGGCTGGTCGACAACGGCGCGCGCGTGACCTACCGGATGCAGGTGGCGGCGCCGTCGAACCACGACCTGGCCGCCGTCAACGGCTACGAACAGTGGCTCAAGGCGCGCATCGCCGCCGATGGCGTGAAGGGCGTGCGCATCGAGTCGCTGGAGAACGGCCGCCCCGAGATGCGCGCCACGCTCGACCGCGCCGACCGCTTCCTCTCGCTGGTCGGCCTGCTGTCGGCGATGCTGGCGGCGGTGGCGGTGGCGATGGCGGCGCGCCGCTTCATGCTGCGCCACCTCGACGCCTGCGCCATGCTGCGCTGCCTGGGCCTGTCGCAGAACCAGGTCAGCGCGCTGTACCTGATCGAATTCTGTCTGGTCGGCCTGGTTGGCAGCGTGCTCGGCGTGCTGGTCGGCTTCGGCGCCCATTACGTGCTGCTCGAGCTGATCGGAAAGCTGATCAGCACCGAGCTGCCGCCGGTGTCGCCGCTGCCGGCGCTGCAGGGCATCGCCACCGGCATGCTGCTGCTGGTCGGCTTCGCGCTGCCGCCGGTGCTCCAGCTGCGCAATGTGCCGCACAACCGGGTGATCCGGCGCGAACAGGCGCCGCCGCGCGCGCTGGCGCTGGCCACCTACGGCTTCGGCGTGTGCGCCTTCGTCGCGCTGCTGCTGTGGCAAGCCGGCGACGTCCAGCTGGCGCTGCTGACCGCGCTCGGCTTCCTGGCCGGCTTCGGCCTGTTCGCGCTGGCCGGCTGGCTCGGCCTGCGCGCGCTGAAACGGCTGCGCGGCG
Source organism: Pseudomonadota bacterium (assembly GCA_030272785.1). Taxonomy (GTDB): domain Bacteria; phylum Pseudomonadota; class Gammaproteobacteria; order Burkholderiales; family Burkholderiaceae_D; genus JAFCUW01. Next base: position 23,035 of record JARXKM010000036.1, read on the forward strand.
CGATCGACCGCCAGAGCTGGCGCTTCGCCGTCAGCGCGCTGCAGCGCCGCCCCGGCGCCACCATCGTGCAGGTGGTCTCGCTGGCGCTCGGGCTGATGGCGCTGCTGCTGCTGACGGTGGTGCGCGGCGACCTGATGGGTGCCTGGCGCAGCGCCACGCCGGCCGACGCGCCGAACCGCTTCATCATCAACATCATGCCCGAGCAGGCCGGCGCGCTGGCGCAGCGCCTGCGCGCCGCCCACGTCGGCGAGGCGGTGTTGTACCCGATGATCCGCGGGCGCCTGACGGCGGTCAACGGCGAACCGGTGACGGCCGCCACCTATCCGGCCGAGGATGCGCGCCGGCTGGCCGAGCGCGAGTTCAACCTGTCGACCATGAAGGAGATGCAGGCGACGAACCGGATCGTCGCCGGCCGCTGGTTCGCCGACCGGCCGGGCGAAGCGGAAGCGTCGGTCGAGCAGGGCATCGCCAAGACGCTGCGCATCAAGCTGGGCGACACGATGCGCTTCGACATCGCCGGCCAGGTAGTGCAGGCGCGCGTGACGAGCCTGCGCAAGCTCGAATGGGGCTCGATGCGCGCCAACTTCTTCGTCATCATCAACCCGCGTGCGATGGCCGCCATGCCGCAGACCCTGATGACGGCGTTCCACCTGGCGCCGGCCGAGGCGGCGCTGACCAACGCCCTCACGCGCGAGTTCCCGAACCTGACCGTGATCGACGTCAGCGGCATCATCGGCCAGCTGCAGGAAGTGCTCGACCAGGTCGTGACGGCGGTCGAATTCCTGTTCCTGTTCACGCTCGCCTCGGGGGTGCTGGTGCTGTACGCCGCGCTGATGGGCTCGCAGGACGAGCGCACGCGCGAAGCGGGGCTGCTGCGCGCGCTCGGCGCCACCCGCCGGCAGTTGTCGCAGGCGCAGTGGATCGAGTTCGCGCTGGTGGGCGGCCTGTCCGGCCTGCTGGCGGCGACCGGCGCCGCCGCGCTCGGCTGGGCGCTGGCGACCTACCAGTTCAAGTTCGCCTGGAGTTTCAGCCCGGTGGTGTGGCTGGCCGGGCTGGCGGTCGGCGTCGCCTGCGCCATCGGCGGCGGCTGGCTGGGACTGCGCAACGTGCTCAGCCAGCCGCCGCTGCAGACGCTGCGCGAAGGTTAGGACGGTGCGCGCCGCCGTTCGCGGAAGCGGGCGAACGGCGCGGCCGGCTGCGGCAGGTCCTCGGCGCCGAGGTCGAACAGCGCCCAGAAGTAGGTCTGCGCGCCGACGCAAAGCTGGGCCGGTGCGCAGTCGCGGTACCAGCGTTCGCCGACGGTGGCGGCGTCGTACATGCGGTCGCCGCGGCGGAAGAACGGCACGATGCAGCGCGCCGCGATCGCCTCGAGCAGCGCCGCCGGCGCACCGCTGTCGCGCGCGACCTCGTGGTGCGCGTCCATGCCCTGGTCGGTCTCGATGACCATCAAGGTGGCGCGGCCGACGGCATCGAACAGCAGCAGCCCGCCCGGTTGCGGATACAGGTAGTGCTCGACGAAGCCGTGCGTGCGACTCAGTTCGCGCACCAGGCCGGCCACTGCCGGGTCGGCGAGGAAGCCGAAGCCGTGCAGCGCGGCGGCCATGGCACCGAAGCTGGCCGACAGATCGGCGAAGTACTGCTGCTGCAAGGCGGCGATGGCCTGGCCCAACTGGTCGAGCGCATCGCTGTCGCTCTTGCGGATGGCGCGGTCGATCAGGCCGCGGTTGAAGGCGTCGAGCGCGGTGGCGCCGTCGCCGGCGCCGCACAGCAGGATCTTCTTGCACGGCAGGCCGGCCAGCGAGGCACACCAATCGATGCCGTCGATGGCGCCGGCCCAGTAGTCGACCACCAGCACCGAGGGCAGCATGAAGCGCTGCGGCTCGAAAGCGCGGCGAACGATGCGGCCCAGGTCGAGCGCGACGCTGAACAGCTGGTCGATGCATGCATGGGGCGCCAGCAGCGGCGCCTCGGTGGTCGCCGCAACGTGTTGCTGCAGCCAGGCGCGCGCGCTGTGCGGGTCGGCGAGCGCCTCGCTGGTGACGCTGTCGCCGAGTGTCGACTGCAGCAGCGCCAGAAAGGCCGGGTCCGCGCCGACCAGCACGGTCAGGCTCGGATGTTGAAAGATCGGAAGCGACAGCGCGCGCATGTGGGTCTCATCAGCCTTTGGGAGATTGATATCGATCAATTGATAAATATCAATGTCGATGATGTCGCGATTCCTCGCGCTGGTACTTGACAAATATCAAGCGATGGACATGCGCAATTGACAATGCGTGCTGCCTGGCGAGCGAGCCGGGCAGGCACGCACGGCGCCGCGGTGCGCTATGATGACGGGCATGACGACCTCTCCCACCCTGTATGACGTGATCGGCGGCGCAGCGCGCGTGCGCGAGCTGGTCGAGCGCTTTTACGATTTGATGGAACTCGAGCCCGAGTTCGCCGGCATCCGCGCGCTGCATCCGCCGAGCATGGACGGTTCGCGCGACAAGCTATTCATGTTCCTGTCCGGCTGGATGGGCGGGCCCGACCTGTTCGTCGAGCGTCACGGCCACCCGCGCCTGCGCGCGCGCCATCTGCCGTTTGCGATCGGCAGCGGCGAGCGCGATCAATGGCTGCGCGCGATGGCATGGGCGATGCAGGACATCGGCATCGACGAGGCGCTGCAACTGCGCCTGATGGAATCGTTCTACCAGACGGCCGACTGGATGCGCAACCAGGCCGGCTGACCGATGACCCAGACTCACTTCCTCGTTCTCGCAGCGCTCGCGCTGATCGCCGTGCTGCTGCAACTGGCACTGCTGGCGCGTGGGCGCGGCAACCAGGACGCGCCGTTCGAGCGGCTCGAGCGGGCGCTGCGCCATGAGCTGCAGACGAGCGCGCAAGCGACGCGCCAGGAGCTGGCCGCCAGTCTCGCGCACCACCAGGCGGCCAGCGTCCAGCAGCTTGACGGCATGCGCCAGCACATCCACCTGCAAGGCGCCAGCGGGCGCGAGGAGCAATCGGTCACGCTCAAGCGCTTCGGCGACATGCTCGGGCAAAGCCTGTCGACGCTGACCGAGTCGAACGCGCAGCGCCTGCTCGAAGTACGCGCCACGCTCGAATCGAAGATCAAGGACCTGCAGACCGACAATGCCGCGCGCCTCGAAGAGATGCGCAAGACGGTCGACGAAAAGCTGCACGCCACGCTTGAGATGCGGCTGAGCGAATCGTTTCGCCAGGTCTCCGAGCGGCTCGAAAAAGTCCACCAGGGGCTCGGCGAGATGCAGCAGCTGGCGATCGGCGTGGGCGACCTGAAGCGCGTGCTCACCAACGTCAAGACGCGCGGCACCTGGGGCGAAGTGCAGCTCGCGATGCTGCTCGAGCAGGTGCTGACGGTGGACCAGTACGCGAAAAATGTCGAGACCATCCCGGGCAGCGGCGCGCGGGTCGAATTCGCCATCAAGCTGCCTGGCAGCGTCGACGGTGGTGCGCCGGTGTGGCTGCCGATCGACGCCAAGTTCCCCAAGGAGCAATACGAGCGGCTGGTTGACGCCGCCGAGCGTGCCGATGGCGACGGCGTGCTGCAAGCGGGGCGCGAGCTGGAGCGGGCGGTGCGCGGCGAGGCCAAGACCATCTGCGACAAGTACTTGTCGCCGCCGCTGACGACCGATTTCGCGATCCTGTTCCTGCCCACCGAAGGGCTGTACGCCGAAGTGATGCGCCGTCCCGGGCTGGCCGACGACCTGCAGCGCGAGCTACGGGTGAGCATAGCCGGGCCATCGACGCTGTCGGCGATCCTCAACAGCCTGCAGATGGGCTTTCGCACGCTGGCGCTGGAACGGCGCTCGTCCGAAGTGTGGCAAGTGCTCGGTGCGGTGAAGACCGAGTTCGGCAAGTTTGGCGCGGTGCTCAGCCAGACGCGCCTGACGCTCGAGAAGGCCGCCAAGAGCATTGAAAGTGCCGAAGTGCGCAGCCGGCAGATGGCGCGCAAGCTCAAGTCGGTCGAAGCGCTGCCGAGCGAGGCGGCCGAACTGATGCTGGGGACCGACGGCG
>JARXKM010000319.1 GCA_030272785.1 Pseudomonadota bacterium
ACCAGCGCCACCATGTTCATGCCGAAGGTGTCCTGCAACTGGGTCTGCTTGTACAGGTTGTTGAGCACCACTTCCGGCACTTCGCCGCGTTTCAGTTCGATCACCACGCGCATGCCCGACTTGTCGGACTCGTCGCGGATGTCGGAGATGCCCTCGAGCTTCTTGTCGCGCACGTTTTCGGCGATGCGCTCGAGCAGCGACTTCTTGTTGACCTGGTAGGGCAGCTCGTCGACGATGATGGCGATGCGGCCGCCGTCCTTGCCGTATTCCTCGAAGTGGGTCTTGGCGCGCATGACGACGCGCCCGCGCCCGGTGCGGTAGCCGTCGCGCACGCCCGAGACGCCGTAGATGATGCCGGCGGTGGGGAAGTCGGGCGCCGGGATGATCTCGATCAGTTCGTCGATGGTGCAGTCGGGATTGCGCAGCACGTGCAGCGCGCCGTTGATGATTTCGGTCAGGTTGTGCGGCGGGATGTTGGTCGCCATGCCGACCGCGATGCCGGACGAGCCGTTGATCAGCAGGTTGGGGATGCGGGTCGGCAGCACCGTCGGCTCTTTTTCCTTGCCGTCGTAGTTGGGCTGGAAGTCGACCGTGTCCTTGTCGATGTCGGCCAGGATCTCGCCGGCGATCTTGTCGAGGCGGCACTCGGTGTAGCGCATCGCCGCGGCGCTGTCGCCGTCGACCGAGCCGAAGTTGCCCTGACCGTCGACCAGGGTATAACGCAGCGAGAAATCCTGCGCCATGCGCACCAGGGTATCGTAGATCGAGGCGTCGCCGTGCGGGTGATACTTACCCATGGTCTCGCCGACCACGCGGGCGCACTTGACGTACGGCCGGTTGTAGACGTTGTTCATTTCGTGCATCGCGAACAACACCCGGCGGTGCACCGGCTTGAGGCCGTCGCGCACATCCGGCAAAGCGCGCCCGACGATGACGCTCATGGCGTAATCGAGGTAGCTCTTGCGCATCTCTTCTTCGAGGGAAATTGGGATTGTTTCTTTTGCGAATTGATCCATTGGCGGTCGAAGGTCTCAGGCTGTGTGGTTATAGTACAAGCGGGCGATTTTACCACGCAGCGTATGGCAGTAGCGCAATTCCTGGATTCGGTCACAGGCCTGTCACGCGCCGCTGTTAGGGTAGCGGCTGCCCAGCGAAAGCTTGTCAGGAAGGCCTTATGTCAAGCGGCGTGCCGGCGCCGGCTGGATATGTTGCACGAAAACAACGTGGCATCCCGATTGGGCCGAGTTTGATTTGCCTACGGTCGTGCTATTTCGTCCGCTGTGGCAAAATGGCCCAGAAGTCAATTGCCTGTTTCGCAATCTGAAAACAGGCAACGCTGGGCAAAGTGTTAGTATTCTGTCCATGCACGCCAAGTTGCGCAGTTTTTGCTGCGGATATCACCCCCGAAAGGATTAAAACTATATGAATAAATTAGCAACCTTCATCCTCGCCGCTTCCGCAGCGATCGCAGGTAGCGCGTTTGCGCAGAGCTCGGCGCCAACGTCGCCGCCGTTCGCGCCGCTGAGCACCGACATCAAGGCCAACTCGCCGTACAGCGCGTACGTGCAAGATGCGCGCGGCGTGATCGCCCGCAATCCTTTCGGCCTGTGCTGGCGCACTGGCTACTGGACCCCGGCTGACGCGGTGCCAGGTTGCGATTTGCCATTGTGCGTCGCGCCGGAGACCCTGGTCGACGGCCGCTGCGTCGCCCCACCGCCGCCACCGCCGCCGCCAGTGATGGCACCAGCGCCGGCCCCGGCACCTGCCCCGGCCCCAGCGCCAGTGGTCACGTCGGAAAAAGTGAGCTACTCGGCTGACGCGTTCTTCGACTTCGACAAAGCGGTGCTCAAGCCAGCCGGCAAGGCCAGCCTGGACGACCTGAGCTCGAAGCTGCAAGGCATGAACCTGGAAGTGATTATCGCCGTCGGCCATACCGACTCGATCGGCACCGACGCCTACAACCAGAAGCTGTCGGTGCGCCGCGCTGAATCGGTCAAGGCATACCTGCAGACCAAAGGCATCGAAGCGAACCGTATCTACACCGAAGGCAAGGGCGAGAAGCAGCCAGTGGCGGACAACAAGACCACCGCCGGCCGCGCCAAGAACCGTCGCGTCGAGATCGAAGTCGTCGGTACCCGCAACAAGTAATCCACCGGTAATCGGGGCGGTCCGCCGCTGCCACCAGAACCCCGCTTCGGCGGGGTTTTTTTATGGCGCGTTTTTTTCGCCCTCGCGTCCGCCCTGCCCGCCCATTTCCCGCTATTATTCCGCCTATGAACGCCGACCCGCACGAAATCCAAAAATTCAGTGACCTCGCCCACCGCTGGTGGGATCCCACATCCGAGTTCCGCCCGCTGCACGACATCAACCCGCTGCGGCTCGAATGGATCAATGCGCGCGCGCCGCTGAGCGGGCGCAAGGTGATCGACATCGGCTGCGGCGGCGGCATCCTGGCCGAATCGATGGCCCGGAAAGGCGCCGACGTGACCGGCATCGACCTGTCCGACAAGGCGCTCAAGGTGGCCGACCTGCACAGCCTCGAATCGGGCGTGACGGTGCGCTACCAGCTGATCGCCGCCGAAGACATGGCGGCGCAGGAGGCGGGCCAGTACGACGTCGTCACCTGCATGGAAATGCTCGAGCACGTGCCCGACCCGGCGTCGATCGTGCGCGCCGCGGCGGCGCTGGTCAAGCCGGGCGGCCTGGTGTTCTTTTCGACCTTGAACCGCAATCCGAAATCCTACTTGTACGCGGTGGTGGGCGCCGAATACCTGCTGCGCATGCTGCCCAAGGGGACCCACGACTACGCCAAGTTCATCACCCCGGCAGAGCTGTCGCAGTACGTGCGCCAGGCCGGGCTGGAACTGGCCGCCATGAAGGGGCTCGGCTACAATCCGCTCACCAAGCTGTACGCGCTGAACGACGACACCAGCGTGAACTACATGGTCGCCTGCCGCCGTCCGCTGTGACGCGCACCGCCTCTTTTTCCCCGACCTTCATGACTTCTTCGCTGCAGGCACCGCGTGCCATCTTGTTCGACCTCGACGGCACGCTGGCCGACACCGCGCCCGACCTGGCCGCCGCGGTCAATTTCCTGCGCAGCGAGCGCGGGCTGGCGCCGACGCCGTACGCGCTGCTGCGCCCGACCGCCTCGGCCGGCGCGCGCGGCATGATCGGCGCCGCCTTCGGGCTGACACCGGCCGACGCCGGCTACGAGGAGCTGCGCGTGCAGTGGTTCGACCGCTACCAGTCGGCGATGGCGGTGCACAGCACCTTGTTTGACGGCGTTACCGAGCTGCTCGAGGGGATCGACGCGGCCGGCATGGCGTGGGGCATCGTCACCAACAAGCCGGCGCGCTTCACCGACCCGCTGATTCCGCAGATCGGGCTGGCGCACGCCGGCTGCATCATCTCGGGCGACACGATGGCGCACGCCAAGCCGCATCCGGCGCCGCTGCTGGAAGGCGCGCGCCGGCTCGGCATCGCGCCGCACGATTGCTGGTATGTCGGCGACGACCTGCGCGACATCGAGGCGGGGCGCGCCGCCGGCATGCTGACGGTGGCGTGCGCGTGGGGCTATTGCGGCGAGATCGAGCCGCGCGACTGGGGCGCCGACCTGCTGCTGGCCACTCCGGCCGAGCTGCTCGAGACGCTGCGCAGCCTGACCGGGGCCGACGTGGCGGCCTGACGCGTCTTTACACCTTGTAACGAATGAAACATCCTGCGCCTATCCGTGCGCGGGATGGGCGGGTAATCTGTTCCCTAAGCACAACGACTCAGGAGCAGAACCATGGAATCGATCAAGACCGCCACCCGCATCCACCCATTGATGGCCGCCGCCGCCGCGTCCGTCGTCATCGTCAGCCTGGCCGGCACGGCAGCGATCACCGGCCTGCTGCCGACCTCGCGCGGCGCGCCGGCACCGGCACTGTCGGCGATTCCCCCGGCGCCGCTGACGATGATGGCCGCGCCGCAGCAGTATGCCGCCGAGCCGATCCAGGCGCCGCAGCAATATGCGGCCGAACCGATCCGCCCTGCCCCGGCCCCGGCCGTCAAGCACAGCGCGCCGCGCCATCCGGTGGTGCACCACACGCAGGTGGCGCGTAACGACTACCAGCAAAATTACAACGCGCCGGTGGCGCAGCAGCCGGCCAAGCCGAATTATGTCGGCATCGGCGTCGGCGCGGTGGTTGGCGGCCTGCTCGGCAACCAGGTCGGCGGCGGCAACGGCAAGAAGCTGGCGACGGTGGCCGGCGTGATCGGCGGCGGCATGCTCGGCAATCAGATCGCCAACGGCAACCGCTAAGGTGGCGCGGTGCGCCGCGTACGCGCGGCGAACCGCACCAATGCGGCAGATTGCGTTACAATGACAGTTCTGTGGGGGTGACCTGGTTTCGACGTGGGTTGCAAAGCAGCGCAGGGCATACCGAGGGCGGGTCACCTCGTAAATACAACCTGAAAAAACTTAACTGCAAACGATAACTCGTACGCACTGGCAGCTTAATTGCTGCTAGCTCTAGAACACCTCGTCCCTGGGGTGGGCCGTTAAAAGCTCTAGAGTCATTTACAGGGACTCGTCTGATGCTGGGTTACTTAGTAACAGACTAAATAATAGGTAACTCGCTGGTACAAAGCGTGCACGTCCGCGTTGTATTGGTTAAATTAAATGGCAGTGCTAAGTATGTAGAACTGTCTGTAGAGTGCTTGCGGACGCGGGTTCGATTCCCGCCGCCTCCACCACAAACACTAAAAAACCGTCCGGTGGGCGGTTTTTTTTCGTCGGCGCCTCGAGGCGGCGGGAATCGATCCCGCGTCCGAAGGCATTGAAGTACCAGAGCGAATTCTGTCGTCACGGGAGCAATATGTGATTGCGGGGCAACTTCTTCCCCTTCGCCGCTCCAGCTATTCAAGAAAATAATCAAATTCGATTTTTTGCCGCTCAGGGCGTATCACGGAATGATGCACTGTCCCAGTGATGGAGCTAACCTGCAGCGAACCGGCTCTGCATCCCTGTAATTGCAGAAGAGAAATCACCTTCAATCAAGTAGGCGTTTCTCTTGCCGGATGCCTCTTTCCAGCCAAGAAACTCTTCTTTGTCCCACTTCAGGCCAAAGCACACAACGCTAGCTGGCGACTTAGCAAGCACATCCCAAATTGCCCATCTGACGATGCCCCCTGACTCCCGAAACGAGTACATGACGAGCTTTTGCAGCGGTTGCGCTCCATTGGCTCCGCTGCGCATCTACAAAGTCAGGGCACACTTTCACGACTTTACCTTCAGCGTATATGGAAATCGCAGGCGTAAAGCTGTCGTCTTCGACACAACTGC
>JARXKM010000320.1 GCA_030272785.1 Pseudomonadota bacterium
TGCTGGCCGACAAGGCCGGCAACACGATGAACGAGGTCGTCACCAGCGTCAAGCGCGTCACCGGCATCATCGGCGAGATCGCCGACGCCAGCGCCGAGCAGACCACCGGCATCGAGCAGGTCAACCAGGCAATCGCCGCGATGGACCAGGCGACCCGGCACAACGCCTCGCTGGTAGCGCAGGCGGCAGCGTCGGCGGCGTCGATGCGCGAGCATGCGGGCAGCCTGAACCGGGTGATCGGCGCCTTTGCGCTGGGACCGCAACATGCCAGGCCAAGCGCGCAGATCCATTTGGTGGCCAGCAATCGGGGCAAGCCGTCCAGCGCCAAGGCCGAGGCCAGGCCGCACAGCCGCAGCAGCGCGGCGCCATTGCGCGCGGCAACGGTGCGCAGCGTAGTGCCGGCCAACCCGGTCAGCGCGGCCAAACGCGCCATCCCGGTCAAGGCGGACGATTGGGAGGAATTCTAGGCTGTCCGGCGCCGCGTTGTTGCAAGCGCGTAGGCATTTCTCCTACACCGCGTCAAGCAATTTTCCGATACCGATTCGACAGCACGAATCGCATGATTGTGTCTCCGGAAACGCTACCGAAGCATCTTGTCGGCAGCCAAGCCGCGTACGACATTTTCAAACTTTGTAAAGGAATGAACATGAAGGCGAAGCAGAAAAACCAGGGCAGCAAGCAGGCTGCGAACAAGCAGAGCGATCGGTCCGGCATGAACCAGCAGTCCGGCTCCCAAGGCTCGGGCAGCTCCAGCACCGGTTCGCGTTCCGGCAGCCAGGGTGGCAGCCACGAGCAACACGTCGAGGCCGGTCGCCAGAGTCACAAGAACGACGCCAAGCGCTGACGGCGAGGCGGTCCCGCCACGGTTCGGCTGGCACCGCCTTTTCGTCCACCGCAGCAACGGTTCACACGGAGTCTGCAACGGCGATGCCGCGGCAGACTGTTTTGTCATGCCGGCGCCGCGCATGCCGCGCTGCGCTCAGATGTTGCGCAGGTGCGCCCCCTTGGGCGGGGCGAAGTCGCCGATGTCGTCGATCATGCGCGCCGCGCGCGCGTCGCGCGAGGTCAGGTGCAGGTCCGAATACTGGTGGATCGCCCACTGCTCCGGCGTCAGTTCGATATGCTTGCGCAGGATCGCCTCGGTGCGCGCATCGTCCGCGCGCAGCCCTTCGACGATGATGTTGAGCGCGTCCGGACGCGCGCCAGGCGAGGCCGTGGCGTGCGACTTGTGCACCATGAAGCGGGCGGTTTCGCTGGCAAAGCGGCGCGTGCCGCTGAGGAACAGGATCACCGCGATCGAGGCCACCGCACCGCCGTTGTACATGACGAATTCGATCGGCGCGCGCGCCAGGAAGTTGTACAGGCACAGGCCGTCGCTGACGTAGCCACCGTTCGATTGCACCAGGATGTGCGCGGTCGCCACGCCCTCGTCAGTCATCGTCGACACCGCCTCGAACACCCGGTGCACCATGTCGCTGTTGACGTCACCGGACAGGGTGAACCAGGCCTCTTTCGGCGGTTTTGCAGGTGCGTCGCTCATGATGGATAGACTCGCAAAGTGGATGCCTCATTTTAACAAATAGAACTGGAGAAAGCCTAGCGCGCGCGTCTGGCGTGCGCGCCGCCGCCCCCCATCAAGGGATACACCGCCGGCGCGGCGCCGCGTTGACGCAGCGCCAAGCGCGCGCCAGCGCCGCCCGATCGGCCATGACGCACGTCAAGCAACGGTGCAGTTGCGCCGCTTTCAACAGGAAATCGCGTTCCCCGCGAGCACGATTCGACGCCCCGGACGGTCCCAACAGGTTGACACCGCTGCTCCGCTGGCATATCCTCCACACTCTTGATCGGGAGAGGGCAGCCGCGCGCTGCCGCCGAAGGGGCATCACCCAAAAACTCTCAGGCAAAAGGACCGGTCAAGGGTCGGCGGCGTACATGCCGTCGCATCAAACTCTGGAGAGCGGCCGCGGCGTATCGCCGGCGGCCCACCGAAGGGGCAGGCGGAGACGTGTTTCCGCTATCTCTCAGGTACCAAGGACAGAGGGGCGCGATCATCTTGCGAACAGGCGGCCACGCCTGCCGCGTGCTGGCCGGCGACCCTTTTGTTTTCACCTTGCCTCGAGGATTCCATGACGCTTAAAGCGACCCCGCTCAATTCCGCACACCGCGCCGCCGGCGCCAAGATGGTCGATTTCGGCGGCTGGGACATGCCCGTCAATTACGGTTCGCAGATCGAAGAACACCACGCGGTGCGCACCGACGTCGGCATGTTCGACGTGTCGCACATGTGCGTGGTCGACCTCGAAGGCGCCAACGTGCGCCCGTTCCTGCGCGGCCTGCTGGCCAATAACGTCGACAAGCTGCAGGTGCCCGGCAAGGCGCTGTACTCGTGCATGCTCAACGAACACGGCTTCGTCATCGACGACCTGATCGTCTACTTCTTCAGCGAGAACTGGTTCCGCCTGGTGGTCAACGCCGGCACCGCCGAAAAAGACCTCGCCTGGATCGGCGCGCGCAACAGCGCCACCGGCAGCGGCGTCGCCATCACCGAGCGCCGCGACGGCGGCGGTGCCGATGCGATGGCGCTGATCGCCGTGCAGGGCCCGAATGCGCGCGCCAAGGTGTGGCAGGTGCTGCCGAGCGCGCAGGCGCCGTCCGAGCCGCTCAAGCCGTTCAACGCCGTCATCGTCAAGGACACCGCGTTCGGCGAGGTAATGGTGGCGCGCACCGGCTATACCGGCGAGGACGGCTTCGAGCTGGCCTTCCCGGCTTCGCAGGCCGAGGCGCTGTGGGATGCGCTGGTGGCCGCCGGCGTCAAGCCGGCCGGCCTCGGCGCGCGCGACACGCTGCGCCTCGAAGCGGGCATGAATCTGTACGGCCAGGACATGGACGAAACGGTCAATCCGCTCGACGCCGGCCTGGCATGGACCATCGACCTGGTGTCCGAGCGCGACTTCGTCGGCAAGGCGGCGCTGGTGGCGATGGGCCAGCGCTTCCAGTTCCTCGGCCTGATCCTGCGCGAAAAAGGCGGCGTGCTGCGCGCGCACCAGAAAGTCGTCAGCGGCTCGGGCAGCGTCGGCGAAATCACCAGCGGCACCTTCAGCCCGAGCATGCAGCAGGCGATCGCACTGGCGCGCGTGCCGATGGACGTCGCCGTCGGCGACAGCGTGAAAGTCGAGATCCGCGACAAGCAGCTCGCCGCCACGGTGGTCAAGCTGCCGTTCGTGCGAAACGGTAAAATCCTCGTTGCCTGACTTTCCGATTCACCCAGACCAGGGTCCGACCCCGCGCGGCCAGACCCAACCCCACTCACCTTTGGAGCCACACATGAACATCCCAGCCGACCTGAAATACACCGAATCGCACGAATGGGTGCGCGCCGAAGCTGACGGCACCGTCACCGTCGGCATCACCGAGTACGCCCAGGACGCGCTCGGCGACATCGTGTTCGTCGAGCTGCCGAAGGTCGGCAAATCGTACAGCGCCGGCGACGACGCCGCGGTGGTCGAGTCGGTCAAGGCGGCCAGCGACATCTACGCGCCGGTCGGCGGCGAAGTCGTCGCCGTCAACGACGCCGTCGCCGCCGCGCCCGAATCGATCAACGCCGACGCCTACTCGGCCTGGCTGTTCAAGCTCAAGCCGAGCGACGCCAACGCGATCAACGGCCTGATGGACGCCAGCGCCTACGGCAAGGCCACCGCCGACTGAGCCGGCGCGCCACTTTCGCCGCTTTTGCCGATTCATCCGCCCGGAGCCGCTCCGGGCAGTGCTCCGCCCTCCTCCTTGACCCCGGCCCTCCGGCGCCCACGCGCCGACGGCCAGCATTTTTTTGGCCCCTACCATGACCCGCACCAGCCTGACCCAACTTGAAGCACGCGACGCGTTCATCCCGCGCCACATCGGCCCCACCGCCAGCGAACAGGCAGCCATGCTGGCGACCCTCGGCTACGCATCGCGCGCGGCGCTGATCGACGCCATCGTGCCGCCGAACATCCGCAACAAGAGCCGGCTCGAGCTGGGCCAGTTCTATGAGCCGATGACGGAGCAGGCTGCGCTGGGCAAGCTGAAGGCGCTGGCCGGCCAGAACAAGGTCATGAAGTCGATGATCGGCCAGGGCTACGCGAACACCATCACGCCGCCCGTGGTGCTGCGCAATATCTTCGAAAACCCGGCCTGGTACACCGCCTACACGCCGTACCAGCCGGAGATCTCGCAGGGCCGCCTCGAGGCGATCCTGAACTTCCAGCAGATGATCACCGACTTGACCGGCATGGGCATCGCCAACTCGTCGATGCTCGACGAAGGCACCGCCGCGGCCGAAGCGATGACCTTGATCCAGCGCGTCGGCAAGTCCGCCTCCAAGGTGTTCTATGTCGCCGACGACGTACTGCCGCAAACGCGCGAAGTGATCGAGACGCGCGCCAGGCCGATCGGCATCGAAGTGCGCAGCGTGGCCGCCGCCGACGTCGACTCGCTCGACCAGGCGTGCTTCGGCGTGCTGCTGCAGTATCCGGGCGTGAACGGCGACGTGCGCGACTACCGCGCCGCCTGCGAAAAACTGCACGCATCGGGCGCGATGGTGATCGTCGCCGCCGACCTGCTGGCGCTGACGTTGCTGGCGCCGCCGGGCGAATGGGGCGCCGACGTGGTAGTCGGTAACAGCCAGCGCTTCGGCGTGCCGCTCGGTTTCGGCGGCCCGCACGCCGGCTACCTGGCCACGCGCGACGAATACAAGCGCAGCATGGCCGGCCGGCTGGTCGGCGTGACCATCGATGCGCAGGGCAACCAGGCCTACCGGTTGGCGCTGCAAACGCGCGAGCAGCACATCCGCCGCGAAAAAGCGACCTCGAACATCTGCACCGCGCAGGTGCTGCTGGCGGTGATGGCGTCGATGTACGCGGTCTACCACGGCCCGGCCGGCCTGGCGCAGATCGCCGCCCGCACGCACCGTTTCACCGGCATCCTGGCCGGCGCGCTGCAGGCGGCCGGTCATACCTTGGCCAACCAGAGCTTCTTCGACACCCTCACCGTCGCCACCGAGCGCGCCGCCGAACTGCACGCCACTGCGGTCGAACACGGCGTCAACCTGCGCCGCGTCGACGACGGCCACGTCGGCGTGTCGCTCGACGAGACCACCACGCGCGACGACATCGCGCTGCTGTGCACCATCTTCGGCGCCGGCGCGCCCGATTTCGAGTCGGTCGCCGAGGACGCCTTCCCGGCGCAACTGGCGCGTACCAGCGCTTACCTGACCCACCCGACGTTCCATCGCTACCACGCCGAGCACGAGATGCTGCGCTACCTGCGCAGCCTGGCCGACAAGG
>JARXKM010000321.1 GCA_030272785.1 Pseudomonadota bacterium
CTGTCCCGCGCTCGCCGATGCCGCCGCGTTCCGCCGCTTCTTCGAGCACGAGGGCTATGCGATCGTGCCCGCCGCCTTGCCCGCCGCCCTGTGCGCCGAGACGGTCGACGCCTTCCTGCGCGAGGTCCACCTGGCCACGCAGGCGCTGTTCCTGCGCCAGCCGCCCACGCGCTACGCGGCCCACGTGTATACCTTGGCCGGTCATATGCAGTATCCGATCGTCAACCTGCAGGACCTGTGCGCCCCCCGCTATCCCCACTTCAGGTCGGCCGCGCTGGCGCTGCTGACCGATGCGACGCTGCAGCGCGCCGTCGCCACGCTGCTGGGCGAACCGGCCCGGCTGGGCGAGAGCCGCTTCTTCGATGCCGATCCGGCCACCGCGCCGCACCGCGACGTGCCGTTCGCCGCCGGCGCGGCGCCGATGGTCGGCGCCTGGATCGCCGCCGAAGACGTCGGCGCCGCCACCGCCGGACGCTTCTTCGTGCTGCCGCGCAGCCACTGGCGAACGGTGCCGGGCGAACCGGGCGCCCCGCGCGCGAGCAGCCGCTACAAGGCGGCGATGGCCGATCTGCTGGCGCAGGACGGCGTGGCGCGCGTGGCGCCGGCGCTGCGCCAGGGCGACCTGCTGCTGTGGAATGCGCTCACCATCCACGGCAGCCTGCCGGCCACCAATGCGGCCAGCGCGCGCCGCGCGCTCACCGCCCACTACACGGCCGCTTCGGCGCCGCTGCCGCGCGGTGCGGTGCGCGCGCTGGTGGCCGGCGGGATGCCGATCGTGCAGCACGCCGATCCGCGCAGCCTGGCAGGACTGCTGCGCAGCGCCTGTCCGCACGCCTACGCGCAGTTGCGCCAGCTGGCGCAGTGGCGGCCCTGGCGCGGCCACCGCCGCCAACCTTGACCGCGCCGGCAAAAAAAAGCTGCTCCCGCCGTTTCCATCGGCGATATACTCCCCGCTTGTTTTTTATCATCTGGGGATGCCATCTTGTTCAAACATATCGTCTTGCCCGTCGCCCTGCTGGGTGCCTTCGCCTCCGCCCGCGCCGACGAGGGCCAGTGGCAGCCGCACCAGTTGCCGCAGCTTAAATCGGAGCTCAAGCGCATCGGCATCACCATCCCGATCGACAAGCTGACCGACCTGTCGAAGCATCCGATGAGCGCGATGGTGTCGACCCCGGGCTGCTCGGCGTCGTTCGTCTCGCCCGACGGCCTGATCGTCACCAATCACCACTGCGGCTACGCGGCGATCCAGCGCAATTCGACGCCGGAGCATAATTACATCGTCAACGGCTACCTGGCCAAGGACCGCGCGGCCGAACTGCCGGGCGGCCCGAGCATGCTGGTGTACGTAACCGAAAAAGTGGAAGACGTCACCGAGCGCGTGCTCAAGGGGCTGGCGCCGACCATGTCGGGCCGCGAGCGCTATGAAGAGGTGCAGGCGCGTGTCAAGGCGCTCATCGCCGAGTGCGAGACCGACAAGGCCTACCGCTGCTCGGTGCCGGCGTTCCACCGCGGCCTCGAGTACTACCGCATCCGCCAGCTGATGATCCGCGACGTGCGCCTGGTGTACGCGCCGTCCGACAAGATCGGCAATTACGGCGGCGACGTCGACAACTACGAGTTCCCGCGCCACACCGGCGACTTCTCGTTCCTGCGCGCCTATGTCGGCAAGGACGGCCGCCCGGCCGACGCCTCGCCCGACAACGTGCCGTACAAGTCGAAGGACTTCCTGGTGGTGTCGGCCGAAGGCCTGAAGGCGGGCGATCCGATCCTGCTGGCCGGCTACCCGGGCCGCACCAGCCGCTACAAGCTGCCGGCCGAAATCCGCTTCGCGCGCGACGCCGATTTCCCGCTGCGGGTGGCCGGCATGCAGGCCGACCTGGCGGTGATCGCCGCCGCCACGATGGGCAATCCGGCCTACGACGTGCGCTACGCCAGCGTCGTCAAGGGCATCAACAACGTGATGAAGAAGACCCAGGGCCTGCTCGACGGCTTCGCGCGCAAGGACATCGCCGCCATCAAGGACGTGCAGGATGCCGAGTTCCGCGCCTGGTTCAGGCAGCACCAGGGCGGCGCCTCGAAGACCATGCTGGCCGACCTGGATGGGGCGATCGGCGCCGACATGGCGCTGTCGGAAGAGGAATACGCCTATTCGGTGGCCACCCACAGCGACCTGCTGGCCAGCGCGCGCACCTTGTACCGCCTCGCGCTCGAGCACCAGAAACCGGACCCGAAACGCGACGCCGGCTACCAGGAGCGCGACCTGTCGTTCATCAAGGCGCGCCTGACCCGCCTCGAGCAGTCGCTGGCGGCGAGCGTCGACGAGGCGCGCTATGCGGCCGCGCTGCAGCGCTACGGCAAGCTGGCCGCGCGCATGCATCCGGCGGCGCTCGACGCGCTGCTGCCGGCGCCGCACGCGCTGCCGGCGCTGTACAAGGCGAGCGAGCTGGCCGATACCGCCAAGCGGCTGGCCTGGATCGGCAAGGACGCCGAGGCGTTCCGCAAGTCGGACGACGCGTTCATCAAACTGGCCGTGAAGCTCAACGACGTCGCGACGGGCCTGGAGAACCGCCGCAAGGAGATCAACGGCAACTTCGAGAAAATCATCCCGCAGTATATGTCGGCGGTGATCGCGTGGAAGAAGAGCCAGGGCAAGCCGGTCTATCCGGACGCCAATTCGACGCTGCGCGTGACGTACGGCACGGTGGCGTCGTATCCGGCGCGCGACGGCATCACCAAGGGGCCGTTTACCACCGTCGACGGGGTCGTCGAAAAGCACACCGGCAAGGAGCCGTTCGTCGCGCCCAAGGAACTGCTCGAGGCGATCAAGGAGCAGCGCTTCGGCGTGTTCAAGGATCCGCTGCTCGGTACGGTGCCGGTCAATTTCCTCTCCAGCGCGGACACCACCGGCGGCAATTCCGGCTCGGCCGTGATGAACAAGCGCGGCGAACTGGTGGGCCTGAACTTCGATTCGACCTACGAGTCGATCACCAAGGACTGGTATTTCGACAGCGCCATCACGCGCGCGATTCACGTCGACATCCGCTACATGCTGTGGGTGATGAAGGAAGTCGACCATGCCGACAACCTGCTCAAGGAAATGACCATCAAGTACCCGCGCAAGTAAGGGCGGGCCGAGATGAAAAAAGCCGCAACGGAGACGCCGTTGCGGCTTTTTTTTTCTTGCCCTCTCCGGGCGCTTATTTCGGACCGATATATTTCGCCAGGAACGCTTCGAGCCGCTGGTAGAACTGCTTGCGGTGCTCGCTGTCGTAAAAGCCGTGGTCCTCGTATTTTTCCAGCACCCACTCGGCCGGGTGGCCGGCCTTGATGAGGGCGTCGCGCATTTTTTCCGCTTGCGGCAGTTCGGTCGTCTTGTCCTTCGAACCGTGCACCAGCAGCACCGGGATCTTGATCTGCTCGGCCAGCATGGTCGGCGAACTGCTTGCCAACATGGCCGGGTCGTTTCCGACCGTCTTGATCAGGTAGTTGGTCGCCCGCGTCTTGCCCTTGAAAGCCTCCTCGTCGTAGCGCGCGGCGAGGTCGTAGCGTCCGGAGTAGCCGACCGTGCACTTGAACATGGTCGGTGCGCGCACCGGCAGCATCAGCGCCGCGTAGCCGCCGAAACTGGCGCCGAACACGCAGACGCGTGCCGCATCGATGTCGGCGCGGGCATTGGCCCACTTGACGCCGTCGATCAGGTCATTCATCATTTTTCCGCCGTATTCGCGATAGCCCGCTTCCATGAACGTGACGCCGCGCCCGCACGATCCGCGGAAGTTCACCTGCAGCAACGCGGGTCGGCTGCGTGGGCGGCGGGAAAGCAGGCGGCAAGGCAAAGGCACAACAGGACGGAACGCAGGCGCATCGGGATTCTCCGGGTGGGACCGCGCACTTGCTGCCCGGTCAAAATTGTCAAAAAAGTATAGCCAGTTGTTGGCATAAAACATACGACTATTTGCCGTTTGCATAATTTGGAACAATTATTCGATATATTGCATAAGCATCCAGCATGCCGCATACTGCGCTTGCCTATAAGGTTGCCATGAGTCATTCCAACCAGCTTGCCATCGAAGAAACCGCCATCCGCGCCGCGCTGACGGTGGCGCTCGACGCGTGGCTGCGCCAGTCGGGTCTGACCCAGAGCGCCGCCGCCGCGCTGCTCGGCACCAGCCAGGCGCGGGTGTCGGAAATCAAGCATGGCAAGACCGCCCGCTTCAGCCTCGACCTGCTGGTGCGGCTGGCCGCGCGCGCCGGCCTGCATCCCCGATTGACCTTTTCCCCTACCTGATGAACGATTCCCTTTCCCTGCTTGGCCTGCACTTCACCGTGCTCGAACTGATTTCCTTCGTGCTCTCGCTGCTCACCGTGCTGCTCAACATCCGCCAGAACCATTGGGCCTGGCTGCTGGCGATCATCTCCTCGGCTGCCTACGGCATGGTGTTCTTCAACGCCAGGCTGTACGGCGACATGGGGCTGCAGCTGGTGTTCATCGTGGTGTCGGTGTGGGGCTGGCACAGCTGGCTGCGCGGCGGCGCGCTGCACCAGCCCTTGCAGGTGACGCGGCTCGACCGCGCCGGCTGGTCGATCTCGCTGGCCGGCTGGGCGGTCGGCTTCGTGCTGCTGGCGTGGTTCCTCAAGACCTGGACCGATACCGACGTGCCGCGCGCGGACGGTTTCCTCACCGCCGGCAGCCTGCTCGGCCAGGTCCTGCTGTCGCGCAAGAAGGTCGAGAACTGGCACGCGTGGATCGCGGTCGACGTCCTGTACGTCGGCCTGTACCTGTACAAGCAGCTGGTGCTCACCGCCATCCTGTACGCCTTGTTCGTGCTGATGGCCGCCTACGGCCTGCGCGCATGGAAGCGCGCCGTGCAAGGCGCCGCGGCATGACGGCTGCGCACCGCATCGCCATCCTCGGCGCCGAGTCGACCGGCAAATCGACGCTGGCGGCGGCGCTGGCGGCCCACTACGGCACCGTCTGGGTGCCCGAGTACCTGCGAGAATTCGTCGCCACCGAGGCGCGCGTGCCGTTCGAAGGCGACCAGTTCGGCATCGCGCTCGAACAGGCGGCGCGCGAGGACGCCGCCGCGGCACAGGCACGGCACTTCTTATTTTGCGACACCACGCCGTTGATGACGGCGATCTACAGTGGCGTGTACTGGGGCCGCATCGACGCGCAACTGGCCGCGCTGGCGCGCCGCGGCGCGTACGCGCTCACGCTGGTCGCCGCGCCCGACCTGCCGTGGGTGGCGGACGGCCTGCAGCGCGAATCGGCAGCGGTGCGCCAGCAGGTGCACCAGGCGCTGATCGA
>JARXKM010000322.1:0-1092 GCA_030272785.1 Pseudomonadota bacterium
CGTCGGCGCGCTTGAGGGTGCGCTCGTCGAGCTGGGCGCCCATGAAGCCGATGCGGGTGTAGCCCTTGTCGAGCAGGTAGCGGGTCATCGTGTAACCGGCCTGCGACTGCGAAAAGCCCACCGACAGCTGGTCCGGCGCGCTGGCCAGGTCCATCATCGACACCACCGGCACCTGCGACGTGGCCAGCATTTGCTGCACGCGCTTGCTGTGGGTCAGGCCGGACAGCAGGATGCCGTCGGGATGGGCCTGCAGGTAGGTGCCGAGCAGCTTCTCCTCCTCGGCGTCCGAGTAGCGCGTATTGCCGATCAGGATCTGGTAATCGTCGGCGTCGAGCGCATCCTGGATGCCCGCCAGCACCGCCGTAAACACCGCGTTCGACAGCGACGGCACCAGCACCACGATGACGTTCGAGTGCGCCGACGCCAGCGCGCGGGCGGCGCCGTTGGCGACGTAGCCGAGCTGGGCGACGGCCTGCTCGACGCGCAGGCGCAGCGCCTCCGACACCCTGTCGGGCTGGCTGATCGCGCGCGAGGCGGTCATGGTGGCAACGCCGGCCAGCGCGGCCACCTCGGCCAGGGTGACGCGCCCGCTGGCGCGGCTTTTCGGCGATTTCGTCATCGGTCTCATGGGTAAATTTGGTAACGTTATCATAGCCGAATCGCGCGCTGGCGGAAAGTGCGCGCATGGTAGGACGTGCTCTTACGTCGATTCGGCCAGCGGCCCTACATGGGCCGCGTGCGCATTGCTCCATACTGCAATCAGCCGTACAGGACATATTCAGCCACCATACCGCCGGAGTTCGCATCATGTTCACATCGCGGTTGTAAAACCGGGACAGACCCGCTTTCTACCTAAAACCGGGACAGACCCGCTTTCTACCCGCGCGCGCGATCCACCGCGGCGCCAGCGGCGCCATCGTGGCCGAACAGTGGACCGTGCACGGCGGCGGCCATGCATGGTCGGGCGGCGACCGGCGCGGCAGCTATACCGACGCCGCCGGCCCAGACGCCAGCGAAGCAATGCTGCGCTTCTTCCTCCAGCGCGAGACCGTCCCATCGCGGTTGTAAAACCGGGACAGACCCGTTTTCTAC
>JARXKM010000322.1:1192-5281 GCA_030272785.1 Pseudomonadota bacterium
AAAACCGGGACAGACCCGTTTTCTACGCCTAAAAAACCGGGTCTGACCCGGTTTTCGACGCGTTTTTAACGGCATATGGCCATTGGGGTCAGAGCTAGCTATGATCATTCTTTCTGGTATGCTTTAACGCTGACCAGTTTTAGGATAATGTCTTCATGAAATGCGCATTGGTGGGTTCTCGTTTCTTTGCCGCGTCGGTGTTCGAGGCGCTGCGCCGGGAGGAGGGCATCGAGTTCACCAGCATCGTCGCGCCGGCCGAGGATGACCGCCTGGCGATCGCCGCGCGCGCCGCCGGCGTGCCGCTACACGTTCTGGCCAATCCGAAACTGGTGCCGGAACACGCGATCGCCGAAGGCACCGACCTGATCATCGCCGCGCACACCCATGCCCGCGTCAGCGACGGCGCCCTCGCGCGCGCGCGCCTGGGCGGCATCGGCTATCACCCGTCGCTACTGCCGCGCCATCGCGGCATCGCCGCCGTCGAATGGACCATCCTCGAGGGCGATCCGATCGCCGGCGGTTCGGTCTATCACCTGGCCGACGGCTGGGACGCCGGCGCCATCGCCGCCCAGGACTGGTGCTTCGTCGCCAAGGGCGAGACGGCGCGCGAACTGTGGGAGCGCGCGCTGGCGCCGATGGGCCTGGCGCTGCTGGCCAAAGTCGTGCAGAGCGCGCGCCGCGACGGCGCCGTGCCGTCCTTCCCGCAGGATCCGCGCTTCGCCACCAAGGCGATGATGATCCGCCGCTCGGTGGTGTTGACCGAGGAACTGTCGCCCACCTCGACCTCGCTGGTGGTGTCGATTGTCGGCCCCGACCGCCACGGCATCGTCAGCCTGCTGGCCGATCGCGCGCAGCGCTACGGCGCCAACTGGGCCGCCAGCCGCATGACGCGGCTGGCCGGCGAATTTGCCGGCATGGTGCACTTCGAGGTGCCGCGCGAACATGCCGACGCGCTGTCGGCGGCGCTGCGCCAGCTCGAAGCGAGCGGCCTGCAGGTGGTGATCGCGCGCAGCGACGGCGCGCGCGCGCCGGCCTCGCTGCGCAGTTTCGAGCTCGAGCTGGTCGGCGACGACCGGGTCGGCATCGTCAGCAGCCTCACGCGCCTGCTGGCAGAACGCGGCGTCAGCATCGAGAGCATCCACACCGACATCGTGCGCAGCGGCGTGTCCGGCAAGCAGACCTTCAAGATCGGCGCGCACCTGCTGGTGCCGGCCAGCCTGGCAGCCGACGATCTGCGCCGCGAGCTCGGTACGCTGGCCACCAGGATGATGCTCGACATCGCCCTCGACGAGCGGCCCGCGCCCAACTGATGCCAGGCGCCGCTGCGGCGCACAACGTTTTTTTCGTGGCCTCGCCCAAGCAGTCGGCGCGGCCGAACTTCATGCACGTTTGCCGGAGGCGCATATGCCAGGTCTACTTCCCAACATCGATCCCGACGGTCTGCTCGAATACTCCGTCGTCTACAGCGACCGCGCCATGAACCACATGTCGCAGTCGTTCCAGGGCGTCATGCGCGACATCTCGGCCACGCTGAAGCAGGTCTACCGGGCGCAGTCGGCCATCGTGGTGCCCGGCAGCGGCACCTTCGGCATGGAAGCGGTGGCGCGCCAGTTCGCCACCGGCCGCCATTGCCTGGTGATCCGCAACGGCTGGTTCAGCTACCGCTGGACGCAGATCTTCGACATGGGCGCCATCCCCGCCTCGTCGACGGTGCTCAAGGCGCGCGTGATCGAGGCCGGCCGCCAGGCGGCGTTTGCGCCGGCGCCGATCGGCGAAGTGCTCGCCGCCATCAAGGCGGAAAAGCCGGCGCTGGTGTTCGCCCCGCACGTCGAGACGTCGTCGGGCATCATGCTGCCGGACGACTATCTGCGCGCGGTCGCCGATGCGGTGCATGCCGAGGGCGGCCTGTTCGTCCTCGACTGCATCGCCTCGGGCGCGATGTGGGTCGACATGCAGGCGACCGGCGTCGATGTCCTGATCAGCGCGCCGCAAAAAGGCTGGAGCGGTTCGCCCTGCTGCGCTCTGGTGATGCTGTCGCCACTGGCGCGCGCGCGCATCGATGCCACCACCAGCACCAGCTTCGCCTGCGACCTGCGCAAGTGGCTGCAGATCATGGAGGCGTACGAGCAGGGCGGCTTCGCCTACCACGCGACCTTGCCGACCGACGCGCTGGCGGCGACGCGCAACGTGATGCTCGAGACGGCCGCCTACGGCTTCGACAAGGTGCGCGCCGAGCAGCAGGAACTGGGTGCGCGGGTGCGTGCGCTGCTGGCGGTGCAGGGCTTTCGCAGCGTCGCCGCGCCCGGCTTCGAGGCGCCCGGCGTGGTGGTCAGCTACACCGACGACGCCGCCATCCAGTCGGCCCGGAAGTTCGTCGACGCCGGCCTGCAGATCGGCGCCGGCGTGCCGCTGCAATGCGACGAACCGGCCGATTTCAGGACCTTCCGCATCGGCCTGTTCGGCCTCGACAAGCTGCACAACATCGAGCGCACCGTCGCCACTTTCGCCGCGGCGCTCGAGCGCGTGCAGTAGGTAGGCTAAAGGCAGGCGCTACGCCGCCGGCACGATGTTCTGATTGCTGCGGAACAGATTGTGCGGATCGTATTTGGCCTTGATCTGCGCCAGCCGGGCGTAGTTGGGGCCGTACGCTTCCGCGATCCGGTCGCTCTCGTCCTCGGTGAGGAAATTGATGTACACGCTGCCGGCTGCATGCGGCGCGGCGGCCTTGAAAAATTCGCGCGCCCAGCCGATGCAGCGCGCGTCGTCGGCCGGGTCTTCCCAGCGCGTGTGCACGTTCATGGCGAACAGCGCATTGCGGTGCGGGTAGGCCGTCTCGCCGGGCGGATGGGCGCTCGCTTTTTCGCCCAGCAGGCCGAGGAAGATTTCCGATTGCGGCGACGGCAACCGGCCGGCGTAATCGGTGACGACGGCGATCGCCGCATCGCTCAGGCGGGTGAAATTGTGCGATTTCCAGTAGTTGCGCGCGCCCGGCGCGAGCAGCGGGTCGAATGCCTGCTGCCAGGCGGTGTACGGCAGCGCGCCGATATGTTCGCCGAGCGGCTGGCCGCAGCCGCGCAGCTGCGCGATGGCCGCTTGCAGCGTGTCCGGTTTGGACGGCGAAAACAGCGCCAGCGCCAGCACGTCGGTGCCGTGCACCGCGTCGGCCAGGAACGGTAGCGGCGGTGCCTTGCGCAGCACGCCCCACACCGACAGGTTCGGTCCCATCGACGCTACCAGGTCGCGGTATTGCATCAGCACCTTGCCGGCCTGCTCGCCCGGGAACACCATCAGCCCGGCGGTCACTTCCGGGCCGACCGGGTGCAGCTGGAATACGAAGCTGGTGACGACGCCGAAGTTGCCGCCGCCGCCGCGCAGCGCCCAGAACAGGTCGGGATAGTCGGTCGCGCTGACGTGAAGGCGGCGCCCTTCGGCGGTGACCACGTCGGCCGAGAGCAGGTTGTCGACCGTCAGCCCGTACGTGCGGCTGAGCCAGCCGAAGCCGCCGCCCAGGGTCAGGCCGGCCACTCCGGTGGTCGAATTGATGCCCAGCGGGGTCGCCAGCGCGTACGCCTGCGCCTCGTGGTCGACGTCGCGCAAGGTGGCGCCGGCCTCGACGTAGGCGCGGCGCCGTTCGGCATCGATGCGCACCGAGCGCATGGCCGACAGGTCGATCACCAGGCCGTCGTTGCACAAGGCGCTGCCGGCGATGTTATGGCCGCCGCCGCGGATCGCCAGCGGCAGCGCGTGACCGCGCGCGAAGCCGACGGCGGCCAGCACGTCGGCGGCGCCGGCGCAGCGCACGATGAGCGCCGGGCGGCGGTCGATCATCGCATTCCAGATGGTACGCGCGGCGTCGTAGCCGGGGTCGGCCGGCAATACCACATTGCCGCGCAAGGCGGCGCGAAAACCCTCGATCTCGCTTGTTGTCACGGTACCCATGAGTAGCCTCCAAATGCGTCTGTGGCGTCTGTGCCTCATTCCATGATAGGAAGCGCGCGCCCGGATGCAAGCGAGGCCGGCCGTCGCACGGCCCAGCCCGTGTACGATTGCCGGCACTGACCCCCGGGGGTCAGTGCCGGCAATCGTACA
>JARXKM010000323.1 GCA_030272785.1 Pseudomonadota bacterium
ACGCGATTATGGGGAAGAACGGTTTGCTTTTCAGATTGCAAAGGCGATTGTTGCTCGCCGGGCAGTCGAACCAATTTCAAGCACACGACAGCTTGCCGGTATCGTGGCAGGGGCGGTCAAGACGCGCGAAAAGGGCAAGGACCCGGCCACCCGTACCTTTCAGGCTATCCGGATTTTCATCAATCAGGAACTTGAAGACCTTGCGGCTGGCCTGAGCGAGGCCTACGCCATGCTCGCGCCCGGCGCGCGCATGGTGGTGATCAGCTTCCATTCGCTGGAAGACCGCATCGTCAAGCAGTTCCTCGCCAGCAAGGCGAAAGTCGAACAGCCCGACCGCCGCCTGCCGATCCGCGCGGTCGACCTGCCGCAGCCGTTGATGAAGCTGGTGGCCAAGATGAAGCCGTCCACCGCCGAAGTCGACGCCAACCCGCGCGCGCGCTCGGCCGTCATGCGCGTGGCCGAACGGCTGCCGCCGCCAAAAGGCGCACAATGAACGGCAAGGTCAATATCGTGCTCAGCGTCGCGCTGGTGTTCTGCGCGCTGTCGGTCGTCAAGGGCCAGTACCGCGCGCGCCACCTGTTTACCGACCTCGAAATCCTGCAGCAGCAGGCGCGCCAGCTCGACATCGACTGGGCCCAGCTGCAGCTCGACCAGTCCACCCTGGGCAAGAACGCGCGCATCGAGCAGATCGCGCGCACCGAGCTGACGATGACGCCGCTGACCCCGGCGCGCACGCAGTATCTGACGGAAGGTGCCAAATGAAGCGCAGCACGAACGGCGCGAACGGCGCGCGGGTGGCGGCCTCGAAGGGCGTGGCCTTCTCGACCAGCCCGGTGCTGGCGGTGCGCCTGCCGAGCTGGCGTTCGCGCGTCGTGCTGTTCGTGCTGTTCGCCGCCTTCGCCGCGCTGGCCGGGCGCGCCATGTGGCTGCAGTCGATGTCGACCCAGTTCCTGCAGCAGCAGGGCGCCAAGCGCTACGGCGCCACCATCGAGCTGCCCGCCACCCGCGGCAAGATCATGGACCGCAACGGCCAGGTGCTGGCGTCGTCCTTGCCGGTCAAGGCGGTGTGGGCGATCCCCGACGACGTGCTGGCCTCGCCGCCGGAAAAACTGCGCGCGCTGGCCAAGCTGCTCGACATGAGCGAGGCCGAACTGCGCAAGAAGCTCGACTCCGACCGCACCTTCGTCTACCTCAAGCGCCAGGTCGAGATGGACGTCATCGAGCAGATCAAGAAGCTCGACATCGACGGCCTCGACACGCGCAAGGAATACAAGCGCTTCTACCCGCAGGGCGAAGTGATGACCCACCTGGTCGGCTTCACCAGCGTCGAGGACATCGGCCAGGAGAGCATGGAACTGGCGCAGCAGAAGACGCTGGTGGGCGCCACCGGCAGCCGCCGCGTCATCAAGGACCGCCTCGGCCACATCGTCGAAGACGTCGGCCTGTCGAAGGATCCGCACGACGGCAAGGACCTCACCTTGTCGGTCGACAGCAAGCTGCAGTACATCGCCTTCACCAGCATCAAGGACGCGGTCGAGAAATTCCACGCCAAGGCCGGCGCCGCGGTGGTGCTCGACGTGCGCACCGGCGAAGTGCTGGCGCTGGCCAACTGGCCGACCTACAACCCGAACGACCGCAGCAAGCTGACCGGCGAGCAGCTGCGCAACCGCGTGCTCACCGACACCTTCGAGCCCGGTTCGACGCTCAAGCCGTTCACCGTGGCGCTGGCGCTCGACACCAAGCGCGTCACCCCAGCCACGTTGTACGACACCGGCAACGGCCGCATGATCGTCGGCGACCGCACCATCCGCGACACCCATGCGCACGGCGTGATCGACGTTTCCACCATCATCCAGAAGTCGTCGAACATCGGCATGACCAAGATCGCGCTGCCGATCCCGTCCCAGGAAATGTGGGAAATGTTCACCAAGTCCGGCTTCGGCCAGGCGCCGCGCTTCGGCTTTCCCGGCGCGGTGGCCGGCCGCGTGCGCCCCTACAAGGCATGGCGCCCGATCGAACAGGCCAACATGTCGTTCGGCCAGGGCATCTCGGTGTCGCTGCTGCAGCTGGCGCGCTCCTACATGATCTTCGCGCGCGACGGCGACATCATCCCGCTGTCGTTCCAGAGGCTGACGGAGAACCCGGTCGGCCAGCAGGTGATCTCGGCCAGGACCGCCGCGCAAATGCGCGTGATGCTCGAATCGGCGGCTGGCCCCGGCGGCACCGCGCCGCTGGCGCAGATTGCCGGCTACCGCATCGGCGGCAAGACCGGCACCGCGCAAAAATTTTTGAACGGCCACTATTCGCAGACCAAGTACGTCGGCTCGTTCGCCGGCATCGCGCCGATGTCGAACCCGCGCTTCATCATCGCCGTGATGATCGACGAGCCGACCGGCGCGATCCACACCGGCGGCGGCGTCGCCGCGCCGACCTTCGCCGCGCTGGCCGCCAACGCGCTGCGCGCGGCCAACGTGCCGCCCGATTCGTCGGTCACCGAGATCATCATTCCCGAGCACCCGCTCGAGGACTAGCCATGGACGCCATGACCCACACCGACATCTGCCAGTGGATCCGCCAGGCCGCGCCGCAAGGCCGGCTCGCGTCCGACTCGCGCCGCGTGCAGCGCGGCGACGTATTCTTCGCCTATCCGGGCGAGGCCGGCGACGGCCGCGACTTTGTCAAAGCAGCCATCGACCAGGGCGCCGCCGCAGTCGTGTTCGACGGCCGCGACTTCGCCTGGGACGCCGCCTGGAACGTGCCGCACCTGGCGGTCGCGGCGCTGAAGCACAACGCCGGCCCGATCGCCCACGCCTGCCACGGCATGCCCGACGCGGCCATGTTTACCGTCGGCGTCACCGGCACCAACGGCAAGACCTCGTGCGCGGTGTGGCTCGGCCAGGCGATGGCGCGCCTGGGCAGCCCGACCGCGGTGATCGGCACCCTCGGCGTCGCCTTGTTCAAAGGCCGATCCGAGCCGGTGTTCGACGTCACCGGCTATACCACGCCGGACGCGGTGCTGCTGGCCGAGAAAGTGGCCGCCATGCGCGATGCCGGCGCCGCCGCGCTGGCCATCGAAGTTTCCTCGATCGGCCTCGAACAGGGCCGCGCGCTGGGCATGCATTTCGACGTCGCGCTGTTTACCAACCTCACGCGCGACCATCTCGACTACCACGGCGACATGGACAGCTACGAAGCGGCCAAGCAGAAACTGTTCGAGTGGCCGGGCCTGAAGGCAGCCGTGCTGAACCTCGACGACGCGGCCGGCCTGCGCCTGGTCGCGCACCTGCAGGCGCGCTTCGGCGCCGCGCTGCCGCTGATCGGCTACACCTTGCGCGACCTGGCCGACCAGCCCGACCTGCCCGGCGTAGCGATGCTGCGCGCCTCGCAGTTCCGCAGCCGCCATGCGGGCACCGATTTCCACCTCGAGTCGGCCTACGGCGCCGCCACCATCAAGACCCAGCTGGTCGGTCACTTCAACATCAGCAACGCGCTCGCGGTGCTGGGCGCGCTGATGGTCAAGGGCGTCGCGCTGCGCGCCGCCGTCGACGCGCTCGAAGCGCTCACGCCGGCGCCGGGGCGCATGCAGCAGGTCGGCGGCCAGGAAGCGCCGATGGTCGTGATCGACTACGCACACACCCCCGACGCGCTCGAAAAAACCCTGCTTGCGCTGCGCCAGGTCGCGCGCGAACGCGGCGGCCAGCTGTGGTGCGTGTTCGGCTGCGGCGGCGACCGCGATCCGGGCAAGCGGCCGCAGATGGGCGCCATCGCGCAACTGGCCGAACACGTACTCGTCACCAGCGACAATCCGCGCGGCGAGGAGGCCACGGCCATCATCGCCGCCATCGTCGCCGGCATGGACAGCGCCCACCCGACATCGACCTTCCAGGCGATCGAAGACCGCGCCGCGGCGATCCTGTCGGCCATCAAGCACGCCGCCAAGCCGGACGTGATCCTGTTGGCCGGCAAGGGCCACGAGCCGTACCAGGAAATCAAGGGCCGCAAGATGCCGTTTTCCGATGCCGACCACGCCGCGCTGGCGCTCGCCGCGCGCGTCACCAAGATGAGGACTAACTGATGCGCGCATCGCTGGCACAACTGGTCTCGTCGATGGCGGGCGCGCGCATGACGCACAATGTCGCCTTCGACGGCGTCACCACCGACAGCCGCGCGCTGCTGCCCGGCGCGCTGTTCGTCGCCCTGCGCGGCGAGCACTTCGACGGCCACGACTTCCTGCCGCAACTGGCCGGCACCGGCATCGCCGCGGTGATCGCCGAACAGCTGCCGCCCGGCTGGACCTTGCCGGCCATCGTGGTGCCCAACACCCTGACCGCGCTCGGCCAGATGGGCCACTACTGGCGCGCGCAATTTGCCATTCCGCTGATCGGCGTCACCGGCAGCAACGGCAAGACCACGGTCAAGGAAATGATCGCCTCCATCCTGGCCGAAGCGTACGGCAAGCAAGACCGGCTGGCCACCCGCGGCAACCTGAATAACGAGATCGGCGTGCCGCTCACGCTGATGCGCCTGCAGGCGCAGCACAAGGCGGCCGTCGTCGAGCTGGGCATGAACCATCCGGGCGAGATCGCACGCCTGACCGCGATCGCCGCGCCGACCATCGGCATGGTCAACAACGCCCAGCGCGAACACCAGGAATTCATGCATACGGTCGAAGCGGTGGCGCTGGAGAACGGCGCCGTGCTGGCCGGGCTGCCGGCCGACGGCGTCGCCGTCTATCCGGGCGACGAGCTGTACACGCCGCTGTGGCGCAAGCTGGCCGGCGCGCGCCGCACCATCACCTTCGGCCTGGACGGCGCCTGCGACGTCAGCTGCACCCACGTGGCGAACGCGTTCGGCAGCGAACTGGCGGTCAGCGCGCAGGGCCGCGCGCCGTTCGCGGTCAGCCTCGCCGCGGCCGGGCTGCACAATGTGCGCAATGCGCTCGCGGCGATTGCCTGCGTGCTGGCGGCCGGCATCGACACGGCCGCCATCGCGCGCGGCCTGGCCGCGTTCGCGCCCGTCAACGGCCGCCTGCAGCGCAAGCTTGCGGAGAACGGCGCAACGATCATCGATGACAGCTACAATGCGAACCCCGATTCGGTGCGCGCCGCCATCGACGTGCTGGCGCAGGCGCCGGCACCGCGCATCCTGGTGCTTGGCGACATGGGCGAAGTGGGCACGCAGGGACGGCAGTTTCACGAAGAAATCGCCGCCTACGCGGCCAGCCGCGGCATCGAGCGCGTGCTGGTGACGGGCGAGCTGGCGCGCCACATGAC
>JARXKM010000324.1:0-3231 GCA_030272785.1 Pseudomonadota bacterium
CTAGTCGGAAAAATACAAGTCGACGCGGTCGGTGGTCCAGGTGGCGACGCCGGTACCGAAAAAATCGGTGTCTTCGGTCCAGACCGGGCAGCCGATCGCCATGGCACAGGCAAGCACGGGCCAGTCATCGGGGTCGCGTGTGCCGATTCGATGCAAGGCCCGCTCGCGATAAACGCCATGAATATCCATGCTCAGCATCTGTACGACCGACGTTAAGCTGACCAGCAGTTTCATCGCCGCGTCAGGGTCGGCTCCACGTTTTTTTGAGCAATCGATAAAACATGGTAATCCGCGCAGCGACCGGGCGCAACTCCGTGCTAGACGAGCCGCACCATGCAAATTTTCCAGTCGCCGCCATCGCGCATCAGCGTCAACGCCAGCCTGCGGCGCGTCTCGTCGGTGGCGCCGAGCACCACGACGACGCTCGCCAGCCTGCCCTGGATGACAGGCCGCGCCGCCTTGATGTCGGTGGTCCAGTCGTCCATGAACTCTTGCGCCTGGATGAAGTAGTCGGCACGCACGCCCGTGCGCGCCATCCGTCGTGTGAGCTCGCGCATCAAGGTCGTCGATACATACATCGACATCTGCACCGGCGACTGGTGCAGCGGATCCTGGCGCAGCGCCAGCGAATGCAGGTACCAGCGGTAGAACTGTGCCGCCGCCAGTTCCGGCGGCTGCGCCTTGGCCAGCGCGGCCGAACCGGTCAGCAACTGGCCGGCGAGCAGCAGCGCGCCGAACGCGCAGGCACGCAGAGTCCGGGCGGAAAACCGCAAAGGATGGCAGGTCATGGCGCCTCCGAAAGATATGCATCTCCAACAATCGCATTTCCAACAACCAACTTTGCAGCAACATCGGCCGCCCGCCTTGATCTTGCGCAAAGCGCCGGCCATTCTCCGTATAATTGCAGGCTCGACTTCCCTGCCCCGCCCGATGACCTTGACCGCCGACCACGAGCACGACCACGCCCCCGCCGGCGACCTCCCCGCCGACCAGCTCGACCTGGCTGCCGCGCACCTGCGCGACGTGCTCGCGCTGGTGGTCGAGCACGGCCCGGGCCATGCCGCGCTGGTGGTGTGCGACCGCCGCACCGGCCTGGCGCGCGCGCTGGCCGAAGGCTACCGGCGCAACCTGCCCGATGCCACCTTCATCGATTTCGACAGCGTCGCGCCGGACGCCGTGCTGGCCGCGTTCCGGCGCATGGCCGCCGGCGACCTGGTGGTGCTGGTCCAGTCGACCAACTTCCGGCTCGAAGCCTTCCGCATCCGGGTCGAGCTGTTCAAACTGGGCCTGAAAGTGATCGAGCACGTGCACCTGTCGCGCATGCCCGGCGCGCAGGGAGCTCACTACATCGCCTCGCTCGCCTACGATCCGGCCTACTACCGCGGCGTCGGCCAGGCGCTCAAGGCGCGCATCGACGCGGCCTCGTCGGCGACGGTCGACAGCGGCGGCGAGACGCTGGTGTTCGCCTCCCGGCTGGAGCCGGCCAAGCTCAATATCGGCGACTACAGCGGCATGCACAATATCGGCGGCCAGTTCCCGATCGGCGAAGTGTTCACCGAAGCGCAAGACCTCGAAGCGGTCAACGGGCGCGTGCGGGTGCACGTGTTCGGCGACACCGCCTACCTGGTCAACCGTCCCGCCACGCCGATCACGCTGATCGTCGAACGCGGCCGCGTGGTCGGCGCCGACAACGCCACGCCCGAATTCGCACGGCTGCTCGACATCATCCGCGCCGACGAAGGCGAAGTGTGGCTGCGCGAACTCGGCTTCGGCATGAACCGCGCCTTCACGCGCGAGCGCCGCGTCGACGACATCGGCACCTACGAGCGCATGTGCGGCATCCACCTCTCGCTCGGCGCCAAGCACGGCGTCTATCCCAAGCCCGGCTTCAAGCGCAAGGACGCGCGCTACCACGTCGACGTGTTCGCCGTGACCGAAGCGGTTTATCTCGACGCCGACCTGGTGTACCGGGACGGCGCATGGCAGGTCTAAGAGGCTGAGAGTCTTTCGATCATGCCCGCTCATCACGCCAGAATGCGCCCGCTCGTCGTTGCAAATGCTCGCCATAGCCCGAGCTATGGCTGTGCTTTGCGCCTCGACCGGCCACGTTCTGGCGCGCTGCTCTGGCACGCCCGAAAAACTCTCAGCCCCTCACAGGAGCGGCAACCATGCTGAACGAAGCACAATGCGCGCGCTACCAGCGCGACGGCTACATCGTCATCCCCGGATTCAAGAGTGCTGCGCAAGTGGCCGCGGTGCGCGCGCGGGCGGCGCAGATCGTCGACCAGTTCGATCCGGGCCAGGGCAGTTCGATCTTCACCACCCAGGACCAGGCCACGACCACCGACGCCTACTTTCTCGGATCCGACAACACGATCCGCTGCTTCTTCGAGGAAGAGGCCTTCGACGCGGAAGGCCGGCTGCGGCAGGACAAATCGCTGTCGATCAACAAGATCGGCCATGCGCTGCACGACCTCGACCCGGTATTCGAGCGCTTCTCGCGCGACCCGCAACTGGCCGCGGTTGCGCGCGATCTCGGGCTGACCGATGCGCGCGTGTGGCAATCGATGTACATCTTCAAGCAGCCCGGCATCGGTGGTGAAGTGCGCTGGCACCAGGACGCGACGTTTTTCGAGACCACACCGATCAGCGTGACGACGTTCTGGTTCGCGCTCGAAGACGCGACCATCGAAAATGGCTGCCTGTGGGTCGAGCCGGGCGGGCATCGCGGCCCGCTGCGCGAGCGCTTCGTGCGCAGCGGCGCCGACATCAAGATGGAAAAGCTGGACGCGACACCGTGGCCTGACGACAGCGTTGCCGTGCCGCTCGAAGCGGCGGCGGGCAGCCTGGTGTGCTTCCACGGCCTGCTGCCGCACTACAGCGCGCCGAACCGCTCGCCGGTATCGCGCCACGCCTACACGCTGCACGCGACCGATGGCCGCAGCGCCTACTCGCCGCATAACTGGATCCAGCGCGACGCCGGCTTCCCCGCGCGCGGCTTCGACTGACCACACCCGGGGGTCAGTGCCGGCATCCAGACACGAGCTGAACATTGCGAAGCGAACGCGGCCGGCATCGGACCGATTCGGCAGATGAGGCCGTGTACGATTGCCGGCACTGACCCCCGGGTAAAGATGAGGCCGTGTACGATTGCCGGCACTGACCCCCGGGGTAAGGATGAGGCCGTGTACGATTGCCGGCACTGACCCCCGGGTGCTTATGGCTTGGTGT
>JARXKM010000324.1:3331-5251 GCA_030272785.1 Pseudomonadota bacterium
GATGAGGCCGTGTACGATTGCCGGCACTGACCCCCGGGTGCTTATGGCTTGGTGTCGCCGAGGAAGCGTTTCACATCGGCCTGGAACTGCGCCGACTGGTCCCACATGATGAAGTGCGCGCTGCCGGCGATGTGTTTGAGCGACACGCCTTTCAGCGGCGCGTAGGCGGCCTGGTACCAGGCGGCCATTTTTTCGTCCGTCGCGCCCAGCCCTTTCGGCACCACGTACAGCACCGTCGTCGGCACCGTGATCTTGCCCAGATCGCTCGTCAGGTCGGTCACCACCAGCTCGTGGTAGGCGCGCGCGGTGACGTCCGGGTCGCTCTTGAGCGAGTCGTCGAGCGCGCCCGCACGCATCGAGACGTTGTCGATCATGCCGTTGATGGTGGCGGTGGCGCGCGCCTCGCGCGCCGAAGCGTCGGCCGCGCGCATCTGCGCGAGCAGGCCGTCGGCCATCGGCTTGACGCTGTCGGCCGTGGTGCCGGGCGGCCCGAACATCGCGCCCAGGAAGGGGAACATGTCGACCACCATCAGGCGCGACAGCACGTCCGGATGGCGCGCCGCCAGCATCAGGCCTATCGTGCCGCCCATCGAGTGGCCGATCACCGCAGGCTGCTTGAGCCCGACCGCGCCGATGTAGCGCGCAACCTCCTCGGCCACCGGCGCAGCGACCGCGCCTTCGCTGTTGGCGCCGCGCGGCTTGCCGGCAAAACCGGCCACGTGCACCAGGTGATAGCGGTGGCCAGGCACCGCGCGTATCATCTCGCGCCACACCCGCGGCGACGAATTGAGCCCCGGGATGAGGACCACGTCGCTGCCTTCGCCTTCGACAGTGACGCTGATGCGCCCGGACTGGAAATCGGCGCCCCACGCCGGCACCAGCGCCGCGCCGGCAAGGGTGAACAGTGATGCCAGCACTGTGCGGCGGGTCAGCGTGGACAGCGTCATGGGGTCTCCTTTTTTCGATGAGCAGAGTCTCAACCAGATCGCCTTGTCTTGTCAAGAATTTATCCTCGTCAGGCGATCTGGAACACGTCGTTCTTGTCCGCCGCTTCGAAGAAGGTGACCAGGTTGCCGTCCGGGTCGACGATCGCGAATTCCTGGTTGCCCCACGGCGTCAGGTTCAACGCCGCGTTCGGATGCACGATCGCCTCGGCCACGCAATGGCGGTACAGCGCGGCGATATTGCGCACGCTGATGCGGCAGCCGGTCGCCTCGGCGATGCGGCGGTCGGCACAGGCCCAGAAATGCAGCTGCACGCCGCCGCGCTCGACGATGCCGTAAGTCCCCTGCGAAACGTAATTGATGGTGAAGCCAAGCCTGGCGGCGAAAAAATCGACGCTGCGCCGGATGTCGAGCGATGCCAGCACCGGCACCGCGCAAATGAAGTCAGTCTCGTCGCTCATCGCAGCTTCTCCCCTCTCTCATTGATGTTGTTGAAAACCGTGCGGTCATCCGGCCAGCCGCCCTACGCCAGGTTCGGCTGCCTGCTGGCGCGGCGCGTCCTTGGGCAGCATGATCGTCACGCTGGTGCCGTTGCCCGGCGTCGAGGCGATGCCGATGCTCCCGCCCAGCATGCCGGTGACGAGGTTGTAGACGATGTTCATGCCCAGCCCCGAGCCGCCCTGCCCCATCTTGGTGGTGAAGAAGGGGTCGAATACCTGGTGCAGCGTCTTCTGCGTCATGCCGACGCCGTCGTCGCTGAAATTGAGCATCACCTGCTCGTGCTCGATCTCGGCGGCGCTGATGACGATCCGGGCGCTGCTGCGCGCCTCGGCCGCGCGCAGCAGCGCGTTGTTGATCAGGTTCGACAGCACCTGTCCCAGCCCGCCCGGATACGAGTCGAGCATCAGCATCGGCGGCACGTCGACCTCGATCACGCAGTTGGCGCGCCGCAGCTGCGCGGCGTAGGTGGCCACCG
>JARXKM010000037.1 GCA_030272785.1 Pseudomonadota bacterium
TCGTTTTCTCGCTCGGTGCGCTGGCGCTGGCGCTGCTGCTGCTGGGCGTCGGCGTTGTGATCGCCCGGGTGCTGCTCAAGCAACTCGGCGGCGAGCCTGACTACGCATCGGGCATCGCGCGCCAGATCGCCGAGGGCGACCTCTCCGTGGTCATCGACATCGAGCCGGACGACCGTGCCAGCATGCTGCACGGGATCCGGGCCATGCGCGACGCCTTGGCCAAGATCGTCGGCCAGGTCCGCGCCAGCACCGACCTGATCGCCACCGCCTCTGCCGAGATCGCCGCCGGCAACCTGGACCTGTCCTCGCGCACCGAACAGCAGGCCAGTTCGCTGGAGGAAACCGCCGCCTCGATGGAAGAACTGACCAGCACCGTCAGGCAGAACGCCGACAATGCGCGCCAGGCCAACCAGCTGGCCGCCTCGGCGTCCGACGTCGCCAGCAAGGGCGGCGCGGTGGTGGCGCGTGTCGTCGATACGATG
The DNA here is from genome assembly GCA_030272785.1 of Pseudomonadota bacterium. Taxonomy (GTDB): domain Bacteria; phylum Pseudomonadota; class Gammaproteobacteria; order Burkholderiales; family Burkholderiaceae_D; genus JAFCUW01. The sequence goes on from JARXKM010000037.1 coordinate 483, forward strand.
GCCTCGATCAACGACTCGTCCAAGAAAATCGTCGACATCATCAGTGTGATCGACGGCATCGCCTTCCAGACCAATATCCTCGCGCTCAACGCGGCGGTCGAAGCGGCGCGTGCCGGCGAACAGGGACGCGGCTTCGCCGTGGTGGCCGCCGAAGTGCGCAACCTTGCCCAGCGCAGCGCAGCTGCCGCCAAGGAAATCAAGACCCTGATCGGCGCCTCGGTCGACACCGTCACCGCGGGTAACAAGCTGGTTGCAGACGCCGGCAGCACGATGGACGAAGTCGTGGCCAGCGTGCGGCGCGTCACCGATATCATGGCCGAGATCACGGCAGCGAGCAATGAACAAAGCGTCGGCATCGCCCAGGTCAACCAGGCGATTGTGGAAATGGACTCGGTCACGCAGCAGAATGCGGCACTGGTCGAACAAGCGGCAGCGGCCGCTGAAAGCATGAAGTCGCAGGCCGCGCGCCTCTCCGACGTCGTCAGCGTGTTCCGGCTGGACGGCATCGCCGCTGCCGCGCCAGGCACACGGCGGCCAGCGGCCCGGCCACTGCGCGCCGACCACCAATCGTTGATCGGTTAGCAACACGGTGGCGCTGCGCGCTCTGTCCTTGGGGGCAGTTGCGACACCGTATCAGGGCGATTCTCGCCATATTTATTCAACGACTCTGCCACTCAGGACTAGAGCGCGGTGCGCAGCGAGAACAGCTCGGGGAACAGCACCACGTCGAGCATCTTGCGCAGGTAGCTGACGCCGGCGGTGCCGCCGGTGCCGGTCTTGAAGCCGATGATGCGCTCGACCGTGGTGACGTGGCGGAAGCGCCAGAAGCGGAACGCCGTCTCGAGGTCGACCAGCTTCTCGGCCAGTTCGTACAGCGCCCAGTGCGTCGACGGCTGCTGGTACACGCCCAGCCACGCCGCCTTGACCGAGTCGTCGTGGCGGGTCGGCAGCGTCCAGTCGGCGGCCAGCCGCTCCGGCGCGATATAGAAGCCGCTGCGCGCCAGCAGCAGCACCGCTTCGTCGTACACCGACGGCGCATTCAGTTCGCGTGCGAGGATGGCGTGGGCCTCCGGCGCGCTCTCGTGCACCGTCAGCAGCGCGGCGTTCTTGTTACCGAGGATGAATTCAAGCTCGCGGTACTGGTGCGACTGAAAGCCGGACGAGGCGCCGAGGAACGGCCGGATCGCGGTGTATTCGGGCGGCGTCATGGTCGCCAGCACGTCCCACGCGTGCACCAGCTGGTCCATGATGCGCGCCACCCGCGCCAGCATCTTGAAGGCCGGCGCCAGTTCGCCGGCGCGCATGTTCTGGCGCACCGCCTGCAGTTCGTGCAGCATCAGCTTGAGCCACAATTCGCTGGTCTGGTGCTGGATGATGAACAGCATCTCGTTGTGATTGGGCGAGCGCGGATGCTGGGCGTTGAGGATCTGGTCGAGCCCCAGGTAGTCGCCGTAGCTCATGGCCGCACTGAAGTCCATCTTGGCGCCGTGCCACTGGGCAGGGCATTGCTGGTCGTCGCTCATGGTGTCTGTTTCCATTATCAGGTGACCGCGCCGCGGCTGGCGGCGATGTCGTAGGCCTGCTCGTCGAGGATGGCGCGCAGGTGCTCGACCGCATCCCAGACGGCGGCGTAGCTGGTGTACAACGGGGTGAAGCCGAAGCGCATGATGGCCGGCTCGCGGTAGTCGCCGATGACGCCGCGCGCGATCAGCGCCGCCATCACCGCGTAGCCGTGCGGGTGCGTGAAGCTGACCTGGCTGCCGCGCCGCGCGTGCGCGCGCGGCGTCACCAGGCCGAGCGGATGGGCGCCGCAGCGCGCCTCGACCAGCGCGATGAACAGGTCGGTGAGGGCGAGCGACTTGGCGCGGATCGCCGCCATGCTGGTCTGCTCGAACACCTCCAGGCCGCACTCGACCAGCGCCAGCGAGACGATCGGCTGGGTGCCGCACAGCGCGCGGCCGATGCCGTCGACCGGCGCGTACGCCGGCGCCATGGCGAATGGTGCGGCGTGGCTCCACCAGCCCGACAGCGGCTGGCGGAATGCCGCCTGGTGATGCGCCGGCACCCAGATGAAGGCCGGCGCGCCGGGGCCGCCATTGAGATATTTGTAGGTGCAGCCGACGGCCAGGTCGGCGCCGGCCGCGTGCAGATCGAGCGGCACCGCGCCGGCCGAATGGGCCAGGTCCCACAGCGCCAGCGCGCCCTGCGCATGGGCGTGCGCGGTGAGGGCGGCCATGTCGTGCTGGTAGCCGCTGCGATAGTTGACGTGGGTGAGCATGACGACGGCGCAGTCGGCGTCGATCGCCGCCGGCAGTTCCTCGGCCGAGTCGACCAGGCGCACCGAGTAGCCGCGCGCCAGCCAGTCCGCCAAACCCTGCGCCATATACAGATCGGTGGGAAAGTTGGCGCGCTCGGTGACGATCACGCGGCGCGCCGCGCCGGCGCCCTCGGCCTGCATGTGCAGCGCGGCGGCGAGCGCCTTGAACAGGTTCAGCGAGGTGCTGTCGGTGACCACCACTTCGCCGGCGCGCGCGCCGAGCAGCGGCGCGAGGCGGTCGCCGAGGCGCTTGGGCAGGTCGAACCAGCCGGCCGTGTTCCAGCTGCGGATCAGGTCCTGGCCCCATTCCTGCGCGATGACCTGCTGCGCACGCGCCAGCGCCGTCTTCGGCCGCGCGCCGAGCGAATTGCCGTCCAGGTAAATCACCCCGGCGGGCAGGTCGAAGCGCGCGCGCAGCGGCGCCAGCGGGTCGTCGGCGTCGCGCGCCAGGCAGTCGGTACGGGTCGTCATGCGGATGCCTTGCTAATAGATGGAGATGGAGATGGAGAAGGAGCAGGGAAAGCAGGGCAGGGCAGCGGGCGCAGGATGGCGCGCACCGGGCTGGCATCCATGCCGGCCAGTTTCAGCGGCAGGGCGATCAGTTCGTAGTCGCCTGCGCCGACGTTGTCGAGCACCACCCCTTCGAGGATCGCCATGCCGTGCGCGTGCACCGCGTGGTGGGCGTCCAGCGTTTTCGATTCCTGCGGGTCGAGCGAGGCGGCGTCGGTGCCGATCAGGATCACCCCTTTGCTGGCCAGCAGGGCGATCGCGGCCGGCGTGATGGCGGCGAAGTCCGGGTCCCAGTGCTGCTGCGGCGCGCTGGCGTAAGTACGCAGCAGCACGCGCGGCGGCACATCGTCGAGCCAGGCGGCGATGTCGGCGACGTCGACCAGCGCGGCGCCGATGCAGTGGATCACCCGGCACGGCCCGATGTACGGCGCCAGCCCGACCGCGTCGATGGCCAGCCCGGCCGGATCGTAGTGGCAGGGCGCGTCGGTATGCGCGCCCAGGTGGGTGGTCATGCACATGCGGCTCACGTGCACCGGGCAGCCGGCGCCGATCTGCCAGGTCGCGCTGGCGGCGAAGCCGGTGTCGCCCGGCCAGACCGGCAGCGCCGCCGAGATGGTCGGGCTGATGTCCCACAGCGGCGGAGAGGGCATGCGAACTCCTTCGAAAAATACTTGAAGCTTCATCTATTGAGGCCTGAGCGGGCAGTTTAACAAAGAAAGCGCAGGCCGCCGAGTGAATAAGAGTGCCAGATTGACATCTTTTGGCGGGCCTGGCGGCTTTTTTACAGATTTCGTGAAAATAATTGAAAACCACCCTCAAGTTCGCGCCGCGGCGGTCGTTACAGTCTCCATGAAGGGGATTTAAAAATATTTTGATTTATTTTGAGAAAACCCTAAAGTTCCGCAAAAGTTTGACGTAACCGGTACAAGACGACAGAAGATCGGCGTCGGCAGGTTCGAAATTTCGCAGTATTAAGTGCTTCTTTCCGCCCCTTTCTCATAGGGGCGCGACCATCATCGCGGGGTGTTTGTCAGACAAACACCGACGGCGTGCATTCGTCATTCGCCGACCAAAAATACAGCCCTTCACCTATTCCTGAAAAGTTTCCGTACGGTCAGAATGTATCTCACTGGCAATACGAAACAAAGCCAGATTTCAACGGATTCAAGGAGATGGAAATGACTGCAAACGACATGATGGCTGAAATTCGTGACGCGAACCTGAGCTACCTGATGCTCGCGCAGCAGATGATCCGTGCCGACAAGGTCACGGCCATTTTCCGTCTCGGCATCGCCGCCGACATCGCCGAACTGATCGAAGGCATGAGCAACGCCCAGATCCTCAAACTGGCAGGAGGCAACATGATGTTGGCCCGTTTTCGATTCGACGACAGCGCCATCCTTTCCATGCTGACCAACTACAACAAGGACCGCGGCCTGGCGCAATCGCACGCCGCCATCCTGATGGCCGGTCAGGCCGTCGAAGAAATCGCCTGACAGGCGCCGTTTTGCCGCCGGCCCCGCCGGTCGTCGTCCATTCGCAAGCCACCGCGCAGCACACCGGAGCATTACCATGAGCAAGAAAAGCGTCGTCACCGAAGCCCAGGAAATCCAGCTGGCGATCGAATTGATCCAGCTCGGCGCCCGTCTGCAGCTGCTCGAGACCGAAGTGTCGTTGTCGCGCGAACGCCTGCTCAAGCTGTACAAGGAACTGAAGGGCATGTCGCCGCCGAAGGGCATGCTGCCGTTTTCCACCGACTGGTTCCTGACCTGGCAGCCGAACATCCACTCCTCGCTGTTCATCAATATCCACAAATTCCTCGTCGAACACGCCGGCGCCACCGGCATCGAGGCGGTGATGAAGGCTTACAAGCTGTACCTCGAACAAATGCCGCCGGAACCGGGCGAAGAGCCGCTGCTGTCGCTGACGCGCGCCTGGACCCTGGTGCGTTTCTTCCAGAGCAAGATGCTGTCGATGGCCGCCTGCAATTGCTGCCAGGGCAAGTTCGTCGTCAACTGCCTCGACCTCAACGATGGCTACCAGTGCGGCCTGTGCCATATGCCTTCGCGCGCCGGCAAGACCAAGAAGTCGAAGGACGCCGCCGCCGCGGCGCTGCTGCTGGCCGCGTGACCAAGTTTTGCACCGGACTGCCACCGAGGGGCAGGGCGTGAGCCTTGCCCTTTTGCGCATCTGGCGCGCGCCCGCAGTGCAGGCGCTGCTGCTGCAATGCGCGGCGCTGCCGCTGTCGGCGGCGCTGATCTTCCTGCTGCTGCGCCTGGACGTGCCGCTCAGCCTGGCCGGCGCGGCGCTGCTGCAGGGCGCGCTGGCCGCCGCGCTGAGCCGCTGGCGCCGGCTGGCGCCGTGGTGGCTGGCGATCCAGCTGCTGTTTCCGCTCGCCGTGCTGGCCGGCGTCAGCCTGCGGTGGCCGCCGGCGCTGTTCCTGGCCGGCTTCGTGCTGCTGTTGCTGGTGTACTGGTCGACCTTCCGCACCCAGGTGCCGTACTACCCGTCGGGCCGGCGCGCCTGGGACGCGGTGGCGGCGCTGCTGCCGGCCGGCCGGCCGCTGTACGTGATCGACATCGGCAGCGGGCTGGGCGGGCTGGTGCTCGAGCTGGCGCGGCGCCGCCCCGAATCGACCTTCGCCGGCATCGAGCTGGCGCCGCTGCCGTGGCTGCTGAGCCGGCTGCGCGCCGCGCTGGCCGGCGCCAACGTGCGCTTCGTGCGCGGCGACTACGAGCGGCTCGACCTGGCCGATTACGACGTCGTCTTCGCCTACCTGTCGCCGGCGGCGATGGGCGCGCTGTGGCGCAAGGCGCGCGCCGAGATGCGGCCCGGTTCGCTCTTGCTCAGTTATGAGTTCATCATCGCCGAAAAAGCCCCCGATCTGACCGTCGCGCCGGCCGGACGCGGTCCCGCGCTGTACGGTTGGCACTTTTAGGAGACACCGTCGCAACAACCCTCGACTCCGGGGCGGTTTCGCTTGCCCGGCAGGGCGTTCTCAGGCTATTGTAGTTCCTTGGAACAATTTTTGAATGGGCGCCGCGGCTCGACAACGGCGCCCTTGCCATTCCTGGCGTAGCAGTTGTCAAAAAAACCTCGTCGGGCCTGCCCCGCACTCATTCCACTTTGGGAGTTAGCGCACTTTGTTAGTCATCATCGGATATATCGTCGTCATTTTGGGCGTGTTTGGCGGCTATGCGGCCGGCGGCGGCCACCTGGCCGTGCTGTTGCAGCCGCTCGAGCTGGTCATGATCGGCGGCGGTGCGCTGGGTGCTTTCCTGGTCGGCAACAACGCCAAGTCGATCAAGGCGACCGTCAAGGCGCTGCCGACCCTGTTCAAGGGATCGCGCCATACCAAAGAGCTGTACATGGAAATGATGTCGCTGCTGTTCGACGTCCTCTCCAAGGTGCGCAAGGAAGGGCTGATGTCGATCGAAGGCGATATCGACCGGCCCGAGGACAGCCCGCTGTTTTCCAAGTATCCCGGGGTGCTGTCGGACCATCACATCGTCGAGTTCATGACCGATTACCTGCGCCTGATGGTGTCGGGCAATATGGATGCCTTCCAGATCGAGAACCTGATGGACAACGAGATCGAGACCCACCACCACGAAGGCGCGGTGCCCGGCCATTGCATCGCCGCGCTGGGCGACGGCCTGCCGGCGTTCGGCATCGTCGCCGCGGTGATGGGCGTGGTGCACACCATGGAGTCGGTCGGCATTCCGCCGGCCGAGCTGGGCATCCTGATCGCCCACGCGCTGGTCGGCACCTTCCTCGGCATCTTGCTCGCCTACGGCTTCGTCGGTCCGCTGGCCGGCCTGCTCGGGCAGAAGCTGGAAGAATCGACCAAGATGTTCCAATGCGTGAAAGTGACCCTGCTGGCCAGCCTGAACGGCTACGCGCCGGCGCTGGCGGTCGAATTCGGCCGCAAGGTGCTGTACTCGACCGAACGGCCGACCTTCAGCGAACTCGAAGAGCACATCAAGAAGTCGAAGACCAAGTAGAACATGATGGCAGCGATCCCCCACCACGCGAGTTGGCCGTTTCGGAGCGCATATGGCCGATGAGGGCTTACGGCCGATTATCGTCAAGCGCATCAAGAAGACCGCCGGCGGCCACCACGGCGGCGCCTGGAAGATCGCCTATGCCGACTTCGTGACGGCGATGATGGCCTTCTTCCTGCTGATGTGGCTGCTCGGCTCGACCACCAAGGGCGACCTGAACGGGATTTCGGATTTCTTCAAGACGCCGCTGAAGGTGGCCATGGCGGGCGGCTCGGGCAGCGGCGACAGCTCGTCGGTGATCCAGGGCGGCGGCAAGGACCTGACGGCGCGCACCGGCCAGGTCAAGAAGGGCGACACGCCGGCGCCGAAGAAGTCGTACGACCTGAAGGCGGCCAAGGCGGCGCTCGAACGCGAGGAGGGCATGCGCCTGCAGGCGCTCAAGGCGAAGATCGAGGCCACCATCGAGGCCAATCCGCTGCTCAAGAAATACAAGAAGCAGCTGCTGCTCGATATCACCAGCGAAGGGCTGCGGATCCAGATCGTCGATGAACTGAACCGGCCGATGTTCGCGCTGGCGAAGGCCGAGCTGCAGCCGTACACGCGCGAGATCCTGCACGTGATCGGCGTCGTGCTCAACGAGGTGCCGAACAAGATCGGCCTGTCCGGCCACACCGATTCGACCCCCTATCTGTCCGATGTGGGTTACAGTAACTGGGAGCTGTCGAGCGAGCGAGCGAATGCGTCGCGGCGCGAACTGATCATCGGCGGCATGAACGAGAACAAGATCCTGCGCGTCGTCGGGCTGGCCTCGGCGGCCAACCTGGACCGCCAGGACCCGTTCAACCCGATCAACCGGCGCATCAGCATCATCGTGATGAACAAGAAGACCGAAGAGACGGTCATGCGCGACAACGCCTCGTCGCAGGCGCCCGAGCCGGTGGTGGTGGTGTCGGGCAGCGGCGCGGCGCCAGTGCCGGCGGCGGCAGTGCCGGGGGCGAGATGATGGGACGGACACGATGGGGCGCGAGACTATGGGAGACGGCGGATGACGCGTAAGAAAATATTGGGTTCGCACGTGAAGCGGCTGTTGTCGGGCGTGTCCGACCACGGCAAGAAGCACCTGACCGAAGTCGAGATCGACCTGGTGCAGACCGGGTCGCTGCTCGAGGAGGCGGTCGACAAGCTCACGCGTAGTTTCATGGCGATCCACCAGGCGGTCGGCGAGCGCCAGGACGGCATCAACCTGCTGCTCGCCGGCGGCATCCCGAGCGACGAGGAAATCGCCCGCATGAAAGGCATGGCCGGCGAGATCGGGCTGCACGTCAATTCGGCCATCACCAGCATGCAGTTCCAGGACATGACGAGCCAGCTGATCGACCGCACCTTGAAACGGGTCACCGGCCTGCGCGCCTTTCTCGGCACGCTCGGCGCGCACGGCGAGGACATCGTGGCCGAAGCGGGCAGCGAGGAAGTCGTCGAGCTGCTCGGCAAGGTGAGCATGGCGCTGGCGATCCAGTCGCTCGAACTACGCAGCGTGTTACGCAAGGCAGTCAACCAGAAGCACCTCGAGAGCGGCGACATCGAACTGTTCTGACGCCGCATTGATCATTCATTTCAACCACGACAGGGCCACGTGCCCTGAACGAAATAGCAGGAGCAGAAAATGGCTAAAACAATTCTCGCAGTCGACGATTCAAGCTCATTGCGCCAGATGGTGGCGTTCAGCCTGAAGGCGGCCGGCTACCTGGTGGTGGAGGCCGTCGACGGGCAGGACGGGCTCGAAAAGGCCAAGATGCAGACCGTCGATCTGGTGCTGACGGACCAGAACATGCCGCGCATGGACGGCCTCGAGCTGATCAAGCTGCTGCGCGCCTTGCCGGCCTACCAGAAGGTGCCGATCCTGATGCTGACGACCGAATCGTCGGACGACATGAAATCGAAGGGCCGCGCGGCCGGCGCCAACGGCTGGCTGGTCAAGCCGTTCGATCCGCAGCGGCTGATCGAAGTCGTGAAAAAAGTTATCGGCTGATGCCGCGCGGGTGGCAGGGAGTACAGGTATGACGCATCGCGACATTGACGGAGTTTCATCATGACCATCGACATAAGCCAGTTTTTCCAGGTCTTTTTCGATGAGGCTGAAGAACTGCTGGCGGAAAAGGAACGGCTGCTGCTGGCGGTCGACATCGGCGCGCCCGACGCCGAGGACCTGAACGCGATTTTCCGCACCGCCCATTCGATCAAGGGCGGCGCATCGACCTTCGGCCTGAACGACATGTCGGAGGTCACCCACATCCTCGAGTCGCTGCTCGACCGCATCCGCAAGGGCGAAATGGCGCTCACGGCCGAACACGTCGACGCCTTCCTGGCCGCCAAGGACATCCTCAAGATGCAGCTCGACGGCCACCGCAACGGCGCGCCGGTCAACCAGGATCAGGTCGCCGACGTGCGCATGATGCTGCAAGAGCTGTCGCAGGAAGCGGTGCCGCTGGCCAGGCCGGCGCCGGCCTTCGTGCAGGTCGACGTCAAGCCGAACCTGGGCGTCGGCGGGCGCCGCTACAAGATCGAACTGCCGCAGGTCGAGCAGCGCGACGTCAACGCGCTGGCCGCCGAACTGGGCCTGCTGGGGCGCATCGCGGTCGCGCCGAACGGCCTCGACCGGCATGCGCTGATCCTCACCACCCATGAAAGCCTCGACGACATCATCGCCATTTGCTCGTTCGTGCTCGATCCCGACGATCTGAAGATCTTCGAGGCGCCGGCCCTCACGCCGGCCCAGCGCGCCATCGAGGACGCCGAGCGCGCCAAGGTCGAGCAGGCACTCGGCTACGGCTTCTTCGAGCCGCTCGGCGCCGACGAGGCGGGCGGCAGTGGCGCGGCGCTCGCCGAGAAGACCGACGACGAGCGCGGCTACGGTTTCTTCCAGCCGATCGAGCAGATCCGCGCGCTGGCCGCCAGCGGCGGCGCCGGCGCCGCGCCGGCCAAGCCGCTGCCGTCGGCGACGCGCATCGAGGCGCTCGAGATCAGCGAAGTGGCGGCCGAACGCAAGGCGGCCGCGCGCAAGGACGACAAGGGCGGCGCGCCGAACGCGGAATCGTCGTCGATCCGGGTGTCGATCGAGAAGGTCGACCAGCTGATCAACCTGATCGGCGAGCTGGTGATCACCCAGGCGATGATCGAGCAGCGCAGCGACGGCCTCGACCCGATGCTGCACGAACGGCTGCTCAATTCCGTCAGCCAGCTCACGCGCAACACGCGCGACCTGCAGGAAGCGGTCATGTCGATCCGCATGATGCCGATGGACTTCGTGTTCTCGCGCTTTCCGCGCATGGTGCGCGACCTGGCCGCCAAGCTGGGCAAGAAGGTCGACTTCATCACCAACGGCGCCGCCACTGAACTCGACAAGGGGCTGATCGAGCGCATCGTCGATCCGCTCACCCACCTGGTCAGGAACAGCATCGACCACGGCATCGAGATGCCGGCCGCGCGGCTGGCCGCCGGCAAGACCGAGGCCGGGCGCTTGTTCCTGTCGGCCGGCCACCAGGGCGGCAACATCGTCATCGAAGTGTCCGACGACGGCGGCGGCCTGCACCGCGACCGCATCCTCGCCAAGGCGGCGCAGAACGGCCTGACGGTGTCCGACAGCATGACCGATGCCGACGTCTGGCAGCTCATTTTCGCTCCCGGATTCTCGACCGCCGAAATCGTCACCGACGTCTCCGGGCGCGGCGTCGGCATGGATGTCGTCAAGCGCAACATCGCCGCGATGGGCGGCTCGATCGAGATCCGTTCGGCCAAGGGCTTCGGCACCACCATCTCGATTTCGCTGCCGCTGACCCTGGCCATCCTCGACGGCATGTCGATCCGCTGCGGCGAGGAAGTGTACATCCTGCCGCTCGGCTTCGTCGTCGAGTCGCTGCAGCCGGCGCCCGAGGACATCAAGGAAATCGCCAACCGCGGCCGCGTCATCAAGGTGCGCGGCGAGTACCTGCCGCTGATCCCGCTGCACCAGATGTTCGAGATCGTGCCGCGCTATACCGACCCGTGCGAAGGCATCGTGGTGATCCTCGAGGCGGACGGGCGCAAGGCGGCGCTGTTCGTCGACGACCTGGTCGGCCAGCAGCAGGTGGTGGTCAAGAACCTCGAGTCGAACTATCGCAAGGTGACCGGCATTTCGGGCGCCACCATCCTCGGCGACGGCGGCGTGTCGCTGATCCTCGACGTCGCCGCACTGATGCGTTCATCGCGCCAGCTCGCCGACGACGCCGTATTTTCGTAAGCGCTGACCCAAGCGGCCATTCATTCACACTTTTTTCGTACTGCAGAGGAAACCACCATGTCGATGACATCCACCACCCAGAACGCCGGCCATGCCCACGATGGCGCAGGCAGCGAGTTCCTCGCCTTCACGCTCGGCTCCGAGGAATACGGCATCGATATCCTGAAGGTGCAGGAAATCCGCGGCTACGAAGCGGTCACCCGCATCGCCAACGCGCCCGAATTCATCAAGGGCGTGATCAACCTGCGCGGCATCATCATCCCGGTGGTCGACATGCGCATCAAGTTCAACCTGGGTACGCCGGTGTACGACCAGTTCACCGTCGTCATCATCCTCAACATCGGCGGGCGCATCATGGGCATGGTGGTCGACTCGGTCTCGGACGTCACCACGCTCACGCCCGACCAGGTCAAGCCGGCGCCGGAAATGGGCACCGCCTTCAATTCGGACTACCTGATCGGCCTGGGCACGATCGACGAGCGCATGCTGATCCTGGTCGACATCGACAAGCTGATGTCGTCGGGCGAAATGGGCCTGATCGAAAAAATCGCCGCCTGACCGCGTTTGGCCGGTCGCGCCGGCGCGGCGCCACAACATCGGCCAGCCGGCCGGGTGCAGCAAGTGAATCAGCGGGAAGGCGGGAATCGTGTCGCAAATCAAAGTGGAATCGGCCAAGGAATTCAACTTCACCAAGAGTGATTTTGAGCGGGTGCGCGCGCTGATCTACAAGCGGGCCGGTATTTCGCTGGCCGACAGCAAGCAGGAGATGGTCTACAGCCGCATCGCGCGGCGCCTGCGGGCGACCGGCATCGTGTCGTTCTCGACCTACCTCGACGAGCTCGAGGCCGGCGGCCTGGGCGACGAGTGGGAATCGTTTACCAACGCGCTGACGACCAATCTGACGTCGTTCTTCCGCGAGGCGCACCACTTTCCGCTGCTCGCCGAGCACCTCAAGCGATTGCCGGGCGGGCCGATCACGATCTGGTGCTCGGCCAGTTCGACCGGCGAAGAGCCGTATTCGATCGCCATGACCGCCTGCGAAGCGTTCAACAGCCTGACCCCGCCGGTGCAGATCATCGCCACCGACATCGACACCAACGTGCTGGCGACCGGCGCCAACGGCATGTACGGCATTGACCGGCTCGACAAGATGGCGCCCGAACGGGCCAAGCGCTTTTTCTTGCGCGGCAAGGGCGAGCAGGAGGGCATGGTGCGGGTGCGTTCGGAACTGCGCCAGCTGGTCACCTTCAAGCAGCTCAACCTGCTGGCCGACGGCTGGCCGCTGACCGGGCAGTTCGACGTCATTTTCTGCCGCAACGTGATGATTTATTTCGACAAGGCGACCCAGCGCAAGATCCTGGCGCGCTTTGTACCGCTGATGAAGCCGAGCGCGCTGCTGTTCGCCGGCCACTCGGAAAACTTCCTGTACGTCTCGGACGCGCTCAAATTGCGCGGCAAGACAGTGTACGAACTCGAACAAGGTCGTTCCGGCGCCCACTAGGGCACCGCAATAGGAAGCCTATCATGGATACCAAAGAACAATTCGCCACCAACGTTTATTACGACCGTACCTTCGACTGCGAAGCGGCCAAGATCCTGCCCGGCGAGTACTACTACACCCCCAAGGACATGCTGATCGTGACGGTGCTCGGCTCGTGCGTGTCGGCCTGCATCCGCGACCGCGTCAGCGGCCTGGGCGGGATGAACCACTTCATGCTGCCCGACGGCGGCGGCAGCGACGCCAACAGCCCGGTGTCGGCCTCGATGCGCTACGGCACCTACGCGATGGAAGTGCTGATCAACGACCTGCTCAAGTCGGGCGCGCGGCGCGAGAACATGGAAGCGAAAGTGTTCGGCGGCGGCGCGGTGCTCAAGGGCTTCACCGCCATCAACGTCGGCGAGCGCAACGCCGCCTTCGTGATCAACTACCTCAAGACCGAGAAGATGCGGGTGGTGGCCGAGGACCTCAACGACATCTATCCGCGCAAGGTGTATTTTTTCCCGCGCACCGGCAAGGTGCTGGTCAAGAAGCTGATGCAGACCCATAACGACACCCTGGTGAAACGCGAGCTCGATTACGCCAGCCGCCTCAAGGTGGCGCCGGTCGGCGGCGAGATCGACCTGTTTTGACGATGAGGACTAGCACTATGAAGATCAAAGTACTGATCGTGGACGACTCGGCGCTGATCCGCAGCGTGATGAGCGAGATCATCTCCAGCCAGCCGGACATGGAAGTGGTCGGCGTGGCGCCGGACCCGCTGGTGGCGCGCGAACTGATCAAGCAGACCAACCCGGACGTGCTCACGCTCGACGTCGAGATGCCCAAGATGGACGGCCTCGACTTCCTCGAAAAGCTGATGCGGCTGCGGCCGATGCCGGTGCTGATGGTGTCGTCGCTGACCGAGCGCGGCTCCGAAATCACCATGCGCGCGCTGGAACTGGGCGCGGTCGATTTCGTCACCAAGCCGAAGATCTCGATCCAGAGCGGGATGCGCGAATACACCGAACTGATCGCCGACAAGATCCGCGCCGCCGCCAAGGCGCGCATCAAGCCGCGCACGCTGGCACCCGTCAAGGTGGCCGGCGCGCTGCCGCCGCTGCGCAATCCCCTGACGTCGTCGGAGAAGCTGATCATCATCGGCGCTTCCACCGGCGGCACCGAGGCGATCCGCGAATTCCTGATGCAGATGCCGTCCGATTGCCCCGGCATCCTGATCGCCCAGCACATGCCGGAAGGCTTTACCACCTCGTTCGCCCGGCGCCTCGACGCGCTGTGCAAGATCAGCGTGCGCGAAGCGGCCGGCGACGAGCGGGTGCTGCCCGGCCACGCCTACATCGCGCCGGGGCACTCGCACCTGACCCTGGTGCGCTCGGGCGCCAACTACGTCACCCGGATCGACCAGGAAGACCCGGTCAACCGGCACCGGCCGTCGGTCGACGTGCTGTTCCGTTCGGCGGCGCAGGCGGCCGGCAAGAACGCGGTCGGCGTGATCCTGACCGGCATGGGCAAGGACGGCGCGCTCGGCATGCTCGAGATGAAGACGGCCGGCGCGTATAATTTTGCGCAGGACGAGGCCTCCTGCGTGGTGTTCGGCATGCCGCGCGAAGCGATCGCCATCGGCGCCGCCCACGAAGTGGCGCCGCTGTCCGAGTTGCCGGGCAAAGTTCTTAACTATCTGTCAACCCACGGCGGGCGCGCGTTGCGCGTTTGACCGGATAAAGCAGCATTCCTTGTGAGTTTCATCGCCGTATGGCAACAAAAATGCTATGCTAAACACTGCTTCGACGGAATGAAGAAGTGTGTCAATAACCATAAGTATGAGAATCGACGGAGTAATTCATGGCTGATCCAAAAATGCGCTTTTTAGTTGTTGACGATTTCTCGACGATGCGTCGCATCGTGCGGAATTTGTTGAAGGAACTGGGATACGCGAATGTCGACGAAGCCGAAGATGGCGTGATGGCGCTGGCCAAGTTGCGCAGCGAAACGTTTGACTTCGTCGTGTCCGACTGGAACATGCCGAACATGGACGGCCTGACGATGTTGCAGAACATCCGCGCCGATCCCACGCTGTGCAAGCTGCCGGTGCTGATGGTGACGGCCGAAGCGAAAAAAGAGAACATCATCGCCGCCGCCCAGGCTGGCGCAAGCGGTTACGTGGTCAAGCCGTTTACCGCGGCCACGCTGGACGAAAAGCTCAACAAGATTTTCGAGAAACTCGAAAAAATCGGAGCCTGAAATGGGCGACATTTCCACCGCCGGCGCGATCCGCGAGGACGGCACGGCGGGCAGTGCCATGGACGCCCACGACGAGTTCCTGAGCCGCATCGGCCACATGACACGCGCGCTGCACGACAGCCTGCGCGGGCTCGGCCTCGACAAGCTGATTGAAAAAGCGGCCTCCGACATCCCGGATGCGCGCGACCGCCTCGACTACGTGGCGCGCCTGTCCGAACAGGCGGCGCAAAAGGTGCTCAACGCCACCGACGCCGCCGGCCCGCTGCAGGACCGCATCGACGACGACGCCCGCGCGCTGTCGGCCGAGCTCGACGCGCTGCTCGCCGCGCCCGACACCAGCGCCCAGCAATGGCGCGCGCTGGCCGAGCGCAGCGTGACCAGCCTGGGCGCCATGCGCGCCGCCACCGTCGACACCAAGTCCTACCTGATGGACATCATGATGGCCCAGGACTTCCAGGACCTGACCGGCCAGGTGATCACCAAGGTCACCTCGATCGCCCACAACCTCGAACGCCAGCTGGTGCAGATGCTGGTCGACTTCGCCCCGGCCGAAGTCAAGCGCGATCTCGAAAACGGCCTGCTCAACGGGCCGCAGATCAACCCCACCGGCAACACCGACGTGGTGGCCGACCAGGGCCAGGTCGACGACCTGCTCGACAGCCTGGGCTTCTGATCACCTTTTTGCCGCAGCGACACCGAAGCGATTTTCCCCATGCACGAGACAAATTTCATCGTCCGCGAACCGCTGCTCGACCCGCAGCAGCGGGTGATCGGTTACGAACTGTCGTGGAAGGATGACGCCAGCCAGCCGGTCACCGACGCCGCGCTCGAGGCCCTGATCGGCTTCGTCGCCGAGCACGTCAACGACGACGAGCGCGGCTGGCTGTTGCGCGACAAGATGCTGTTTCTCGACGCCGTGCCGCCGATGCTGTCGACCGACGCGCTGTACGCCATGCCGCCCGAGCGCACCGTGCTGACGATGAAGGCGGCCGACATGGCCGACCCGCACACCCTGGCTGCGGTGCAGGGGCTGCGCGCCGGCGGGGTCGGCATCTCGGTGCGCGACGGCGACCTTGGCCACCTGGGCAAGAACCTCGGCATCAGCGCCTCGTTCATCGAAGTGCGCTTTTCCGGCGCCGACGTCGCCGCGCAGGCGCGCACCTACGCGGCGCTCAAGCAATCGACGGTGCGCATGGTGGGACGGCCGGTGACCACCTGGGCCGATTTCGATGCCTGCGCCGCGCTCGGGCTCGACGCCTTCGTCGGCAAGCTGCACCTGACGCCGCGCCCGGGCAACCCGGTCAAGGGCATGAACCCGGCGCAAACCATCATCTTGCAGCTGATGCAGATGGTCACCGCCAACGCAGACATCCCCAAGATCGAAAACGTGCTCAAGCGCGATCCGGCGCTGTCGTACAAGCTGCTGCGTTTCATCAACTCGGCCGGTTTCGGCAGCGGGCGCGAGATCCAGTCGCTGCGCCAGGCGATCGGCCTGCTCGGCTACGCGCCGCTGTACCGCTGGCTCACTTTGCTGCTGGCGACCGCCAGCACCAGCGGCTATTCGCCGGTGCTGATGGAGACGGCGGTGGTGCGCGGCCGCCTCGCCGAGTTGCTCGGCGCCAAGGTACTGCCACGCGGCGAGGGCGAGAACCTGTTCGTGGCCGGCATGTTTTCGCTGCTCGACAGGCTGCTGGGGCTGCCGATGAAGGAAGTGCTCGACACCATCTTGCTGCCCGACGAAGTGGTGCGTGCGCTGCTCACCCGCGGCGGCATGTATGGGCCCTACCTGGCGCTGGCCGAGGCATGCGAGCTGAACTCGAACCTGGTCGCCTCGTTGGCCAGGTCGCTCGGCATCAGCCCGCTCGACGTCAACAAGGCGCACCTGTCGGCGCTGGCGTGGGCACAGGACGTCGCCGTCTGATCGCTGCACCCTGGTGACGAACAAGACCGGGCGCTGCCCGGTTTTTTTTTGTCGGCTGTAATGCCGCCGGCGGGACGACCTGGCTTGCGTACTTTTGCTCTTTGTGCAATTGTCTGGAGGCGGCGCCGGCGCTTTGCCCTGCTTGCCCAACAAGAGAGAATCACGATCGACGCCTATCGAGGCCTGTTTCCGCACACCAGCGCCAATCTCGTCGGAAACTTCCTGTGGAAGGTGTGTTTTCCCTTGTTGATCATCGCCGAAATCGGCTATGCGTTGGCCACGTCATTTCGCGTCCACCCGGGTTTGGCGGCGATTGTCGCCTTGCTGTTTACCGCGCTGGGTGTGTGCTCGCAGCGCCTGCGCACGCAGATGGCCAATTTTTTCACGAGCGCACCGAGGGTGCTGCTCATGATCGGGAAAAAATGGTCGCGCTTTTTTACCGCCGTCGCCGCTGGCCTGATCGAGCGCCGCAGTCAGCTCGCCCAGGTCAAACGATCGGTTGCGGCGATGTTGTGCTGGACCGCTGTCTGCGCCTTGCCCGGTTTGTACGCGATCTGGCGGTTGGTCACGTATGCGCAGAAGCACCTGGACAGCCAGGCCTACCTGGCAATCGTGACGCTCACCGCGCTGGCGTTCGCGACGCTTGTGTCGATCGTCGCATGCGCGGTTGATTACTACAACGAGGAAGTCGGGCTCGGGGTGCCGGGTCACTTTCGGCTCAAGACCATCTTGTTCCAGCGCCATCCCGATGGATCGGCCAACCAGTACCTCGGCACCTTGGTGCATTTCTCGGATTTACACGTGCCGGGCGAGTCCGGCAGGCTGACCGAGGAAGGGGTGTGGAATGCGGCCTTCCTCACGACGCTGGCGGCGCGCATGAATGAAATCAAGGACACGCAGGCCGATGCGGTGTTTGTCGTTTCTGGCGACGTCACGGATACCGGCGAGCACACAGCGTGGCGGGCGGTGCGCCACGCCATGCGGGAATTCCGCAACGACATCGTAATCGCTCCCGGAAATCACGATCTCAACATCGTTGGGTACGGTTTCCGGAGCCTTGCCGTTGTGGGCGACAAGATCGACTGGAGCGGACGCTGGAAGCGCATGGCCGAATACATGCACGCCGCCGGTGACTTGATGGGTGCACGGGCAACGGTATGGTGCAACGGCGGCATGCGCGATCTGGCGCTGACATGGGGCGCCATCGACAGTGCCGACCTCAGCAACAATGCGAAGTTCCGCCAGACCGAATCCCTGTTTCCCTTGATCGTTTCGGCGCCGCACATGAAAGGGGCACGGTTTGTCGTCTGGAACACCGTGCGCTCATCGTCGCTCGCTTTCAATAACTCGTTCGGCGAGGTCGGCGATCGACAGTTGGACAACTTCATGGCCATCCGCCAATCCCGGCAGCACACACAGGCCCGATTTATCCACATCATGCATCATAAGCTCGCGCTGCCGGAACATGGTTTGCTCATGAACAGCACCAAGCGCGGATGGCGGCGGATCCGGGATGCCGCCAGATCCGCCGTCCAGCGGGTCGGGATGGTCATGCATGACGCCAACAAGGTCGTTGCCGCACTGCGCGGAGGCATCGATTCGGTCGTGCTGCATGGTCACCACCATGCCGCTTTTTGGGGCCAGATTGACGATGCCGGCGGTGCCGGCGGCATCATGCAGGTAGTGTCGGCGCCATCGACCAGCCTCGGGGTGGAATTCTTTAGCGCAAGTGCAGCAATGAGCAACTTCACGCAGGTGGCGCCACGCACATGCTTGTACGAGGTCTTGACGATCGAGTCGACCGCGCATGGACTGCGGCTGGCCGCGGCACCAGCGCATTTCCCCTTGTCATGAGCAGGCAGCAGCGCCGCTTGATCATTCCAGGATCTTTAGCCAATCTGTTTGCGAAAAACGCTGTCAAGCATCGTTCATCGTAAATGAATTGGCGTTTTATTTCCCGTTTAACATGTTCATTAGGATTGTTGCTTAATGAGTTATAAAAAGCCAATTGGTTTGCATATATCGATGTGTGACATTAATATACGCAAATGGAACGACAAAAAATTTCTCCGACGATAAGCAATCCTGAGAGCCGCAAGCGTCATGCGGCGTACCAGTTCGTCCGCCACCGCCAGGCGCGCGGAACCATTGCGTTCACGATGGACGAGTTGCGCAAGACGACCGGGCTGTCGCCGGAAGCGGCGCTGGGCCAGTTGTCGCGCTTGTCCGGGCAGGTGGTACGGGTCGGTGCGAAGAGCGGGTTTTATCTGATTGTCCGGCCAGACCAGGCCTTGATTGGCGCGCCGCCGGCGGAATGGTGGCTGCACAGTTATTTCAAGCACCTGGGCAGGCCGTATTACATCGGCTTGCTGTCGGCGGCGGCCGAATACGGTTCGTCCCATCAGGCGATCCAGTTCGTGCAAGTGGTGACCGACCGGCCGATGCGCGCCATTCAGGTAGGCAGGATCAGCATGCGGTTCTTCGTGCGCAAGGACATCGAACAGGTAGCCGTCCGCCTGAAAACGGGAGCCTATGCGCGACTGTTGCTCAGCACGGCAGAAGCCACAGCGCTCGACCTGGTCAGGTATTCGTCCCGCATCGGCGGCATGGCCAGGGCGGCGCAGGCAATCAAAGGGATGATGCAGCAATTGACCGAAGAGGGATTCGCCTTGGCGCTAAACACGGGTGTCGAGCAACCCGTCTTGCAGCGCCTGGGCTACATCTTGCAGCAATTTCAAGGCGATGCGCTGGTGCGGCCGATTGCCAGCAAGCTGCGGGAGGGCAGGAAGCGCCAGATTTATCTCGAGGCTGGCCCAGGCAATATTGTCGAGGAAAGGTTCCGGGAATCTGCGCAATGGGGCATCATTGAAAACATCGACTTGCAACAGCTATCATGAACCCAGTGACGCAACAGGATGTTCTCGCACATCAGGCAGTGGTGCCATGGCCGTCCCTCATCCAGGTTGAGCAAGACTTGCTGCTGTGCCTGGCAATGGTGGCGATCTTTTCCCACGCGCCGATTGCACAGCAGGTCGCGATGCGCGGCGGAACCGTGCTGCACAAAATACACCTGGAGCCGGCGTCGCGCTATTCGGAGGACATCGACCTGGTCGTGATCGACCCGCGGGTGGCCGAAGAAGAGATCAAGGCGGGCATCGAGGATGCCTTGCTGGAAGTGTTCGGCAAGCCGCAGCAGCACTTCTGGGAAGATCTGAAGCTGGCCGTTCGCAACGTTGCGCGTCCGTCGCGGGTGCTGCGGTTTATTTACGACATTCCATCGGTCATGGCGCCGACCCGCACCTTGCGGGTGGAGGTGGAAGTCAACGTGACGGAACGCGTCCCTTATCTTGCCGTGGTGCACTTGCCGTTTTCAGTCCCCTTTCAAGATGGTGATCGCGGCGCGAACATTGCCTCACTCGATATCCACGAAATGCTGGGCACCAAGATGCGCGCGCTGTTTCAGCGACGCAAAGGCCGCGACCTGTTCGACCTCTTCTGGGCGTTCAACGAAAGCAAGCAGACCATCAGCGTTCCCAAGGTAATACGCTGTTTTCAGCATTACATGGGGCAAGAAGGGACCAAAGTTGGCCGCGGTGAATTTACTGCGCATCTGGCGGAAAGTCTGGGAGACCGGAATTTTCGCAGCGACATGACGCCATTATTGCTTTCCGGCCTGGTGTATGACGTTTCCCGGGCCGGAATGTTCGTCAGGGACGTATTACTTGCCGAGCTCGATGAATAGCTGCGCTTAAATCTCCAGATTGTCGATCAGCCGCGTCGTGCCCAGCTTGGCCGCAGCCAGCACCACCAGCGGCGCGCCTTGCGCCAGGTCGCCGGCCGACGGCACCTGCAGGTCGGACTGCTTGCGTACCGAGATGTAATCGGGTTGCCAGCCGCGCTTGGCCAAGTTGTGCATCGCCTGCCGTTCCAGTTCGAAGATGTCGAGGTGGCCGGCACGCATGTCGCCCGCCACCATGTTCAGGCTCTGGTACAGCGCCGGCGCTTCCTGCCGCTCCGCCGCCGACAGGTACATATTGCGCGACGATAGCGCCAGGCCGTCCTCGGCGCGGTAGGTCTCGGCGGCGATGATCTCGGTCGGCAGCGCGAACTGGCGGCTCATGTTACGCACGATCATCAGTTGCTGGTAGTCCTTCTTGCCGAACACCGCCACCCGCGGGCGCACGCACGAGAACAGTTTGAGCACCACCGTCGTCACGCCGCTGAAAAAGCCGGGCCGGAACTCGCCTTCCAGCGTGTTGCCCAGGTCGTCGGGCGGGCGCACGCGGAACTCCTGCGGCTCCGGATACAGGTCGCGCTCGGTGGGTGCGAACAGCACGTAGACGCCTTCCTTTTCGAGCTTCTCGACGTCGCTCTGGAAAGTGCGCGGATATTTTTCGAAGTCCTCGTTCGGCCCGAACTGCAGGCGGTTGACGAAGATCGAGGCAACCACCGGGTCGCCATGCTTGCGCGCCAGGCGCATGAGCGACAGGTGGCCTTCGTGCAGGTTGCCCATGGTTGGCACGAATGCGGTGCGCAACTGCCCGCTCAACTGGTCGCGCAGTTCTTCGATGGAAGAGATAATTTTCATGGGGAAGGTCGCCGGTGGCGGATAGTCAGGGGAATAGGGGCCGGCATCAGGCCGGCGAATAGGCGAGGCGCACGTAGATCGGCGCAAACGGCTCGGCCTGGGTAATCTCGATCAGGGTTTCCTTGGCCAGTTCGAGCATCGCCACGAAGTGCACCACGACGATCGGCACGCCGCCCTGGCCGGCGAACAAGTCGGCGAATTCGACGAAGCGCGCCGACTGCAGCTGGCGCAGGATGGCCGACATGTGCTCGCGCACCGACAATTCCTGGCGGCTGATCTTGTGGTGCTGGGTCAGGGTGGCGCGCTGCAGCACGTCGAGCCAGGCGCGCTGCAGGTCGGTGGCGTCGACTTCGGGCCAGCTCGGCACATTGCTCTGCTCGACGAACAGCTGCGGCCGGATAAAGTCGCGCTCCACTTGCGGCACCGCGTTCAGGTCGTAGGCGGCCACCTTGATCTGCTCGTACTCGAGCAGGCGGCGCACCAGTTCGGCGCGCGGGTCGCCCGCTTCCTCGTCGTCGGCCTTGCGTTGCGGCAGCAGCATGCGCGACTTGATCTCGATGAGCATCGCCGCCATCAGCAGATACTCGGCCGCCAGCTCCAGGTTGTGCAAACGGATCTGGTCGACGTATTTCAGATACTGCAAGGTCACCTGCGCCATCGGAATGTCGAGGATGTTGAAGTTTTGCTTGCGGATCAGGTACAGCAGCAGGTCGAGCGGACCTTCGAAGGCGTCGAGGAAGATTTCCAGCGCGTCGGGCGGGATGAACAGGTCGGTCGGCATGCGCAGCATCGGCTCGCCGTACAGGCGCGCCCTGGCCGCGATATCGGGCACGGCCGGTGGCGCTGCAGTCCCTGCCGCATCGGCGCGACCGTCAGCATCGGCCAATACCGCGCCGGCCGCCTCACCTGGCAACATGTGCTCGCCCCGCTACCGTTAGAGCTTGTTCTGGTACACGTAAGCTTGTTGCTTGACGCGCGAGGCGGACGTGCGGTCCTGCTCCGGCAGGGTGATCGGCGCCTTGTCCCACAGCAGCGCACGGCCTTCGCGCTGGCCTTCTTCGATCGCCGGATTGGCGGCCTTGAGCGACTTGATGAACAGCGTGTGGTCGGATTCGTACAGGTGGAATTGTTTCGATAGTTTCATGGTAGGCGATAGTGATGCGGACGCTGCTATTCTACCGCGAGTGGCGCGCGGCAGGGAAAACGAGGCGCTAGCTGCGCCTCGCGGCCATCTTACGGGTGCAGCAGGTTCAGCTCGCGGGCGATGATGTCGTGGTTCAGCCACAGCACCGGCGCGATCTTCTCGGCCACCGCGTGGAACATCAGCGGACCGGTGCTCTCGAGCACCAGCGCGCTCAGATGGTCGGTGATCAGGGCCTTGCGGTCCTTGTGCAGCTTGGTCATCTCGTCGGAGGTGCCGATCATCACTTCGGCCAGTTCCGGCGTATTGTCCATCGGCCAGGCGTCGACATTGCGGAACGTCGCGCTGGTCGGGTCGTTGTTGTACGCCTCGATCTTGGCCAGCAGCGACTCGAGCGTGACGCCGTCTTCGAGCAGCGCCGCGCAGATCGCCCATTGCTGGTCGACCCAGGCGCCGCCGCCTTCTTTTTTCAACGCCGTCAGCAGCGGGAACAGCGACAGCTCGACGCCGGCGAAGATGTCGGACGAATTGGTGCGGATCTCCGGGCAGTTGAACACGGTGGCGGCGATGCCTTGCGCCCACGCCGATGCGGCCACGCTTTCCAGGCGCATCTTGGCGTAGCCCTGGGTGTAGTTGGTGTAGGTCTGCCACTGGTATTGGCCGCCGATCAGGATCTCGCAGCCGTGGTAGCCGTAGGCGCTGTAACGGGCGCTGCCGCCGGTGGCGCTCACGCGCGCGCGGATCGCCGCGCTGGCGTTGATCAGGTGCTGCAGCGTGTTGGCGGTGACCTCGTCGAAATTCATCAGGATCAGCTTGCCGAGATCGCTGTCGAGCAGCGCGCGCGAGGACATGAAGCGCTCGCCGCGGCCCTTGTAGATGCGGTTGGCGATGGCCAGGAACGCCTTTACTTTCGGGATCCCGCCGGCCATCGTGTGGGCGAAGAAGACGTTGGCGCCGTCCGGCACCAGCTTGTCGATCTCGGCCATGACGATCGCCGCCGACGCGGTGAAGCGCTGCACGCCGGTCTGGCGGCACAGCTCGATGCGATCCCAGTCGAGCTTTTCTTCCTGCCAGTTCTTCAGGGTCAGGCCGGCCAGCATTTCGGTCGGATTCGGGCCGTCGTCGGGCGTGTCGAGGTCGAAGCCGGCCATCATCGGCTCGTTGATGATGCGTCCGCCCAGCTTGGCTTCGGCTTCGGCCAGTTCTTCGGCGTCGAGTGCGCGCAGCGCGTTGTTCTCGTCGCGCCGGCCGACGGTGATGCCGACGATGGTCATGCCGGCCTTGCGTGCTTCGTCGATCAGGCCGTTGGCGTAGCCGCGGCCGAACAGTTCGCCGAACAGCACGAACACGTCGCCTTTGCGAAACAGGTTGGCCTGCGGGATGTGCCTCAAAGAAGTCAGTTCAGTCATGGGAGGTGGTGTCGCCTGTTAAATTGTGGGCGCGTCATGGCGCGGGTTTCTCATCAAGAAGCGCATTATAGCGCCGGCCCGGCGGTCCGGCCCCGGTGTTTCAGTCGGGGGAGCAGAGCCCGGTGTCGCGGACGTCGACATGCAAAACCGTGCAAAACCGGGACAGACCCGGTTTTTTCGAAAACCGGGTCTGTCCCGGTTTTGACGCGGTGCTAGCGGATCCGCATACCCGGCTTGGCGCCCGGCCACGGCTCGAGCACATACAGGCCCGGATCGGCTTGCTCGTCGGCCGCCGAGGCGCACAGCACCATGCCTTCGGAGACGCCGAACTTCATCTTGCGCGGCGCCAGGTTGGCCACCAGCACCGTCAGCTTGCCGATCAGCTGCTCCGGCTGGTAGGCCGACTTGATGCCGCTAAATACATTGCGCAACCGTCCTTCGCCCACATCGAGCGTCAGGCGCAGCAGCTTGTCGGAGCCGTCGACCGCTTCGCAGTTGACGATCTTGGCGATGCGCAGGTCGATCTTGGTGAAGTCGTCGATCTTGATCTCCGGCGCCAGTGCCTCGATGCCGTCGGCCGGCGCAGCGATGGTCACCGGCGCGCTGGCGGCAAGCGGCGCGGCGGCAGCAAGCGGCGCGGCCGGGCGGTCGAACAGGTCCTCGACCATCTTGGCGTCGACCCGCTGCATCAGGTGGCTGTAGGCGAAGATCTCGCGCCCGAGCATCGATTCGTAGACCGACGCGCCGCTGGTGTCGCGCCACGTGTAGCCGCTGTCGCCGAGGAATTCGGCGACCCGCGCCGCCACCTGCGGCAGCACCGGCGAGAGCATGACCGTCAGCTGGCGGAACAGGATCAGCGCGGTGGTGCAGACGTCGTGCAGCTCGGCCAGCTTGTCGGCATCCTTGGCCAGGATCCACGGCTTGTTCTCGTCGACATACTGATTGGTGATGTCGGCAATCTCCATCACCTCGCGCAGCGCCTTGCCGTATTCGCGGTGTTCGAAGTTGGCGGCGATGTTGGCCTGGCGCTCGGCGCCGTTCACCGTCAACGCGCGGCCGATCCACTGCTGGGCCTTCGGCGAAAGCGTGCCGGCCAGCTTGCCGTCGAATTTCTTGGCGATGAAGCCGGCGCAGCGGCTGGCGATGTTGATGTACTTGCCGATCAGGTCGCTGTTGACGCGCGCCACGAAGTCGTCGCCGTTGAAGTCGAGATCCTCGACCTTGGCGTTGAGCTTGAAACCGATGTAATAGCGCAGCCATTCCGGATTCATGCCCAGCTGCAGGTAGCGCAGCGGCGAGATGCCGGTGCCGCGCGACTTCGACATCTTCTCGTTGTTCACCGTCAGGTGGCCGTGCACGTTGACCTTGAGCTTGTCGATGATCGGGTGGCCGGCAAAATTGAGCATCGCCGGCCAGAACAGCAGGTGGAACGAGACGATGTCCTTGCCGATGAAATGCACCTGCTCGGTGGCCGGGTCGTTCAGCAGCGCGTCGAAGTCCATGCCGTTCTTGCTGCAATAATTCTTCAGGCTGGCCAGGTAGCCGACCGGCGCGTCGAGCCAGACGTAGAAGAACTTGCCCGGCGCGTCCGGAATCGGGATGCCGAAGTAGGGCGCGTCGCGCGAAATGTCCCAGTCGGCCAACTTCTCGCCCGCTTCGCCGAGCCACTCGGAGACCTTGTTGACCATTTCCGGCTGCAGGCGGCCGGGCGTGTTCAGCCACTCCTTGAGGAAGGTGTAGCAGCGCGGGTCCGACAAGGCGAAGAAATACTGCTCGGACGGCTTGAGGATGGGCGTCGAGCCGGTAAACACCGAAAACGGATTGATCAGTTCGGTCGGCTGGTAGGCCGCGCCGCACACCTCGCAATTGTCGCCGTACTGGTCCTTGGCGTGGCACACCGGGCACTCGCCCTTGATGTTGCGGTCGGCCAGGAACATGCCCTTGACCGGGTCGTAGAAACGGTCGACGACCTTGGTGACGATCAGGCCGGCCTCGCGCAGCCTGCGGTAGATGCCCTGCGAGAGCTCGACGTTTTCCGGCGAATCGGTCGAATACCAGTTGTCGAAGCCGATGTGGAAGCCGTCCAGGTACTGCGCGCGCCCGGCCGCGATCTTCGCCACGAACTCCTGCGGCGTGATGCCTTCCTTCTCGGCGGCGATCATGATCGGCGTGCCGTGGGTGTCGTCGGCGCAGACGAAATGGACCTCGCGCTGG
>JARXKM010000325.1:0-1060 GCA_030272785.1 Pseudomonadota bacterium
CCGCTTGACGCCGCCGGCGTCGGTTCCGCTTGACGGCGCCGGCGTCGGTTCGGCTAGGGCGGGGCGCCGAAGCGGCCGGCCTGGTAGTCGCTGATCGCCTCGGCGATCTGCTCGCGCGTGTTCATCACGAAGGGACCGTGCGCGACGACCGGTTCGGCGATCGGCGCGGCGTGGCCGAACAGCAGCAGCGAATCGATCTCGGCCGTCAGGTCGAGGCAGTCGCCTTCCTCGTTCAGTTCGACGAGATGGAAGGCGGCGGCGCGCTGTCCGGCGATGCTGATGCTGCCGCGCACCACGTACAGGAACACCGTGCGCGCCAGCAGGTCGGGCAGGCGCAGGCTGGCGCCCGCACGCAGCGCGATCGTGCTCATGAACACGCCGGTGAGCGACGCCACCGGTCCGGCGACGCCTTGCCATTGCCCCGCCACCAGGTGCAGCGTGACGCCGTCGCCGGCGGCCAGTGCCGGAATCTGTTCGCGCTGCAGGCCGGTGTAGGCTGGCGCGCTCATCTTCAAGCGGGCCGGCAGGTTGATCCAAAGCTGCAGCAGTTCGAGCGGGCCGCCGTCGCGCAGGAATTGGCGTGGTGAAATCTCGGCATGCACGATGCCGCGTCCCGCCGTCATCCATTGCACGCCGCCGGCGCGCATGATGCTTTCGTGGCCGGCGCTGTCCTGGTGGGTCAGCATGCCGTCGATGATGAAGGTGACGGTCTCGAAGCCGCGGTGCGGATGGGGGCCGAACGGCAGACCGTGATTGTCGGGCGGGTAGGTCTGCGGGCCGTGGTGGTTGAGGAACAGGAAAGGATCGAGCTGGTCGAGGTGCGGATTGGGCAATGGGCGCTGGGTCAGCAGGTCGCCAATATCGTCGCGCAGCGCCGGATGCAGCCGTTTGATGGTCTTGTCGCTCATGCTGGTGTGCTCCATGCGCTTGGGGATGAACAGGACCATACCGCAAATTGCCACCGCACGTGCGCGCGCGCGAGGGGGCTCGCCCGCACAGCGGACCACATGGGTGCGGCAAAACGTCGCACCGGGATGGTCGCACCTAAACGCAGCACGCA
>JARXKM010000325.1:1160-3371 GCA_030272785.1 Pseudomonadota bacterium
GCCGCAAGCCGACGGCGCTGGCGCCGGCCTGCTGACGGGCACGATGGAACCGCGCCGCTAGCGTGAAATCATGCCATCCATCATGTTGACGCGGTCGCCGTTGCTGAAGGTCGGCGCCTTGTCCTGGGTGACCACGCGGGTGCTGCCGTCGTCCATGCGCAAGGTGATCCGGTACATCTTGTCGCTGCCCGTCGACGAGCCGGTCGTGCCGCCGCTGCCGCCGACGGAAGAGTCGGCCCCGGCCGCGCTGGCGCGCGGTATGGTGTCGATCGCGACCACTACGGCGTTCGGCGGACCGGCCGGCATCATCGTCGAGCCTGCTTGCGTCTGCGTCTGCGCCTGGGTAGGACTTGCCATACTGCTGTCGGCGGCGCCGGTGGCCGCGGTGGCGCTGCTCGGCGTGCTGCCGGTGCTGCCGGTGCGGCTGGCGCCGGTGGTGCTTCCCATGCTGCTGGCGGCCATATCATCGCTGGAGCTACGGGTGGAACTGCAGCCTGCCAGCGCCAGCGCCAGCAAGCCCGCCAGTACCATGCCCTGTTGTTTTTGATTCATGATCTACTCCTTCTGTTGGATGTCTTGCAGTGGAGGTGTGCGTGACAATGCCAACTGCCACGCATGTGAGATGGCCAGCGGCGCGATCCGTTCCGGCGCCATTGCGCGCATATTGAGCTGTATCAAACGACACCTGCCGCGCTGCGCGCTTGCCGGCGAGCAGCCGGATCTCGGGCGGCTGCCGGACTGCGGCCGCGAGGCCCGTGCGGGCTTGCCGTCCAGCTATTTGGTCATCCCGCCTGCGCTGCCGGCGGACTTGTCGCCGGCGCTGCTGCTGGTACCGGCGTTCGGACCTGGATCGGTGGCCGGTTCGCTGCCGCTGTGCGATCCGCTGCTGGGAGATGGGGCCGGGGTGGTGCCGCTGGTATTGCGCCATGGCATGTAGCTGCACGCCGCCAGCGACAGCGTCAGCAGGCCAGCCAAAAGGACAGTTTGATGGGTACGCTTCATGATCAACTCCTCTGTTGTGGATTTTTTACGTGTGTGCGTGACGATGCCGCGTGCCACTTCAGTAAGAGGGGAGAATCGGCGTGACGTTCCAGCTGAAGCGGGTTCAGCCTGAGCCAGATCAAATTGATGGGTTTTAATGGATCGGTTTGCGCGTCGACGGACACGCAATCCGATGGCCGGCGTCCAAACGAACGCAACAGCAGACTAGGCGGTCGGGCGCGCCAGTGCGGGCTTCGGCAGCAACAACGACAGCACGGTAGCGGTGATGATGGCGGCGGCGCAGTCGACCAGCCAGTCGTTCACGGCGGCGCCGCGGTAGGGGAACAGGCTTTGCAACAGTTCGTCGCCGGCGCCCATCAGCGCCACCGTGAGGACCGCTTTGAGCGCGCGGACGCCTGCGCTGCCGGTGCTGCCGGTGTACACCAGCGCAGTGAGGATGGCGTAGGCCAGCGAATGCAGCACGACGCCGGTGGCGTAATGGCCGATCTGCGCGCGCGCGCCGGGGACGGAGCCCATTACCAGGATGGTGACGTACATCGTCAGGGCGCACCCCCAACGCCATTTGCGCAGTTTCGGATCGAGGACAAGCAGGGAAATTATGGGGAGCATGGGCAGAAAGGCGCGCGAAAAACGGCAAGGATAGCATGGCTGCGCGGACTCATGCGCCTGCCACAGCGGCGCGCGGGGCGCCGCCTGCACGGTTCAGATCGTCAGGGCGGGGGTGCCGCTGGCGTAATGCGCGTCGAAACAGCTGTGGCACTGGGCACAGAACAGGTGGGCGGCGCGGACGTTGTGTTGCCGCAGGATCAGGTTGAGGTGCGTGTGCAGGCACTTCGGGCAGGCTTCGCGCACCGTGCCGACGCTGGTGAGCGTCACTGCCTGGTCGTGCGGAGCCTGGTCGATGACCGCGTGCGGATTCAGCTCGTCCAGGAGCAGGCTGTCTTCGGCGTGGCGATGACGGCGGCCAAGCGCCGGATGGGACACGGATGCGGAATTGGACGGCGTTTCAAAGGCTAACAAGCTCATTCGATAAACTCCCTTTGCTGATTGCTGCGGCTTCGATGGGACAGCGTGGAACCGGTGGGCGAACTTTCATCATAGTAGATCGACCGCCAGCTTCAAGCTGTTAATAATGCTAATTGCGCGAGTTTGCCAAACGCATTGACTGTCGACCAAAACGCGGACCAAAACGCGGACCAAAACGCGGAC
>JARXKM010000325.1:3471-5223 GCA_030272785.1 Pseudomonadota bacterium
TGTCGACCAAAACGCGGACCAAAACGCGGACCAAAACGCGGACCAAAACGCGGACAAAAAACGCGGACAAAAAACGCGGACAAAAAACGCGGACAAAAAAATGCCCGACAGCGAAGGCGGGCAAACCCAAGATCGGGCCAAGAGAGGGGGCAATGCGATTCGGTGTGGCGTGCCGCCGTTGGAGGACGACACGCCTGGCTGCGATCACGCATATCGGTTGCATGTAAGGCAGATGTAGAAAGTATAGGCAGCCAATGTGACGCCGGTATGACCTTGCGCAAACTGTCGTCGATCAGGTCGAACGTCCTCGGCTGTGTCCGGTCGCGCGAGGCAAAAAAGTCAAAAAAAAGCCCGCTGGTAAAAGCGGGCTGAAGACTATTTTCTTGGAGGAGAATAGTGGAGACAGGTGAATTATGCTGCGTCGCGGTATATATGTCCAATTGCTAATTCAGATACCAGACATAGCCTCAGGCTATATCTCGGCCGGATTGACGAGCAAGGTCACCTCGATGTTGCCGCGCGTGGCGTTCGAATACGGACACACCTCGTGGGCCTTGGCGACCACCGCTTCGGCGGCTGCCTGGTCCATGCCGGGGGTGTTGACCGACAGGCTCACCGCCAGGCCAAAGCCGCCGGCGCCGTTCGGGCCGATGCCGACCGCACCGCTGACGCTGGTGGCGGCTGGAATCGGCGTCTTGAGCATGCCGCCGACCAATTTCATGGCCGACAGGAAGCAGGCCGCATAGCCGGCGGCGAACAGTTGCTCCGGGTTGCTGCCCTCGGCGCCGTTGCCGCCAAGCTGTTTCGGGGTCGCCAGAGCGACGTCGAGCGCCTGGTCGCTGGAGGTGGCGCGGCCGTCGCGCCCGCCTGTTGCGGTGGCATGGGCGGTGTAGAGAATGTGCATGAATGACTCCTGAAGGGGGAAGGGAACGCGGCACAGCGACTGCCGACAGAAGAATAATATCGCGCAATTGAATTGCGCACAATTTAATAATCGCTATCGTGGCCATAGGCAGCGATATGCGCCGGCGACGCTTCACTGGCCGGCGTCGGTCGACTTGAGCAAATCGTCGCGCACCGACGCCAGGTCGGCGCGCAGGCGGCCCAGCACCTGCGCCTGCTGGCCGCTGGCGCACAGCAGTTGGCGCGGAATGTCGATCGCCTGCTCGCGCAGCGCCCGTCCGGCCGGCGTGAGCGAGATACGGACCTGGCGCTCGTCGTGCGGGTCGCGCCGGCGCTCGAGCAGGCGGTTCGCCTCGAGCCGCTTGAGCAGCGGGGTCAGCGTGCCCGAATCGAGGAACAGGCGCGCGCCGATGTCCTTGACCAGGATCGCGTCCTGTTCCCACAGCACCAGCATGACCAGGTACTGCGGGTAGGTCAGGCCGAGCCGCTCGAGCAGCGGCTTGTAGGTCTTGGTCACTGCGTGCGAGGCCGAATACAGCGCAAAGCAGAACTGGTTGTCGAGCGACAGCAGCGCGGCCGGCGGCGCCGCGTCAGCCGGTTCGCTCATGGCTTCACCGGCACCGTGTAGTTCAGCGCCATGCGGCCGCCGTCGGCGAAGATGGTCTGGCCGGTCATGTACGAAGCATCGTCGCTGGCCAGGAAGACGGCGATGGCGGCGACTTCTTCCGGCTCGCCGCAGCGGCCCAGCGGGGTGCGCGAGAGGATGGTGTGGCGCGCCTCCGGGCTGCCCAGCACGGCCTTCTTGGCCAGTTCGGTCAGGATGGTGCCGGGGCCGATGCCGTTGACGCG
>JARXKM010000326.1 GCA_030272785.1 Pseudomonadota bacterium
ACGCCGCCGGAGACGAACTGGTGGTTCAGGGTCGGCTCGTCGAGCGCGCCGAGCCACGCCTCGCGCAGCACCGCCAGCGGCACCGCCTCGGCGAATTCGGCGCTCTCGCACGTCTCGAGCCAGCCTTGCAGCGCGTCGTTCAGCTGCCCCAGGGTGAGGCGGTCGGCCTCCTCGCTGGCGTCGAAGAAGGCGGCCAGCAGCGCGCGCGCCTGCTCGCCCCACGCGGCCGGGGTACGCGCACGCGCGAGGGTGGCGCGCCAGGCCAGCAGCGTTTCGATCAGCTGCGCCAGCGAGCCGGCCAAGGCCGCATCGAGGCCGCCCACTTCGGCATACGGCTCGATGTTCTCGAAGCTGGCGCCGGCGCCGCTGGCGTAACCGAGCAGCATGCGGCGCACGCCGAAGATCCAGGCGTTTTGTTCGCCCGCCGAGCCGAGGCCGAGGCCATCGCGATGCGCCTGGTCGAGGCCCCAGCGCACGCTGGCGCCCTCGATCCACTGGCCCAGCGTGGGCAGGTCTTCATCGGCCAGGCCGAAGCGGGCGGCCAGCGCCGGCACGTCGAGCAGGTCGCGCACCTCGCTCTGGCGGCAGCGCTGCTGCGGCAGGCGCAGCAGCCATTCGAGCGCCACCAGCAGCGGATTGACGCTGCGGTCCTTGACGTCGCCGATTTCGAACGGGATGAAGCGCGCGTCGCTGCGCTTGTGCTGGCCGAACACCGCATGGATCGCCGCCGAAAAGGTGTCGATGTCGGGCACCATCACCACCACGTCGCGCGGGCGCAGCGGCGGCGCCGGGCCGTCGGCGAACCACGCCAGCAGCTGGTCGTGCAGCACCTCCACTTCGCGCTGCACGCTGTGGGCGATGTGAAATTCGATCGACCGGTCAAAGCTGTCCGGCGCGCCGAACTGATGATCGGCCAGCGGCAGCAGCTCGCGCACCGCGGCCTGCACCTGGCCGAGCAGGCTGTCGCCCTCCCCTTCGCTGAACAGGTCGACCCGCATGTTATCGAAGCGCCCCTGCGCGCCGGTGTCGAATTCGTCGAGCATGCGCACGAAGTCGCGCCCTTGCCGGCCCCAGCTCGCCAGCAGCGGATGGCTGTGCACGTGCATGTCCTCGATCGGCACGTCGGAGCGGTCGATGCCGTCGCGCGGCAGCTGGCGGCGGCGCTGCGCCTTCAGCAGTTCGCGGCCCTCGATGATGTCGCCCCAGTAGTATTGGCACGGATTCGGCACCGCCAGCAGCACCTGGCAGTGGCGCGACAGCTCGGCTACCGCCTGCAAGGTCTGGTACGGCAGCGCCGATATGCCGAACACCACCACACGGCGCGGCAAGCTGCCGGCCGGCGACGCGCCCGACTCGCTGACGCGCACGAATTCGCTGTGGATGGTAGCGCGCCCGCTCTGGCGCAGCGGCTCTGGCAGGCTGTCGTTGACCGCGCGCCAGAGCTGCGCCTGCCATAGCTGGTCGGGCCGCAGCGCGACCGCCTCGCTGCGCGCGTTGCGCAGCACGTCGCGTCCGGCGGCCCAGTCCTCCAGCCAGTCGGCGCGGTACACCTGGTACTGGTCGAAGAGGTCGGACAGGCGCTCGGCCAGCTGCAGGCGGCGCTCCGGATCGCCGTCGCCGAGGAAGTGGCGCAGCGGCAGGAACAGCGGCTCGGGCAGCAGCAGCGGCAACAGGCGCATCAAGCGCCAGGTCAGCGGCGCCTTGTCGAACGGCGAACGGGAAGGCACCCGCTCGCGCCCCAGCATGCCGCGGTAGGCCTCCCACAGGAAGCGCGCCGGCAGCGCCACGCGGGTGGCGGCGCACACGCCGACTTCCTCGGCCAGCGCGATCTTGAGCCATTCGGCCACCCCGTTCGACTGCACCAGCACGATTTCCGACTCGAGCGGATCGAGCGGATGCTGGCGCAGCCAGCCGAACAGCGCCGCGCGCAATTGCTCGAGCTGGTTACCGTGCAGGATCAGGAGGCCGGGGGAGACGGGAGATGCCATGGTGTTCCGATAAGGGGCCGGGTCGGCAGCGCCACAGCATACTATTTTTAGGCGGCTGGCGGTAGGTGCCAGACGACGGAAGGCGGCGCCGCAGCAGGGGTCTGACCCGTTTTGGGGGTCAGACCCCGGATTCACTGGCGCCCCAACAACCGGCCTTTCGTACGCCAACTCCACCGTGGATCAGCTCCCCAACATAACAACCGGGGGCCTGACTTGGTTCAACCCGCGCTTGACACTCGGCCCAAATTGTAACATCATTAGTTACATGAAACTCGACAACCGCCTATCGTCCGTCCTGCATGCGCTGCTGCACATGGCTGAACAAGATGGACCAGTCACCTCCGAAACCCTGGCCAAGTGCCTCGACACCAACCCCGTCGTCGTCCGGCGCACCATGGGCTATCTGCGCGAAGCCGGCATCGTCACCTCCGGCAGTGGTCGCGCGGGCGGCTGGCGCATCGACGCCGACCTTGCTTCGATCACGCTGCGCCAGTTGTACGACGCGCTGGGCGAATCGGCCATGTTCGCAATCGGTAACCGCCACGCCTCCCCGGCATGCCTGGTCGAGCAATCGGTGAACGCCGCGCTCGGCGCCACGTTCGCCGAAGCCGAGGCGTTGCTACTGCGGCGGTTCTCGGAAATCACTCTCGCCGACCTGGCGGCAGACTTTGCGTGCCGGCGCGCGGCGGCGCGCGGTCATTAAAAACCACCATGCACGACAAGGAGCTGACCATGCACCACGCGGTATCCACCATCCACTACGACGTCATCGTCATCGGCGGCAGCTATGCGGGAATGGCCGCGGCGCTGCAACTGGTCAGGGCGCGCAAGTCCGTACTGGTGATCGATACGGGCGAACGGCGCAACCGCTTCGCCAGTACGTCGCACGGGTTTCTCGGCCAGGATGGCGTTGATCCCGGTGTCATCGCGGCACAGGCGCGCCGCCAGCTCGTGGCCTATCCGACGCTGGCGTGGCTTGAAGGCCGGGCCGAAGCCATCGCTGGGCAAGCGGACCGCTTCACGGTGACGATGGCAGATGGCGCGTCGATGCAGGGCCGCCGCATCCTGCTGGCCCTCGGCGTGGCCGACCAACTGCCTGCCATCGCCGGACTGGCCGAACGCTGGGGCAAGTCGGTGTTCCACTGCCCGTATTGCCACGGCTACGAGCTTGACGAGGGCCGCATCGGCGTCATCGCCACCGGACCGATGTCGTCGCATCAGGCGCAATTGCTCACCGAATGGGGCACTGTGACGCTGCTGGTGAACCATGCCGTGACGCTGGGTCCCGACATCCGCGCCGATCTGGCGCGCCGCGGCGTGGCGATTGAAGATGCGCCCATCGACAGGATCGAAGGCGATGCCGAAGTGCGGCTGGACGATGGGAGACTGTTGACGTTTGCGGGTCTGTTCACCGCCGCGCGCTGCATTCCTTCCGCCCCATTGGCCGAAGCGGCCGGCTGCGCGCTCGAAGAAACCCCGATGGGCGTGCAGGTGCGAATCGACGCCGAGAACAAGACGTCTGTGCCCGGGATTTACGCATGCGGCGATGTGGCGCTGGTTCCGCACTCGCTGTCGTTCGCCGTCGGCAGCGGCGCCATGGCCGGTATCCAGATACATCGCTCCTTGTGCTGGCCGGAGACCGTCCACCACGCGCAAATCGTCGCTGCCGCCTGATGGCTGCGTATTCCGACCGAGCCGGCGCAACGAGCTATGGTGAAGCCGGATTCACCAACGTCGAGCTGTTCTACTGCGCGTTCACATTTAAGGGCTGGGCAGCCTACCATCCATGAGGGACCGCCGTCCGAACAGGCGCGCGGTGCCAGAACTCGGATGCGAAGCTGCACCCACATTTCTGATCTAGCCGGCGGCGGTTTCGCCCAACAGCGACATGTGTTCGGCCAGCTGCGCGCGCAACGCCGTCATGCGCGCCAGCACCTCGCTTGCCTCGGAAGGACGCCTTGTGAGTGCGAAGCGTCGACGCGAGCCAACAAGGCCAGATAGTAGCCGTGCGGCGCTAACGCACCACGCGTATCCTGGTCTTCTTGCCTTTACGGTAGGTGTAGAGCGTCAGCGCGGCATCGCGCAAATCACCGTTGATATCGAAGGCGATCGTGCCGGTCACTCCCTGGTACTTGATCTTTGCCAGCACCGGCTTGAATTTGGCGGGATCAGACGATTTTGCCTGCTGCATCGCAGCGGCGATTACCATTACTGCGTCGAAGGCATAAGGTGAATAATTTTCCGGCTCCAGGTTGAAGCGCTGGCGAAAGCGCGTGATGAAGGCGTCGAAAATCGCTTCCTGCTTGCCGCTGACGCCACCGGCAACCGCGCAAGTCACCTGATCATCGCCCAATGCGTCGCCGGCCAATACCGACAGCATCGCGGAGCAAATCCCGTCGCCGGAAACGAATTTGGTCGTTATGCCAAGCGCCTTCATTTGCTTGAGCATAGGGCCGGCCACTGCGTCCATGCCACCGAAGAAAATCACGTCGGGACGTTGCGCACGAATCTGCGTCAGGATCGCATTGAAATCGGTGGCCTTGTCGTTGGTGAACTGGCGGCCGACGATCTGCACCGCTCCGCCTGCCCGCTTCACTCCCTTGACGAATTCGTCCGCGAGACCCTGGCCAAAAGCGGTGCGGTCGTCAATCACCGCGATCCGCCTGGCCTTGAGCGTCCCGACCGCATAGCGCGCAAGCGCGCCGCCCACCATGTTGTCGTTGGCGACCACCCGGAAGGCCGACCTAAAGCCTTGGTGGGTGTATAGCGGCGTGGTGGCGGCCGGGGTGATCTGCGGAATGCCGGCGTTGTTGTAGATCTTCGACGCTGGCACCGTGGTACCAGAATTGAGGCGCCCGACCACGGCGACCACCCCGGCATCGACCAGCTTCTGCGCGACTGCCGTGCCCTGCTTCGGATCGCCGCCGTCGTCCTCGGTCAACAGCACCCATTTGACTTTTTTACCGTCGATCGTGGCCCCGGTCGCGTTCAGGTCTTCGATCGCCAGCCGGGCGCCGTTCTCGGTGTCTTTGCCAAGGTGCGCGCTCGGCCCCGACACCGGCTCGGCGCTACCGATCTTCACTTCCTGCTGGGCATGGACGGGTTGCGCAGCGGCCAAGCCAAGCGCGATTGACATCAGGCAGGCGGAACGAAGCATGGTGACACTCCTTCGATGGGCATGGCTGATTGTAGCGCCGAGCGGTTACACGCACGCGGTGCACGGCAA
>JARXKM010000327.1:0-2944 GCA_030272785.1 Pseudomonadota bacterium
CACATCCTGGCGCCGGCCACCGCCTACGGCAAGAACATCCTGCCGCGCGTGGCCGCCAAGCTGGACGTGGCGCAGATCTCCGAGATCACCAAGGTCGATGCGCCCGATACCTTCGAGCGCCCGATCTACGCCGGCAATGCGATCGCCTACGTGCAGTCGTCCGACGCCATCAAGGTGATCACCGTGCGCGGCACCGGCTTCGATTCGGCGCCTGCCACCGGCGGTTCGGCCGCGACTGAAAGCGTGACTCCGGTTGCCGATTTCGCCAAGTCGGCGTTCGTCAGCCGCGAGCTGGCCAAGTCGGACCGTCCTGAACTGACGGCGGCGAAGATCATCGTGTCGGGCGGGCGCGGCATGGGCTCGGGCGAGAACTTCAAGATCCTCGAGCCGCTCGCCGACAAGCTGGGCGCGGCGATGGGCGCCTCGCGCGCCGCCGTCGACGCCGGCTTCGTGCCGAACGACTGGCAGGTCGGCCAGACCGGCAAGATCGTCGCGCCGACCTTGTACATCGCCGTCGGCATCTCCGGCGCGATCCAGCATCTGGCCGGCATGAAGGATTCGAAGACCATCGTCGCCATCAACAAGGACCCGGAAGCGCCGATCTTCTCGGTGGCCGACTACGGCATCGTCGGCGACCTGTTCGAAGTGGTGCCTGACCTGGTCAAGCAGCTCGGCTGATCGCAGCCGGTCGACCCGCCTGACCACTGACGTCATCAACATCGGTTATCAACCTCGTTCCCGCGCCGGCGGGAACCCATGCTGAACATGAACTGCGCAGGCGGATCCGACTCAGCATGGGTTCCCGCCGCCGCGGGAACGACGTTTTTGGATGTGCAATTTTAGGAGAATAAGGTGAGCTACAAAGCCCCGCTGAAAGATATGCTGTTCGTGATGAACGAACTGGCCGGACTGTCCGCCATCAACCAGTTGCCCGGCTGTGAAGACGCTACCGCCGACACGGTCGAGGCGGTGCTGGAAGAGAACGCGAAATTCTGCGGCAACGTGGTCGCGCCGCTGAATCACCCGAGCGACCAGGAGCCGAGCTTCTGGCGCGACGGCCAGGTGACCACCGCCAAGGGCTTCAAGGAGGCCTTCCAGGGCTTTGGCGAAGCCGGCTGGCAGGGCGTGCAGCATCCGTCCGAATTCGGCGGGCAGGGCCTGCCCAAGCTGGTCGCCACGCCGTGCATCGAAATGCTCAACGCCTCCTCGATCTCGTTCGCGCTGGTCGCGCTGCTCACCGACGGCGCCATCGAGGCGCTGCTGACGGCCGGCTCCGACGCCCAGAAAGCGACCTACCTCGAGCCGCTCATCACCGGCAAGTGGACCGGCACCATGAACCTCACCGAGCCGCAGGCCGGCTCCGACCTGGCCGCGGTGCGCACCCGCGCGGTGCCGCAGGGCGACGGCACCTACATGGTATTTGGCACCAAGATCTTCATCACCTACGGCGAGCATGACATGGCCGAGAACATCGTCCACCTGGTACTCGCGCGCACGCCGGACGCGCCGCCGGGCGTGAAAGGAATCTCGCTGTTCATCGTGCCCAAGTTCCTGGTCAACGCCGACGGCACGCTCGGCGCGCGCAACGACGCGCATTGCGTGTCGATCGAGCACAAGCTGGGCATCAAGGCCAGTCCGACCGCGGTGCTGCAGTTCGGCGACCATGGCGGCGCCATCGGCACCCTGGTGGGCGAGGAAAACCGCGGCCTCGAATACATGTTCATCATGATGAATGCGGCGCGCTTCGGCGTTGGCATGCAGGGCATCGGCCTGGCCGACCGTTCGTACCAGCAGGCGGTGGCGTTCGCCAAGGACCGCGTGCAGTCGCGCGACCTGGCCGGTTCGAGCGGCCCGGTGACGATCATCCACCATCCGGACGTGCGGCGCATGCTCATGTCGATGCGCGCGCATGTCGAGGCGGCGCGCGCGCTGGCCTACGTCGGCGCCGGCATCAGCGACCTGGCGCACCATCATCCCGATGCGGATGTGCGCGCGGCCAACCTGGCGGTATACGAGTACCTGGTGCCGGTCATCAAGGGCTGGTCGACCGAGATGTCGCAGGACGTCACGCGCGACGGCGTGCAGGTCCACGGCGGCATGGGCTTCATCGAAGAAACCGGCAGCGCGCAGCACTACCGCGATGCGAAGATCCTCACCATCTACGAGGGCACCACCGCGATTCAGGCGAACGACCTGGTGGGGCGCAAGACGGTGCGCGACGGCGGCGCGGTCGCCAAGGGCATCATCGTCCAGGTGCGCGCCACCGAGGCGCAGCTGAACGACGCCGGCGGCGCCGACTTCACGGCGATTGCGCGCCGGCTGGCCGACGGCAGCAGCGCGCTCGACACCGTCGTCGAGTACATGGTCGGCAACATCAAGACCGACATCAAGGGCGTGTTCGCCGGCAGCGTGCCCTACCTGCGGCTGGCCGGCATCGTGCTCGGCGGCTGGCAGATGGCGCGCGCGGCGCTGGTGGCGCAGCAAAAGATCGATGCGGGCGATGGCGATGCGGCGTTCTACCAGGCCAAGATCGCCACCGCGCGCTTCTTCGCCGACCACATCCTGTCGCAGGCGTCGGGCCTGTGCGCGGCGATCGTCGAGGGCAGCGCCGGGGTGCTGGCGATGACCGACGAGCAGTTCTGACGCACATCCGCCGTCCGTAAAAAAGCAGCCGCACGGCTGCTTTTTTTGGCCCGGCGCGGCGTGCGCGGCAGGAAAAAATCGGCAAGATTTCTCCGATCCTGTTACTTTCGGAGAATTTTGGCGCGCCCGTTTGCTGTATCTTAGGCGAACTGGCGCCATGGCAATTTGCTCCCGGCGCCGCACCCGCCATCACAGGACCCTATGTTGAAACTTGCCTCCCCGACTCTGCGCCTGCCCGGCGTTCTCCTCCTGCTCGCACTGCTCGCTTCGTGCGGCGGCGGCTCGGGCGGCACCGCCAGCG
>JARXKM010000327.1:3044-5193 GCA_030272785.1 Pseudomonadota bacterium
CCCCCGCCGCTTGTGTCACCATCGTCGCCGACAGCGCCGTCGCGGCCGGCAAGACCGCCGGCGCCAGCGCGCTGGCCTGCAGCGGCGCGCTGGCCGACGTCAGCTGGAGCCAGGTCAGCGGTCCGAGCGTGACCTTGCTGGCCGCAAGCAGCCCGACCATCGCGTTCGAGCCGGCCGCCGCCGGCACCGTGCGCCTGCGCGCCGACGTCCACCTGGCCGACGGCACGGCCGCCTCGGCCACCGCCGACGTCACGGTGACGGCTGCGCCGGCCGGCAGTTTCATCACCTTGCGCGCCGATCATTCGGTGCGGCCGAACACCGACACCTCGGTGCGCGCCTGGCCCACCCTGGCCGATGGCGAAACGCTGCGCGACATCGTCTGGACCCAGCTGTCCGGGCCGGCGGTGACGATGGACACGAGCAACAACAAACTGCTGATGTTCAAGTCGCCCGTCACTGCCACCGACCTGGTGCTCAAGTTTCGCGCCGTGATGACCACCAGCAGCGGCAAGCAGGACCAGGACGACGTCATGGTCGGCGTCGAAACCCAGGCGGCCAAGCCGAACGGCTACATGTTCGCGTCGACCGAGCGGGTCCATCCGTACCGCGCGACCGGCGTGTATACGAGCATGCTGACGCGCTGCACTTACGACATCGGCCTGTTCTACCAGGACGCATCGAGGAACAATTTCTGCAGCGCCGGCACGTTGCCGCTGTTGCAAGCCGAAGCCGGTCCGGGCGCGGTGCCGAGCGTGGCGCAGATCATGGGGCGGGTGCTGGTGTCGCACGACTTCCTCGGCGCCAACTTTGAGCAGTTCCTGCTCAGCCAGGATCCGCAGGGCGACTTCCGGCGCCTGCTCGGCGGGGTGACCGCCATCGTGCTCGGCTCGCACGTGCGGCCGAGCTACTACACGTCGGCCACCGGCGCCATCTACCTCGACGCCAACAACCTGTGGCTCACGCCCGAGCAGCGCGACGTCGTCACCGAAGTACCCGATTACCGGCTCGCCTACGCCGACGCGCTCAATTACAGCGCCTTCGGCCGGATGATCAAGAACAATGCGTATGCGCGGCGCAGCTTCCCGAGCACCGCGCGGATCAGCCGCGGCGGCGACGAGCTGGTGCTCGAGATCGGCCGCCTGCTGTATCACGAGCTCAGCCATGCCAGCGACTTCTTCCCGCCCAACGAGCGCCTGCTCAATCCGGTGCTGTCGGTGTACGCCAACGTGGCCGGGCGGATCGGCGCGCGGACGCTGGCGTCGGACGCGCTGGCGCAGCAGTATCCGCTGCAATCGGCCGAAATGAAGGGGCTCGGGCAAGTGCTGTTCCAGGGCGCCACCGCCAGCGACGCGCAGAAGGCCTACACGGCGGCCGATGTGGGGCGCTTCTTCGCTGCGGACCGCGCCTCGGACGACTACGCCTACTCGATCTACCAGGACAGCAATTCGCGCGAAGATCTGGCAATGCTGTTCGAAGAATTCATGATGAGCTACCGCCACGGCGTCCAGTACGACATCGCCTTCACCAGCGTGTACGCAGCGGGCAGCGGCAGCGGCGCGGTGCTGGTCGGCTGGGGCGAGCGCGGCCGCATTGCCGAGCCGGCCATCAAGCCGCGCATCAAGCTGGTCTTGCAGCGCATCGCGCCGTGGATCGATCCGGCGGTCGTCGACAGCTTGCCGGCGCCGCTGATGATGACGGCGGGGGCGAGCTGGGACACCAACCTGGTGCTGGGGTCGCCGGCGAGCCTGGCGCCGCCGGCGCGGCTGCGGATGGCGACGGCGGGCGCGCCGGCGCGCGACATCGGCGACGACCTCAAGCTGCGGCGCACCGTGCGCTAAAGACCCGCCGGGGTCGACCCGTCGCGATCAGCCGGGGTCCGATCAGCCGGGGTCAGCCGATCAGCCGGATCAGCCGGGGTCAGGTCTGACAATCGGACATTTTGCTGGGGTCAGGTCTGGCAATCGGACAGATCGCTGGGGTCAGGTCTGACAATCGGACATTTTGGCGGCTAAAAGCAGGTTCAGCAGAGACCATTGTTGCGCCTTCTGCGAGCTCGGCGCGAGAGATTATCCCGATTCTCAAAACGGAAGCCAGAAAAATGTCCGAATGTCAGACCTGACCCCGCAAAAATGTCCGAATGTCAGACCTG
>JARXKM010000328.1 GCA_030272785.1 Pseudomonadota bacterium
ACGTCCTCGGTCGGGAACAGGAACGGCAAACGCTCGACTTCTTCTTCCAGCGCGCTGCGCCGCACCAGGTGCACGATCAGCTTCAGGCGCATCTTGCGGCGCACCGCGGTCTCGCCGAAAATCGCCTTGATGTCGAGCAGTCCCAGCCCGCGCACTTCGAGCAGGTTTTGCAGCAGCGCCGGGCAGCGTCCCTCGATCATGTTCGGCGCGATGCGCGAAAACTCCACCGCGTCATCGGCCACCAGGCCGTGGCTGCGCGAGATCAGCTCGAGACCGAGTTCGCTCTTGCCCAGGCCGGAGTCGCCGGTAATGAGTACGCCCACGCCCAGCACGTCCATGAACACGCCGTGCATGATGATGCGCTGCGCCAGTTTTTTCGACAGGTAGACGCGCAGGTAGTCGATCACCTGCGCGGCCGGCAGCGGCGTCGAAAACAAGGGGATGTTCTGCTCGTCGCAGATGGCGAGGATGTCGGGCGGAGTGTCTAGCCCCTGTGCGATGATCAGCGCCGGCGGCCCGCCGGCGATCAGTTCGCCGATGACGTGGCTGCGCGAATTCGATTTGAGGCGGTGGTAGTACGTCAGTTCCTGGTGCCCGAACACCTGGATGCGGCCCGGGTGGATCAGGTTCAGGTGGCCGACCTGGTCGGCGGCCGAGGCCACGTCGCCCGAAATGAGCCGCTCGCCGCCGGGAAAGCCGGCAAACCAGCCGAGCTGCAGGCTCTCGCGATTATCGTCGTACAGCCGTTGAATCGTCAGCGGGGTTTGCAGCATGAACGGGTCTTCTGAAAAGTGGAGGGCGGCATGGCGCCCGGCACGGGAAGTTTAACCCATGGCTTGCAGGCTTGGTTGCCAATTGACGATGCGCGCATGCACCGATTTCGGATCGGGATCGGTCGCCAGCGCGGTGCGGAAGGCGTCGTCGGAAAACATTTCGGCGATCTCGGAAAGGATCTCGAGATGCTGTTGCGTGACATGGTCGGGGATGAGCAGGAAGAACAGCAGGTTCACCGGCAAGCCGTCGGGCGACTCGAACGGGATCGGTTCGGCCAGCCGCACGAACGCGGCGAGCGGCGACTTGAGGCTCTTGCTGCCCTTGATGCGGCCGTGCGGCACCGCCACGCCATGGCCGAGCCCGGTCGAACCGAGCCGCTCGCGGGCAAACAGGTTGTCCGACACGGTCGAACGCGCAATGCCGCAGTTGTTTTCGAAAATCAGGCCAGCCTGCTCGAAGGCGCGCTTCTTGCTGGAAACTTCCAAGTCGAGCAAGACATTCTCGAGAGATAAAATTTTGCTAAGGTTCGTCATAACACTAATCAATGGTGCGACGCACAAAGGTGCTTGCGAGCCAGAATTATAGGCCTGTTTGCGTGCCGTGTAATTCAAATTCTCGCGCTGCCCGCTCAGTGTGCACTGCATGCGCATTGCATGGCCTCCCGACTAACGCTATTCCCATGCGGTAATAACGTCAATCGCCGCACGAATTAGCGTTGAGTTTGATCAAACCGTTATTGCCGGGCGTTCCGCAGGTTGGGCGGACGCGCGCTGGTGAAGTTGCTGCGCCAGGGATTGATGTCGAGGCCGCCGCGGCGGGTATAGCGGGCATAGACCGCCAGTTTCTGCGGCTTGCATTGGCGCAAAATGTCGACAAAGATGCGCTCGACGCATTGCTCGTGAAATTCGTTGTGCTCGCGAAA
This sequence comes from Pseudomonadota bacterium, assembly GCA_030272785.1. GTDB lineage: Bacteria > Pseudomonadota > Gammaproteobacteria > Burkholderiales > Burkholderiaceae_D > JAFCUW01. The sequence continues at coordinate 1,697 of JARXKM010000328.1, forward strand.
TCCGATCAGATAGCGCAGCAGGCCTTCCTGGTCGATCTGCGGGCCGATGTAGTGGATCTGCACGCTGGCCCAGTCCGGCTGGCCGGTGACCAGGCAGTTCGACTTGAGCAGGTGCGACACCAGCTTTTCCTCGACCGGCGCCTCGCCGTGGCTGGCCAACAGCAGCGACGGCGAGGGCGTGTAGAGGTCGACGTCGAGGTCGAGGCGGTCCAGCAGCACGCCGTCCAGCTCGCCCATCTTGAGCGTCGAAAAGTGTTCCTGCAAAGTCAGCGCCACCTGCACCGGCGCGCCGAAACCGCCCGACAAGTCCTCGCGCAGCAAGGCCAGCAGCGCCTCCTCGTTGGCCAGGCGGGTCTGATTGAATGAGTTCAGGTACAGCTTGAACGACTTCGACTCGATGATGTTGGGCGAGTCGGCCGGCGCCGTGATGGTGGCGATCGCCACCTGGGGCTTGCCGCGCATGTTTAGCCACGACAGCTCGTAGGCGTTCCAGATATCGACGCCGAAGAACGGCAGCGTGCCCGACAGCTGCAGCTCGTCGCGCTTGCCCTGGCGCGCGATCGGAAACAGCAGCTCCGGCGCGTAGTGGGTCTGGTAGGCGGAGGTCTTGCCCAGGGGCGATTGGTCAGCGGTCGTAGTCATCATTCATTCTAAAAAAAGGCGGGCGCATCCGCAGTGGTCTCATCCGCAGCGGTCTCATCCGCAGGGGTCTGACCCGAAGTTGGGGTCAGACCCCGGAGTTGCAGGCGCCGACGACTCCGGGGTCTGACCCCGAGAAGAAAAATCGGGTCAGACCCCTGCGGATGCGTTTACCCCAAAAACAGCTTGTACACCGGGTTCGCGCTCTCATCCCAGTAACGGTAGCCGAGCGTGGTCAGAAACAGCCGGAACGCGTCCATTTCCTCGGGCGGCACTTGCAGGCCGACCAGGATGCGGCCGACATCGCCGCCCTGGTTGCGGTAGTGGAACAGCGAAATGTTCCAGTTCGGCGCCATGCTGTCGAGGAAGCGCATCAGCGCGCCCGGCCGCTCGGGGAATTCGAAACGATACAGCAGCTCGTCCTGCGCGAGCGCACTCTTGCCGCCCACCAGGTGGCGGATGTGCAGCTTGGCCAGCTCGTCGTGGGTCAGGTCGAGGGTGCGGAAGTCGTGTTCCTCGAACGACCTGGCCAGCACGCCCGATTCGCCGCGGCTGGCGATCTGGATGCCGACGAACACATGCGCTTCGCGCTCGTCGCTGACGCGGTAATTGAATTCGGTGACGTTGCGCGGCCCGATCAGCTGGCAGAAGCGCTTGAAGCTGCCGCGCTGTTCGGGAATCGTCACGGCGAACACCGCTTCGCGCGATTCGCCCAGCTCGGCGCGCTCGGCGACGAAGCGCAGGCGGTCGAAATTCATGTTGGCGCCGCAGGCGACGGCGATCAGGCTCTCGTTGCGCACCGGATTTTTCGACAGCGCCGAGCGCTCGACATAGGCCTTGGCGCCGGCCACCGCCAGCGCGCCGGCCGGCTCGAGGATGCTGCGGGTGTCCTGGAACACGTCCTTGATCGCCGCGCAGATCGCATCGGTGTCGACGATGATGATCTCGTCGATCACCTGCTGGGCGATGCGGAACGTTTCCTCGCCCACCAGGCGCACCGCGGTGCCGTCCGAGAACAGGCCGACGTCGGGCAGGGTGACGCGGTGGCCGGCCTTCAGGCTGCGCGCCATCGCGTCCGAATCGAGCGTCTGCACGCCGATGATCTTGATGTCGGGCCGGATCGCCTTGACGTAGGCGCCGATGCCCGACACCAGGCCGCCGCCGCCGATGGCGATGAAGATCGCATGAATCGGACCGGAATGCTGGCGCAGGATTTCCATGCCGATGGTGCCGGCGCCGGCGATCACGTCGGGATCGTCGAACGGGTGCACGAAGGTCAGCTTTTGCTCTTTTTCGAGTGTCAGCGCGTGATTGTAGGCGTCCGTGTAAGAGTCGCCGTGCAGCACGATCTCGACGTTCGGGCCGCCGCGCTCGCGCACCGCGTCGATCTTCACCGGCGGCGTGGTGGTCGGCATCACCACCAGCGCGCGGCAGCCGAGCTTGGCCGCCGACAGCGCCACGCCCTGCGCATGGTTGCCGGCCGAGGCGCAGATCACGCCGCGCTTGAGCTGGGCCGCCGACAGGTTGGCCATCTTGTTGTAGGCGCCGCGCAGCTTGAAGCTGAACACGCTTTGCATGTCTTCGCGCTTGAAATAGATGCGGTTCTCGAAGCGGCGCGACAGGTCGGGCGCGAGCTCGAGCGGCGTTTCAGCGGCGACATCGTAGACGCGCGACGTGAGGATTTTCTTGAGATAGTCGATGGTCATAATCTGCTGACAATATATTCAGGGCCGAAAATACGGAAGAAGCGTGACGAAGAAGCATGACGAATCAGGCACTGTTCTCGTCGGCGGATAGCCGAAGCGGTCAGGTCGGCCGCCAGGTCCGGTTGGCGGACTCGGCGAATCGTGTCGATACATGAGGTTCCCTTCATTATAATGGACGACTCCTGCCGCGTTCAAAGTGCCGTCGATGATCGAATCCCTAGTTATCTGGCTGCTCAAGACGATCGCCGCTCCCGCAGTCGGGCTGACGTCGGTATTTCTGGTCAGTTTCGTCTCCGCCACCCTGGTGCCGCTCGGCTCCGAGCCGGCCGTGTTTGCCGTCGTCAAGGCCAACCCGGAGCTGTTCTGGGCGGCCATCCTGGTCGGCACGCTCGGCAACACGCTCGGTGGCGCGCTCGACTACTACATCGGCTACCGCGCCAAGGTCGCTTTCGCCAAGGAGCGCCAGACGCGCTGGTTCGCCTGGCTGGCGCGCTACGGGCCAAAAACCATGCTGCTGTCGTGGGTGCCCGGCATCGGCGACCCGCTGTGCACCATGGCCGGCTGGCTGCACATGCCGTTCTGGCCCAGTGTCGGCTACATGGCGGTCGGCAAGTTTGCCCGCTATGTCAGCATGACGGCGCTGTTGCTGTACGTGCCGGACGGCTTCTGGAAGCAATTGGCGCACCTGGCCGGCTGAGCGTTCCACTTAAGAGTCGGGTGTGCTTCGTGCATGCGCCGCGACCGAATGCCGATTTTTCAATTAGTTTAAGCGTGATTTATCGGGGGTAAATTCGGCAGGAGGCGGCATTCCGGAATTTTAGATGGCGACCACGCCCCGTCAAATCCTTGCCGCTGGCAAGGGCTCTCCAGCGTTGTGCAGCGCAATAAGCTAGAATGACCTTTCCCAGGGTCAGCCAGAACAGTCCACCAATACATGAACGCCCCCGCACATCTCCAGGCATTGCTGTCCGAAACGCCGAACGGTCCCGCACCGACGCGCTTGCGCGAAATTCCATATAACTACACCTCATTTTCGGACCGCGAGATCGTCATCCGCCTGCTCGGCGAGTCGTCGTGGGCGCTGCTCGACGAGCTGCGCGGCGCGCGCCAGACCGGCCGCTCGGCGCGCATGCTGTACGA
>JARXKM010000038.1 GCA_030272785.1 Pseudomonadota bacterium
CGCGCGCCCGAGCGCGGGCCGGCCGTAAAACGCGCGCCCGAGCGCGGGCCGGCCGTAAAACGCGCGCCTGCGGCTCAGTCAACCTTTCAGTGCACCTGCGCGACCGCGCAGGCGGACTGGTTGCCGCTGAGGGTGCAGGTGTTGCGCACCGCGCCGCTGGTATCCCATACCTTCACCGTCCATTCGGTGGCGCCGGTGCGTTCCATCGTCATGAAGCCGAAGCCGTCGATCCACGAACTCATGTTGCGCACCACCGCGCCGGGCGCCGGCACCACGCCTTCCGGCAGCGTGGCCGGCAGCGGCACGATGTCCTCTGCGGTGCCGGAAAAGCCGCTGATGAACTGGCTCGGATGCGCGCTGGAGAAGCTGACCTGCTCCCACAGATGGACGTGGCCCGACAGCACCGCCTTGACGCCGTCCGGCAGCAGGCCCGGGTCGACCGCGCCGAATGCATCCTGCAAGCCCTTGTCGCCGTCGAACAGCGCGACCACGCCGGCCTTGTCGCGGGTGGCGCCGAAGCCGAGGATCGGATGGTGGAAGACGGCGATGTTGTACGGCGCCTGGCGCGCCAGCGTCGCCATCTTGCGATAGCTGTCGGCGTACTTCGCCATGCGCGGATCCTGCGCGCTCAGGCCCTTGTAGGTGGTGTTCGAGGAGTCGAACACGATCAGCTGCGCACCGTCGCCGAGCGGCACCGCGTACGGATCGCTGTAGTCGCCCACGGCGTCGTTGGCGGCATCGTTGCAATCGCGTCCGGGCAGCAGCGGGCGCGGATCGAGCAAGCGCCAGAAACCCTGGCCGGCGCGCGCGCACGACTCGTGGTTGCCGCGCGCCATGACCCACGGCGCCGCCTGCAGCAAGGCCTGGCCGGGGGCGAAGAAGTCGGCGTTCCAGGCATCCCAGCCGTAGCCCCACGGGCTGCCGGCGCAACCGGGGCGGTCCGACGGGCAGGCATTTTCGCGGTAGTGATAGTCGCCCACGTGCACCACCAGGTCCGGCTTCCAGGCGGCGGCCAGCGCGGCGATGCGGGCGAACGGATAGCCTTCGGGGCGGTTGCAGTCCTGCCAGTCGCCGTTGTTCTTCAGCCGGCAGCCGGTGTCGCCGACGACCACGATGCGCTCCGGGCGCGCGCGCGGCAGCGCCAGCGGCTGGCCGGCCACCGAGGCCTGCGCGGTGCCGGCCGGCAGCGCCGCTTCGCACGTCAGCAGCGGGAACGCGCTCGGTTTCGAGTCCTGCGCCGGCGATGCGGTGCGCCGCTGCGCGATGATCTGCGCCGGTGCGCGCACGGCCATCGCCTGCTCGCGGCCATCGAGCCGGATCGACGGACAGGTGGCGGCGGCGGTCATGACGCGGGCGACGGCGGCGCCGTTCTCGCCCATCACCACCAGCGCCGGCAGCGTCGGCGCGGGCGCCAGCGCGGCGCAGCCGGACAGCGCGGCAAGGGTGGCGAGGGTAACGCAGAGGGCGACCCGGCGCGGCGGGCGGAGCAGAGTGGACATGGCGACCTGACAGGAAAAAGCGCTCAATCTAACACAGCCGGAGGGGCCCGGGGTGGGATCGGCGCCGCCGCTGCCGCCGGCTGCACGCCTGGCCCGCCGGACTTTTCACGATCGTCAGATATACTTGCCCGCTGGGATCAATGAATAGCGGACTAACCATAGTGAACGACCATCTGAAACGTGCGCGCGAACGGCTCGCACCGTTGCTCGAGCATGCCAGCCGCAAGGCGCGCGCCGGCTACACCCATCTGCACGCCTACCTGTCTGCGCAGCCGCCCTTGAAGCGCGCCGCGCTGATCGCGCTGTGGGGCGTCGCCGCGCTGATCGCGCTGCTGCTGGCGTATGTGCTGATCCTGATCCCGGTCACGCCCGGCATCAAGGACCTCAAGCAGGCGCGCGCCGCCCGCGCCTCGACCCTGGTGTCGGCCGACGGCAAGGTGCTGTCGAGCTTCGACCAGGGCTTGCAGGAGCGCGTCAAGCTGGCGCAGATTTCGCCCAACGTGATGGCGGCGCTGGTGGCCACCGAAGACCACCGCTTCTACGAACACCATGGCATCGACTTCAAGCGCACCGCCGGTGCCATCGTCGCCAACATGAAGGGCGACGGACAGGGCGGCTCGACCATCACGCAGCAGCTGGCGCGCAACATGTTCCCGGAAGAGATCGGGCGCTCGCGCAACCTGAACCGCAAGCTCAAGGAGCTGATCACCGCGCTGAAGATCGAAGCGACCTACAGCAAGGCCGAGATCCTGGAGGCCTACCTGAACACGGTGCCGTTCCTGTACAACACCTTCGGCATCGAGATGGCGGCGCGCACCTACTTCGACAAGCCGGCCTCGCAGCTCGACATCCTCGAGGCCGCGACCCTGGTCGGCATGCTCAAGGGGACCAACTACTACAACCCGGTCAGCAACCCGGAGCGCTCGCTGGAGCGGCGCAACGTGGTGCTCGGCCAGATGCTCAAGTACGGCGTCATCACGCAGGCCCGTTTCGACCAGCTCAAGCGGCGACCGCTGCGCGTGCACTTCGCGCGCCAGCCCGAACGCGCCGGCACCGATACCCATTTCACCGCCTACGTGCGCAAATGGCTGATCGACTGGGCCGACGAGAACGACTACAACTTGCAGCTCGACGGCCTGGTGGTGCACACCACGCTCGACTACGCGCTGCAGCAGGCCGCCTTGCACGCGGTGGAAAGCCAGGCCAACGCGCTGCAGGCGGTGGCCGATGTCGAATGGAGCCAGCCCGGCCTGAACCTGAGCAGCGCGACCGGCTCGTACTCGTCGGCGCACGGCGCGGTCAATCCGTTCCAGTATTTCTGGCAGTCGCACGGCGCTCTGGCGGACGCCTTCGTGCGCGAGTCGGCTGACTACCGCAAGGCGGTCGAAGGCGGCGAAGACGGCCCGGTTGCGCTCAAGCGCCTCAAGGCCGACCGCAATTTCATCGGCGCGCTGCACGCGGTCAAGTCGCGCCTCGAGGCCGGCTTCGTTGCGCTCGATCCGGGCACCGGCGAGATCAAGGCCTGGGTCGGCAGCCGCGACTTCCAGCGCGAGCAGTTCGACCACGTCTACAAGGCGGCGCGCCAGCCCGGCTCCACGTTCAAGCCGGTGGTGTACGGCGCGGCGCTGGAAAAAGGCCTGACGCCGGACCATCCGTACCGCGACGCGGTGATGAGCATCAAGGCCGGCGACGGCAAGCTGTGGCGGCCGACCGACATGACCGGCACCACCGGCAACCAGATGACGATGCGCGACGGCCTGGTGTTTTCGAAAAATACCATCACCGCGCAGGTGATGCAGGACGTCGGCCTGCCCGGCATCATCAGCCTGGCCAAGGGGCTCGGCATCAACCAGAGCAAGCTGCAGTCGGTGCCGTCGCTGGCGCTCGGCACCAGTCCGGTGACGCTGCTCGAAATGGTCAATGCCTACGCCACCATCGCCGCGCAGGGCGACTACCGCAAGCCGGTGTTCGTCACCCACATCACCGACCGCGACGGCAAGGTCATCGCGCGTTTCAGCGCCGCGGCGCCGAAGCGCGCCATGTCGCAGGCGTCGGCGGTGACGCTGATCGACATGATGCGCGGCGTGATCAACCGCGGCACCGGCACCGCCATCCGCAACCGCTTCGGCATCAGCGCCGACGTCGCCGGCAAGACCGGCACCACCCAGAACAATGCCGACGGCTGGTTCATCCTGATGCATCCGAACCTGGTGGCCGGCGCGTGGGTCGGCTTCAACGACAACCGCGTCAACATGCGCAGCGCCTACTGGGGGCAGGGCGGACACAATGCGGTGCTGCTGGTGGGTGACTTCTTCAAGACCGCGCTCGATACCGGCAAGCTCGATCGCGCCGCGCAGTTCCCGGGTGCGCCGCGCGCCGCGCCGGGCCGCCAGCAGCAGGAACCGGATGTGATGGAAGAGCCGGGCGAAATGCGCCAGGAAGGCATGCCGCCGCCTGACGAACCGGCCGTGCAGGCGAATCCCGAGGAGCAGGCGCCGCAGGACGAGGCGCCGCCCGAGCGCGGGCGCGACCGTCAGGCGCGCGAGCGCGACGCCGAAGTGGACCGGCAGATCCAGCAGGACCGGCAATTCCAGCAGGAGCGCCAGAACCGCCAGGACCGTCAGTTCCAGCAGGACCGCGATCAGCAGGACCGTCAGCAGCAGGACCGCCAGCAGCAGGACCGCCAGCAGTAGAACCGGGTCAGCCTCTCAGCCTCTCAGTCCTGCGTGCGCCACGACGAGCGCAGGGCGGCCGACTCGAAGTACAGGTTGTGGACCGCCGGATTATGCGCGCGCACCGCCTGTTCGAGGCGCGCGATGGCGTGTTCGACCTCGTCGATGCGCATGCCGCGGCGGAACTGCACGGCCGCCGTCAGCAGGATTTCGTCGGGCCCCATCTGCATGCTCAGCACGCGCTCGACCTTGTCGATGTCGGCGTCGGCGCAGATGATCGCGCGCAGTTCGCCGGTTTCCTCGCGCCCGATGCTCTCGCCCACCAGCAACGCGCCGGTCTCGCGCGCCAGGGTGAACGCCGCGCCCACCAGCAGCAGGCCGATGACGACCGAAGCGGCCGGGTCGCATAGCGGGTTGTCGAACAACTGGCCGATACCGATGCCGAGCGCCGCCACCAGCACGCCGAGCAGCGCGGCCGAATCCTCGATGAACACGGTGAATACGGCGGCGTCCTTGCTGGCGCGGACCGCCTGCCAGAGATTGTCGCCGTCCTTGCGGAATTTGTTCAGGCCGAGCCGCGACAAGTTCCAGCTGTAGCCTTCGAACACGGCCGCCACCGCCAGCACCGCGTAGCTCCACAGCGGATCCTGGGTCGGTTGCGGATCGAGCAGGCCGTGCACGCCGTGATAGATCGACAGGCCGCCACCGAGCGAAAACACCGACAGCGCGACGATCAACGCCCAGAAGTACACCACCTTGCCGTAGCCGAACGGGTGCGCCGCGTCGGGCGGCTGGGCGCTCTTTTTTTCGCCGATCAGCAGCAGCACCTCGTTGCCGGTATCGACCGCCGAGTGGATCCCCTCGGCCATCATCGCCGCGCTGCCGGTGATCGCGGCGACGATGAACTTGGCCACCGCGATGCCCAGGTTGGCGGCGACGGCGGCGTAGATCACCTTCTTGGTGTCGGACTTTTTCTGATCCCTGGCCGGCGACGGCTGGTGCGAAGGTTGCTGCGGTGCTGCGCTCATTGCCGGTCCCGTGGGTTGCGTCTGTCGGATCAGTGTAACAAGTTAGCCCGCAACCATAGGCACGGCTGGACTATTCCGCCCAGGCGCGGCGCGCGCGCCCGGTTCCGGTATATATTCGATCACATGCCACCCACCGAAGGATTCGCGCGATGAGCGTTCGTAACCTGCAGCACCTGTTCGCGCCGGCGTCGGTGGCGCTGATCGGCGCCACCGACCGACCCGCCAGCGTCGGCGCCACCGCCATGCGCAACCTGACCGGCGCCGGCTTCAAGGGTGCCATCTATCCCGTCAATCCGAAGCACCGCGAAGTGGCGGGCCTGCCGTGTTACGCCAGCGTGGCGTCGCTGCCGCAGGCGCCGGCGCTGGCGCTGATCTGCACGCCGCCGGCGACGGTGCCGGACATCATCCGCCAGCTCGGCGAGCGTGGCTGCCGCGCCGCGATCATTCTCACGGCCGGCTTGAGCGGCCTGCACGACGCGCAGGGCCGCACGCTGCGCCAGGCCGCGCTCGACGCCGCCCAGCCGTTCATCCTGCGCCTGCTGGGGCCGAACTGCGTCGGCCTGCTGGTGCCCGGCATCGGCCTCAATGCCAGCTTCGCCCACACCGATGCACTGCCGGGGCGGATCGCGTTCGTGTCGCAGTCCGGCGCGCTGGTGACCGGCGTGCTCGATTGGGCCAAGTCGCGCGGCATCGGTTTTTCGCGCTTCATTTCGCTCGGCGACAGCGCCGACGTCGATTTCGGCGACGTCCTCGACTATCTCGCCAGCGACGGCGAGACCAGCGCCATCCTGCTGTACATCGAGGATGTGCGGCACGCGCGCAAGTTCATGTCGGCTGCGCGCGCCGCCGCGCGCAGCAAGCCGGTGGTGGTGCTCAAGGCCGGCCGCGTGCCGGAAGGAGCCAAGGCGGCCGCCTCGCACACCGGCGCGCTGGCCGGCTCCGACGACGTCTACGACGCGGCGATCCGGCGCGCCGGCATGCTGCGCGTGCTCACCACCGAAGACCTGTTCGCCGCCGTCGAAACGCTGGCGCACGCACACCCGCTGCATGGCGAGCGGCTCGCCATCATGACCAACGGCGGCGGGCCGGGCGTGATGGCGACCGACGCGCTGGTGTGCGCCGGCGGCAAGCTGGCCCCGCTGTCGCCAGAGACGCTGCACGCGCTCGACGCAGTGTTGCCGGCCACCTGGTCGCATGCCAACCCGGTCGACATCATCGGCGACGCGCCGGCCGAGCGGTATCGCCAGACGCTCGAGCTGCTGCTGGCCGACGAGCAGTCCGACGCCATCCTGTTCATCCACGCGCCGACCGCGATCGTGCCGAGCGCCGACATTGCGCGCGCCATCGCGCCGCTGGCGCACGGCGCCTCGCGCAACATCCTGTCGTGCTGGCTGGGCGGCGACTCGGTAGCCGAGGCGCGGCGGATCTTTTCCGAAGCCGGCATCCCCAGCTTCGACACGCCCGAGGACGCGGTCAACGGCTACCTGCAGATCGTCCACTACCGGCAGAACCAGAACCTGCTGATGCAGGTGCCGGCCGCCGCCAATACCGGCTTCGAGGCCGACCGTGCCGGCGCGCGCAAGGTGATCGACGCGGCGCTCGACGATGGCCGCAGCCAGCTCTCCGAGCCGGAATCGAAGGCGGTGCTGGCAGCCTACGGCATCCCGGTGGTGCAGACCCGGCTGGCGCACGATATCGAGCAGGCGGTCGCAGCGGCGATCGAGATCGGCTTTCCGGTGGCACTCAAGATCGTCTCGGCGCAGGTGAGCCACAAGTCCGACGTCGGCGGCGTCGCGCTCGACCTCGATACGGAGGCGGCGGTGAGATCGGCCGCGCAGCGCATGCAGGCGCGGCTCGCCGAGCTGCTGCCCGACGCCCACCTGGACGGCTTTTCGGTGCAGCAGATGGCGCGCCGGCCCGACGCGCACGAGCTGATCGTCGGCGCCACCACCGATGCGGTGTTCGGCCCGGTGATCCTGTTCGGTCAGGGCGGTATTTCGGTTGAAGTGACGGCCGATCATGCGGTCGCGCTGCCGCCGCTCAACAGCGTGCTGGCGCGCGACATGGTCGGACGCACCCGCGTGGCCAAGCTGCTGGCCGGCTACCGCAACCGGCCGGCGGCCGACATGGACGCCATCCTGTGGACGCTGATGCAGATTTCGCAGCTGGTGTCGGACATCGCCGAAGTGATCGAACTCGATATCAACCCGCTGCTGGTCGACAGCGCCGGCGCGCTCGCGCTCGACGCGCGCATGCGGGTGGCGCGTGCCGGCCCGGCGGCCAGCGGCCTTGACCGGCTGGCGATCCGGCCCTATCCGCGCGAGCTCGAAGAGCGCATCGCCTTCGAAGCACGGTCGCTGTTGCTGCGGCCGGTCAAGCCGGAAGACGGACCGGCGCACCTGGCGTTCTTCGACGCGCTCACGCCAGACGACGTGCGCTATCGGATGTTCGTGCGGGTGCGCGAGCTGACGCCGTCGCAGCTGGCGCGCTTCACCCAGATCGACTACGACCGCGAGATGGCCTTCATCGCCACCCGCGCGGGCGCCGATGGTCAGCCGGAGACGCTAGGCGTGGGCAGGGTGGTGACCGATCCGGATAATGTGTCGGCCGAATTCGCGGTGACGGTGCGCTCCGACCTGAAGGGGCAAGGGCTGGGCAAGCTGCTGATGCAAAAGCTGATCGCCTACTGCCGTTCGCGCGGCACGCGCGAGATCGTCGGCGAGGCGCTGCCGCAGAATACCCGCGTGATCCGGCTGGTCAAGGGGCTCGGCTTCGAGGTCACGCCGGCGCCGGAGGAGGGCACCATGCGCTTGCGGTTGCCGCTGGGATGAGCTGTGGGAAGAGCCTGTATCAGACGCTGCTGAAGTTGTTTGCGATTGGGTAGGCTGCTGCCGGGTGAGTCGCTTCCAAAAAGTGGTCTGGCCTAACCAGGTCGCATGCGGCATTGTGCTTCTCCACGGTCGGACGTATCGACCAAAAACCGCCTGCATCACATGCCGAGAGGAATGTTGCGCGGGAGCTGCAACTTGTAGTTGATTCAGATCATGCCTGCGCCTGGCATGGCGAATTTACGGAATCGCGTTGTTTGCAATGTCTTTGCTACTGGCCGTGAACACATACCCGCGAGGGCGGTTGCGGAGCGCAGCAATGCAGGTTCTAATCAAATGTTGAAAATCCCGCGTTGACCTCAAGAATATGCGACCGTTGATCTGGCTCTTTCCCTTCCTGATGGGAATCATTGAATTCGTTGTGCGCGCTAGCCTGCGCAATCCCGACGCCGTTGGCTTCTTCGGTCCGACGATCGGCGGTGCGGCGCTGGGAATGATGCTGCCCATGACGCATGCGAAGGAAATGTCGGCAGCGGAAAGGAACTCGATAGTCCAAGCGGCCGATATCGTCGTGTTTCGTGGGCGAGATGCGCGATGGGCGCAGCGTGCAAACGTCGCGCTTTGGATGTGTCTTGCGGGCTGGGCGGCTAGCCTTTATCTTAGTCTCGCCGGGAGCAGAACGTTTTTTCCACAGCTCGATGGAGAGCGCAGCGCCATCTTGATTGGGATTATACTCTGGATAGTGGCGGTTATTTTCGATCGCCTCCGGAGGGAAGTGTAATGGTAGGTGTACACGTCGGCCATGATCTGGCAATCTTGGCATTCGAAGTGCTCGTCCTGGCGATAGCGACGATCTGCGCGCATCTCTTCATTCGTTTCTTCCCGAAAGAGCGCGAAGATGACGAGACTTACGTCATTGTCGATCGGCATGGCCGGAAAATCACGATCAAATTGGCGGCGGACGGCTCTCCCGAGCAGCGGTGCGAACAGGTCGAACAACTGATGAAGTCGCTGACCTGAGCGCCAATCGAACGCGGTGCCGGATGCCGAGGTGGCGCGTCCTGTCGCCGAAGCACTACAACGCCCGCTGCCGCGACGCCAGCATCGCCCCGATCATCAGTGCCACTGCCGAATAGATCAGCCCGCGCTGCAAACCGCCCGGGCCGTCGGCGATCCATCCGATCACGGCCGGGCCGATGATCTGCCCCAAGGCGAACACCGTCGTGAATGCGCTGATGCCGGACGACCAGGCATGCGGCGGCACATTGTGGCGCACCAGCGCGGTGGTCGAGGCCACCACCGAGAGAAAAATCGCGCCAAACAGCATGCCTGATGCGAACACGAGGGGCGGTGCGGCCGTCAACGCCGGCAACATGGTCGCCAGGCCGAGCAGCCCATTCAGGACCGCCATCGACTGGCCGCCCTTGTAGCGGTCCAGCATCGGCGCCCAAATCCGCGACGACGCCATCACCGCCACGCCCAGCATTGAGTAGAACCAGGTGATGGTGCCGGCGCCCATCCCTTGCTCCTTCAGCAAGGCGATCACGAACGTCATGTAGCCGATGTAGCCGACGCCAAACATGAAATAGCCGGCCAGTCCGAAGCCGAACGGCCGCAGCCGAAAACCGCCGTGCGCGCCGGCTGCCGAGGGCGCGCCGTCGATGTGGCCGGATGGCAGCGCCATCGCCAAGGTCGCCAGCAGGCATACGGCGCCGAGCGCGACCCACGCCGATTGCCACGCATGCGCAGCGCCATGGGCGCCGGCCGCGGCCAGCGCGAGCGGCACCAGCAGCGCCGACAGCACGATGCCGACGCCCGTGCCGCCGTAATAGATGCCGATCAGCAGGCCGGCGCGCTGCGGATGCAGCAAACTGAGCCGCGCCGCCAGCACGCCGCCGGCAATGAAGATGAAGGCGCTCGCGATGCCGGCCAGCACGCGCTGCGCGAGCAGCAGCTCGGCGCTCACCACCAGGCCGGACAACATCATGAACACGCCGGCCAGCACCGCGCCGCCGACCAGGGCGCGCTGCGCGCCACAGCGCCGCATCAGCGCCGGGGTGATCAGCGCACCGATGAAATAGCCGAAGGCATTGGCCGTGTTCATCGACCCGGACATCAGGTACGACCAGCCGAGGTCGGCGCGCATCGGCGGCAGCAGCAAAGCGTAGGAGAAGCGCGACAGCCCGAGCGAAATCGCCGCGCCCAATGACAGCGCGAACGCGGTCAGGAACGGCCGGCGTAGCGCCAGCGAGCGCGGCTCGCGCGCCAATTCGGTCGGTGTGCTCCCGCCAGTGCTCATCGATCGCTCCGCGTCACGGCTGTCGTCATGTTGTCACCAGCGCCTCAGAAACCGAAACCGGCGCCGGCGCCGAACAAGGTCGCCGCGCCCAGCACCGCGAAGATGGCGGCGGCGATGCCGTGCACCAGCTTCATCGGAATCTTCGAGGCCAGCTTGTCACCGATGAACACGGCCGGCACGTCGGCGATCAGCATGCCCAGCGTGGTGCCGGCCACCACCAGCAGCGGGCTGGCGTAGTGGGCGGCCAGCGCGATGGTGGCGATCTGCGTCTTGTCGCCCATCTCGGCCAGGAAGAACGTCACCAGGGTGGCGCCGAATACGCCGAGCTTGCTGGCGATGTGCGTCTCTTCTTCCTCGATCTGGTCGGGAATCAGGGTCCAGATGGCCATGCCGATGAACGAGGCGCCGAGGATCCAGCGCAAGGTGCCGGCGCTGATGGTGGCGGTGATCCAGGCGCCGAGCGCGCCGGCCAGCCCGTGGTTGACCAGGGTGGCGCACAGGATGCCGGCGATGATCGGCAGCGGTTTCTTGAAGCGTGCGGCGAGGATGAAGGCGAGCAGCTGGGTCTTGTCGCCGATTTCGGCGAGGGCGACAACGCCGGTTGAAATGTAGAGAGCTTCCATGCGGGGTTTTCCTAGGCCGGGATGAAGACGAATGATCACCACGCATCCCCGGCCATCGCGGAGGCGAAATGATCAAAGGTCTTGCCAAGCTGTGCGACCGCTTGCGCCACGGCCCGAAGGCCAAGTATGTTGACGCAAGCCTCTTCGGAAGAAGAGCGGCTACTCCCCAATGACTGCCGCGATTATACCGCGTCCGCCCCAAGTGCTTGCGACAAGGGAAGTTTTGATGCATATCAAGGAATGCGCACCGCTGCCTGGCCTACACTGCCGCACATCAATATTAATTGCATTATGGGAATCAGGAGAATTCAGTGCGCAGCAACCTACCCGTCAGCGGGATCGAATATGTGATGCGGGACGGCCAGTCGATCGTGTCGACGACCGACCTGAAGGGCCGCATCACCTACGTCAACCCGTGCTTCATCGAAGTGAGCGGGTTCGGCGAGGAAGAGTTGCTCGGCAAGGCGCACAACATCGTGCGCCATCCGGACATGCCGCCGGCAGCATTCGCCGACCTGTGGCAGTCGCTCGGCGCGGGCCTGCCGTGGACCGGGCTGGTCAAGAACCGCCGCAAGAACGGCGACTTCTACTGGGTGGTGGCGAACGTCACGCCGGTCAAGGAGGACGGCGCGACCGTCGGCTACATGTCGGTGCGCACCCGGCCTGAACGCGCCCAGGTCGAGGCCGCCGCCGACGTCTACCGGCAGGTGCGCGAGGGCGCGCGCGGCCTGGCGATCCGCCACGGCGCAGCCGAACGGCGCGGCCTGCGCGCCCGCCTGGCGCGGCTGCGCGAGGTCTCGCTCGACGCCCGCCTGGCGCTGCTGATGGCGCCGCTGGCGCTGCTGCTGGCGACGTTCGCCGCTTGCGCCGCCCAGATGGCGCTGCAGCTGGCCGCGGCGGCCGGGCTGGCGCTGCTGCTGGCCGGCTGGTTCGGCCTGCGCCGCGCCGTCGTCGCGCCGCTGCGCCTGGCCACCGAGGCGGTGCGCGCGCTGGCCGGCGGCGACCTGTCGACCCAGATCGCGGTCGCCGGCGTCGGCGGCGGCGGCCAGCTGCTGCGCGCACTGCGCCAGCTCACCATCAACCTGCGCGCCATCATCGGCGACGTGCGCACCAACGTGCGCGCCATCGAGCAGTCGTCGCGCGCGATCGCCGACGGCAACCGCGACTTGTCCGGACGCACCGAGTCGCAGGCGGCCAACCTGGAGCAGACCGCCGTCAGCATGGCGCAGTTCGAGGCCAACGTGCGCGACAACAGCACCGGCGCGCTGCGCGCCAACGCGCTCGTCGAGAGCGCCGCCCAGGTGGCCGGCGAGGGCGGCGCCGCGGTGCTGCGGGTCGGCCAGACGATGACGCAGATCAGCGCCTCGGCCAACCGCATCGCCGACATCATCGCGCTGATCGACGGCATCGCCTTCCAGACCAACATCCTCGCCCTCAACGCCGCCGTCGAGGCGGCGCGCGCCGGCGAACAGGGCCGGGGCTTCGCCGTCGTCGCCGGCGAGGTGCGCCACCTGGCCCAGCGTTCGGCGCTGGCGGCGAAGGAAATCAAGCTGCTGATCGACGCCTCGGGGCAGCAGGTCAAGCTCGGCACCACCCTGGTCGACGCCGCCGGCGCCACCATGGCGCAGGCGGTCGGCTCGGTGCGCGACGCCACCGTCATCATGCACGACATCGCGCGCGCCGGCGTCGAGCAGACCGGCGCGATCGGCCAGGTCAACGCGGCGCTGGCGGCACTGGACCAGTTGACGCGCCAGAACGCGGCGCTGGTGCGCCAGTCGGCGGCGGCGACCGCCAGCGTGGCCGACGAGGCGGTCGGCCTGGCGCAGGCGCTGTCGGTATTCAAGCTCGAGGCGCGCGCGGCAGGGCGCTCGGCGCCATTTTTGATGCACGTCAAGGATTTAGTAGCTGCCGATCAATACACTTGCCCCCCATCAGGCCATCGCCCACGCCCGGGCAGGGCCGGCAGCCGGAGCTAATCCATGTCATCCGCAATACCCGCGTCGGTCGCGCCGATGGTCCAGTTCGACGCCCAGCTGGTGCGCAAACTGAGCAAGCCGGGGCCGCGCTACACCTCGTACCCGACTGCCGACCGCTTCACCAGCGCCTTCGGCTACCGCGACTACCTGCAGGCGGTGGCCGGCGTGCGCACGCGCGGCGGCGCCAAGCCGCTGTCGGTCTACCTGCACATTCCGTTTTGCGACACCGTCTGCTACTACTGCGCCTGCAACAAGATCGTCACCAGGCAGCGCGACAAGGCTACCGTCTACCTGAGCTACCTGAAGCGCGAGATCGACATGCAGGCGATGCTGTTTGCCGGCATCAACCAGGTCGAGCAGCTGCACTTGGGCGGCGGCACCCCGACCTACCTGTCGGACGCGCAAATGGACGACCTGATGGCGCACCTGCACCGCAAGTTCCAGTTCGCGCCCGACACGGTGGGCGAATATTCGATCGAGGTCGATCCGCGCACGGTGTCGCGCGAGCGCGTGTTCAGCCTGCGCCGCCAGGGCTTCAACCGCATCAGCCTGGGAGTGCAGGATTACGACGCGGCGGTCCAGCAGGCGGTCAACCGCATCCAGCCCGAGGCCGACACCCAGGCCATCATCGACGCGGCGCGCGCGGCGCTCTTCCGCTCGGTCTCGATCGACCTGATCTACGGCCTGCCCAAGCAGACCGTGATGAGCATCGCGCAGACCCTGGCGAAGGTGATCCTGGCCGACCCGGACCGCATCGCCATCTACAATTACGCCCACCTGCCGCACCTGTTCAAGCCGCAGCGCCGCATCGCCGACGCCGACCTGCCCGGCGCCGACGCCAAGCTCGATATGCTGGCGCTGTGCATCCGCCGCCTCACCGAGGCCGGCTACGTCTACATCGGCATGGACCATTTCGCCAAGCCGACCGACGACCTGGCCGTGGCGCAGCGCCAGGGCCGGCTGCACCGCAATTTCCAGGGCTATTCGACGCACGCCGACGCCGACCTGGTGGCGTGCGGCGTGTCGGCCATCGGCGCCGTCGGCGCCACCTACAGCCAGAACGTCAAGACGCTCGAGGCGTACTACGAACGGCTCGACAACAACGAACTGCCGATCGAGCGCGGCATCGCACTGTCGATGGACGATCTGTTGCGGCGCAGCGTGATCCAGATGCTGATGTGCCATTTCGAGCTGGCCATCGGCGCGCTCGAACAGGCCTTCCCGATCGTGTTCGCCGACTATTTCGCGCCCGAGATGGCGCAGCTGGACGCGCTGGCCGACGAGGGCCTGCTCACCATCGGCGCCGATTACCTCAGCGTCACGCTCAGGGGGCGCCTGCTGATCCGCAATATCTGCATGGTGTTCGACCGCTACCTGAACGAGAAGCCGGCCGCGCCGCGCTACTCGAAAACCATTTGAACGCGCCGCCATGAATGTCGTCGCCCTGATCCCGGTAGCGATGGTCGGCCTGCTCGGCAGCGTCCATTGCGCCGGCATGTGCGGCGGCATCGTCAGCGCGTTTTCGGTGGTGCCGCAGCGCGCCTTCCCGGTCGCGGTGGTGACACTGCGCAGCGCGCCGGCCGAGACGCTGCTGCGCGTGCTGGCCTACAACAGCGGGCGCATCGCCAGCTATGCGGTGGCCGGCGCGCTGGCCGGCGGCCTGGCCGGCGGCGCGCGCGCGCTCACCGGCCTGGCGGCGATCCAGAGCGCCGGCTACTGGCTGGCCAACCTGATGCTGGTGGTGCTCGGCCTGTACCTGATGGATGCGTGGCGCGGTCTGGCGCGGCTCGAACAATTCGGCCAGCACGCCTGGCGCCGCATCGAGCCGGTCACGCGCTTCCTGCTGCCGCTCGACGCGCCGTGGAAGCTGCTGGCGATGGGCGCCCTGTGGGGCTGGCTGCCGTGCGGGATGGTCTACAGCGTGCTGCTGACGGCGCTGATGACCGGCTCGCCTCTGTCGGGCGCGGCGGTGATGCTGGCGTTCGGCCTGGGCACCTTGCCGATGCTGCTGTCGATGGGCATGCTGGGCGCGCCGCTGCGCCGCTTTATCCAGCGCCGCGCGGTGCGCGTCGCCTGCGGCCTGCTGGTGCTCGGCTTCGGCGCGCTCGGCCTGGCGCGTGCCGCCGGCGGCATCAGCCACGGCTGGCTCGACGCGCTGTGCCTGGCCGCGCCGGGAGCGCTGCGGTGAACGCGGTGCTGGCGCCGTGCGCCTGCTTCCATTGCGGCCTGCCGGTGCCGGCCGGCGCCGCCTGGTCGGTCGCCATCGACGGCGCCGCGCGGCCGATGTGCTGCCCCGGCTGCGCCGCGGTGGCCGGCTCGATCGTCGCCAGCGGCTTCGCCGACTACTACAGCAGCCGCACCGAATACGCCGCCACCAGCGACCTGGCCGCGCTGGCGCCGCCCGAACTGGCGCTGTATGACTCGGCCGACGCCGCCGACGCCGCCGGGCAAGGCGAGGCCTGCGAAGCGCTGTACGCGGTCGACGGCATCCGCTGCGCCGCCTGCGTGTGGCTGATCGAGCGGCGCCTGCGCAGCCTGCCCGGCATGCGCGGCGCCGACATGAACGTCGCCACCGGTCGCCTCAAGGTGAGCTGGTCGCCGGCGCAGTGCCGCCCCAGCGTGATCCTGCGCACCTTGCGCGAGATCGGCTACGCGGCCTATCCGTTCGACCCGGTGCGCCACGGCGAGCAGCTCGAGCGCGAACGCAAGAAGCTGTTCCGCCAGCTGTTCATCGCCGGCCTGTCGATGATGCAGGTGATGATGTACGCCTTGCCGGTCTACCTGGCCACCGACGGCACCATGGACGCCGACATGACGGCGCTGATGCAGTGGTCGTCCCTGCTGCTGACGTTGCCGGCGGTGCTGTATTCGGCGCAGCCGTTCTGGCGCGGCGCCTGGCAGGGCCTGAAGCTGCGCGCGCCCGGCATGGACCTGCCGGTCGCGCTCGGCATCGGCGCCGCGTTCGGCGGCAGCGTGGCGGCGCTGCTGCGCGGCCACGGCGACGTCTATTTCGACTCGATCACGATGTTCATCTTCCTGCTGCTGGGCAGCCGCTATCTCGAGCTGTCGGCGCGCCGCAGCGCCGCGCGCGCGCTCGATCGGCTGCGCCACGCGCTGCCGGCGGCGGCCGCGCGCATGGCCGGCTATCCCGCCAGCCGCGCCACCGAACTGGTGGCGGCCGGCCAGCTGTGCGCCGGCGACACCATCCTGGTGCGCCCGGGCGAGGCGATCGCCGCCGACGGCATCATCGTCGAAGGCGCCACCGACGTCGACCTGGCCTTGCTGACCGGCGAGAGCCGCGCCCAGCCGCGCGCGCCGGGCGACGCGCTGCCCGGCGGCGCCGTCAACGCCGGCCAGCCGATCGTGCTGCGGGTCACCCGCGCGGCGCAGGACAGCACCTTGGCGCTGCTGGTCAAGCTGGTCGAGCGGGCCGGCCACGGCAAGCCGCGCATCGCGCTGTGGGCCGACAAGGTGGCCGGCTGGTTCGTGCTGGCGCTGCTGCTGCTGACGGCGATCGTGTTCGCGTACTGGCAGCTGACCGATCCGGCGCGCGCGTGGCAGGTGGCGATCGCGGTGCTGGTTGTGTCGTGCCCGTGCGCGCTGTCGCTGGCTACGCCGACCGCGCTGGCGGCGGCCACCGACCGGCTGGTGCGGCGCGGCGTGCTGGTGGTGCAGCCGCACGTGCTCGAAACGCTGCACCGCGCCACCCACATCGTGTTCGACAAGACCGGCACGCTCACGCACGGCAAGCCGGTGCTGCGCGCGGTCCACACGCTGGGCCGCCTGGCACGCGCCGACTGCCTGGCGATCGCCGCCGCGCTGGAGCAGTCGAGCACCCATCCGCTCGGCGTCGCCCTGCGCGACGCCGCCGGCGCCGCCGACGCCGGCCCGCGCGCCGCCCACGCGCTGCGCCATGTGGCAGGGCAGGGCATCGAGGGACTGGTCGACGGCGTGCAGTACCGGCTCGGCAGCGCCGCCTTTGCCGGCGTCGTGCCCGGGCTTGACGGCGCTGCCGGGATCGGCGCCGGCGACGCCCTCACCGAGGTCTACCTGGCCGGCCCGGCCGCGCTGCTGGCGCGCTTCGAACTGGCCGACGCCCTGCGCGACGACGCGCAGGAAGTGGTGGAGCGCTTTCGCCGCCGCGGCATGCAGGTGATCCTGCTGTCGGGCGACGCGCAGGCGGTGACCGCGCGCGTCGCCGCCCAGCTGGGCATCGAGCGCGCGCTGGGCGACCAGATGCCGGAGCACAAGCTCGCCTTCGTGCAGGCGCTGCAGGCGCGCGGCGCGGTCGTGGCGATGGTCGGCGACGGCGTCAACGACGCGGCGGTGCTGCGCGCGGCCGACGTGTCGTTCGCGATGGGTGGCGGCAGCGACCTGGCGCGCATGCACGCCGACTGCGTGCTGCTGTCGAACCGCCTCGATGCGCTCGACGCCTGCGCCGTCACGGCGGCGCGCACCTTGGCGGTGATCCGCCAGAACCTGGCCTGGGCCACGCTGTACAACCTGTGCGCCATTCCGGCGGCCGCCTTCGGCCTGCTGAACCCGTGGATGTCGGGCATCGGCATGTCGCTCAGTTCGGCCGTGGTGGTGGTCAATGCGCTGCGCCTGCGCGCAGGGACCGAATAAATGGAAGCGCTGTTCCTGCTCATCCCGCTCAGCCTTTGCCTGGTGGCGCTGGCCATCTGGCTGTTTTTCGGCGCCGCCGACAGCGGCCAGTTCGACGACCTCGAAGGCCCGGCCCAGCATGTGCTGCAGGACGACGACCGCGCCGGTCAAGCCGCCGCTCAAGGAGTGCAGAGGTCTGACCTAGGTCAGACCACGGACCGGCCGGAAAGTTAGGCCGAGATCCGGGCCAATTTGATTCACATCAAAGATTTCTTCTTTGCAAAAAATTAAGCTGCTGCTGTCATCGAAGTATACTCAGGAGAGCATTTGTGGACACAGGTCTGAATTACAACTACAAGGTGGTCAAGCAGTTCACCATCGCCACCGTCGCGTGGGGCGTGATCGGCATGCTGGTCGGCGTCATCATCGCCGCGCAGCTGGCCTGGCCGGCGCTCAATTTCGACGTGCCCTGGCTGACCTACGGGCGCCTGCGGCCGCTGCACACCAACGCCGTCATCTTCGCGTTCGGCATCTGCGGCCTGTTCGCCACCTCGTACTATGTGGTTCAGCGCACCTGCCAGGTACGGCTGTTTTCCGACAAGCTGGCCGCCTTCACGTTCTGGGGCTGGCAGGCGGTGCTGATCGCCGCGGTGATCACCTTGCCGATGGGCCTGACGCGCGGCAAGGAGTACGCCGAGCTGGAATGGCCGATCACGATCCTGATCGCGGTGGTGTGGGTGGTCTACGCGATCGTCTTCTTCGGCACCATCGTCAAGCGCAAGGTCGAGCACATCTACGTCGCCAACTGGTTCTTCGGCGCCTACATCGTCGCCGTCGCCATCCTGCACATCGTCAACGGCGCCAGCATGCCTGCCTCGCCGTTCAAGTCGTACTCCGCCTATTCGGGCGTGCAGGACGCGATGATCCAGTGGTGGTACGGCCACAACGCGGTCGGCTTCATCCTCACCGCCGGCTACCTCGGCATGGTCTACTACTTCATCCCGAAACAGGCCGAGCGCCCGGTCTACTCGTACCGCCTGTCGATCGTCCACTTCTGGGCGCTGATCTTCACCTACATGTGGGCCGGCCCGCACCACCTGCACTACACCGCGCTGCCCGACTGGACCCAGTCGATCGGCATGGTGTTTTCCCTGATCCTGCTGGCGCCGTCGTGGGGCGGCATGATCAACGGCGTGATGACCTTGTCGGGCGCCTGGCACAAGCTGCGTTCCGACCCGATCCTGAAATTTTTGATCGTCTCGCTGTCGTTCTACGGCATGGCCACCTTCGAAGGTCCGATGATGTCGATCAAGACCATCAACTCGCTGTCGCACTACACCGACTGGGGCATCGCCCACGTGCACGCGGGCGCCTTGGGCTGGGTTGGTTTCATCACGATGGGCTCGATCTACTACCTGGTGCCGCGCATGTCGGGCAAGAAGGAAATGTGGAGCGTACGCCTGATCGACACCCACTTCTGGGTCGCCACCATCGGCATCGTGCTGTACATCGCCTCGATGTGGATCGCCGGCGTGATGCAGGGCCTGATGTGGCGCGCGGTCAACGCCGACGGCACCTTGACCTACACCTTCGTCGAAGGCGTCAAGGCGACGTTCCCGTATTACGTGATCCGTTTCAGCGGCGGCCTGCTGTACCTGTCGGGCATGCTGATGATGGCTTACAACACCTTTATGACGATGCGCAACACCGTCGCGGTCGATCCGCGCATCCCGTCCCTTATCCCCGCACATCACACTGGAGCCGCCAATGAAGTTTTCGCATGAATGGATCGAGAAGAATCCGTGGCTGATGATCGGGCTGGTGCTGCTGGTCATTTCGATCGGCGGGCTGGTCGAGATCGTCCCGCTGTTCTTCCAGAAGTCGACCACCGAGCCGATCGCCGGCCTGAAGCCGTATTCGGCGCTGCGCCTGACCGGGCGTGACATCTACGTGCGCGAAGGCTGCTACAACTGCCATTCGCAGATGATCCGGCCGTTCCGCGCCGAGACCGAGCGCTATGGCCACTATTCGGTGGCCGGCGAATTCGTCTACGACCGGCCGTTCCAGTGGGGCTCGAAGCGCACCGGTCCCGACCTGGCGCGGGTCGGCGGGCGCTACAGCGACGAGTGGCACCGCACCCACCTGGACAATCCGCGCGACCTGGTGCCGGAGTCGAACATGCCGAACTACCCGTGGCTGGCGAAGACCAAGCTGGTGCCCGACGAGGTGGTGCCGAAGATGCGCGCGCTGCAGCGCCTGTCGGTACCGTACAGCGAGCAGGAGATCAAGGACGCACCGGCCACCCTGGCCGACAAGACCGAGCAGGATGCGCTGATCGCCTACCTGCAAGGACTGGGCACGCTGATCAAGACAAGGAACTGAGATGGCTATCGAACATATTTTTGACAGTGCCAGCAGCGTGATGACGGTGATCAGCTTCGCCACCTTCGTCGCCATCCTGGTGTGGACCTTCTGGGTCAAGCGCGACGCCGACTTCGCACAGGCGGCGCAACTGCCGTTCGCCGACGACGAGGAGTTCGAACATGGCTGACTTCTTCAACGTCTTCTGGGACTACTACATCAGCGTCATCACGCTGCTGTCGATCGCCGGCTGCGGCCTGCTGCTGTATTCGCAGTCGATGCACCGGGTCAAGGTGGCCGCCGACGGCAAGCCGGCCGATCACGGCACCACTGGCCACGTGTGGGACGGCGACCTGACCGAACTGAATACGCCGATGCCGCGCTGGTGGATGTGGCTGTTCTACATCACCATCGTGTTCGCGCTGATCTACCTGGCGCTGTATCCGGGGCTGGGCAGCTACGCCGGCCAGCTGGGCTGGAAATCGTCGGGCCAGTACCAGGCCGAGTTGAAGAAGGCCGAAGCCGACTACGGCCCGCTGTTCGACAAGTACGCGCAGCAGGACCTGAAAGCGGTGGCGGCGGACCCGCAGGCGCACGCGATCGGCGAGCGGCTGTTCCTGACCTACTGCGCGCAGTGCCATGGCTCGGATGCGCGCGGCAACAAGGGTTTTCCCAACCTGACCGACAACGACTGGCTGTACGGCGGCGACCCGGCCACCATCAAGACCACCATCCTGCACGGGCGTAACGGCCAGATGCCGCCGATGGGCGCCGCGCTCGGCTCGGACAAGGACGTCGAAGCGGTCGCCCATTACGTGCGCAGCCTGTCGGACCTGACCACCGATCCGATCAAGGTCGCCTTCGGCAAGCCGAAGTTCGCCGCCTGCGCCGCCTGCCACGGCGCCGACGGCCACGGCAACCAGGCGCTGGGCGCGCCGAACCTGTCGGACAAGGTCTGGCTGTACGGCGGCAGCGTCGACACCATCACCGAGACGATCAACAAGGGCCGCAACAACCGCATGCCGGCGTTCGACGAGTTCCTCGGCGAGAAGAAGGTGCACCTGCTGGCCGCCTACGTGTGGAGCCTGTCGAACCAGCCGGCGGTGCAGGGCGCGCCAAAATGAGTGACGCCGCGCCCCCGCGCGAAGCGGTGATCAAGATGTACGCCGCGCGCGAGGAAATCTATCCGCGCGAAGCGAAGGGGCGCTATGCGACGCTGCGCTGGGCCTGCGTGTGGCTGACCCAGATCGTCTTCTACGGCCTGCCGTGGCTGAACTGGAACGGCCGCCAGGCGGTGCTGTTCGACCTTGGCGCGCGCAAGTTCTACATCTTTGGCGTGGTGCTGTGGCCGCAGGACTTCATCTACCTGGCCGCGCTGCTGATCGTGTGCGCCTACGCGCTGTTTCTGGTCACCGCGGTGGCCGGGCGGGTGTGGTGCGGCTTTGCCTGTCCGCAGACGGTGTACACCGAAATCTTCATGTGGATCGAGCGGCGCATCGAGGGCGCGCGCAGCGCCCGCATCCGGCTCGACCGCCAGCCGTGGACGCTCGACAAGGTGCTGCGCAAGAGCGCCAAGCACGCCGCCTGGTTCGCGGTGGCGCTGTGGACCGGCTTCAGTTTCGTCGGCTACTTCACGCCCGTATCAAGCCTGATGGGCGAAATGGCCGCCTTCAGCCTCGGTCCGTGGGAGACGTTCTGGATCCTGTTCTACGCGCTGGCCACCTACGGCAACGCCGGCTGGCTGCGCGAGCAGGTGTGCAAGTACATGTGCCCGTACGCGCGCTTCCAGAGTTCGATGTTCGACAAGGACACCCTGATCATCACCTACGATGTGGCGCGCGGCGAACCGCGCGGCCCGCTCGCCGCGCGCAGCAGCGCTGCCGCTGCTGCTGCGGCGGCGGTGGCGGCGCCGAAAAGCACCGGCGACTGCATCGACTGCAACCTGTGCGTGCAGGTGTGCCCGACCGGCATCGACATCCGCAACGGCCTGCAGTACGAATGCATCGGCTGCGCCGCCTGCGTCGACGCCTGCAACACGGTGATGGCCAAGATCGACCTGCCGCCCGGGCTGATCCGCTATTCGACCGAGCATGCGATGGCCGAAGGCTGGAGCCTGGCGCAGGTGCGCGCGCGCGTGCTGCGACCGCGCGTGCTGCTGTACACCGCGCTGCTCGGGCTGATCGTCGCCGCGTTCGGCGTGGCGCTGACGCTGCGCACCCCGCTCAAGCTCGACGTGATCCGCGACCGCGGCGCGATGGGCCGCGAGGTGGAAGACGGGCTGATCGAAAACGTCTACCGCCTGCAGGTGATGAACACCGCCGAAACGGCGCACACCTTCCGCATCGTGGTGAAGGGCCTGCCGTTGATCAGCCTGGCCACGCCGGCCACGGCGACGCTCGAAGGGGCCAGCGCGCGCGCCGTGCCGGTGCGGGTGCGGGTGCCGCGCGCGGCCGCCAGGACTGGCTCGAACAAGATCGAGTTCGAACTGACGGCGACCGACGACCCGTCGCTGCGGGTCGAGGAAAAAGCCGTATTCATCGTGCCGAGATAATGGCCAAGGAGACTGACATGCACGCTGCATCACCCGCTGCATCACCCACATTCGCAGGAGCCGGCGCCGGCCCCTGGTACAAGCATCGCTGGCCATGGCTGCTGATGTTCGGCCCGGCCGCCGTGATCGTCGGCGGCAGCTTCGCCGCCTACCTGGCCGTGACGCGGCCGGACGCGATGGTGGTGGACGACTATTACGCGCAGGGCAAGGCGATCAACCAGGACCTGCGGCGCGACCGCGTGGCGTCGGCGCTGGCGCTGGCGTTCGAGGTGCAGTACGATCCTGCCAGCGCCACGCTGAGCGGCAGCATGCAAGGCGCCGGCAAGCCGCTGGCCGCGCCGCTGCACATCTACCTGGCGCATCCGACCCAGCCGGCCAAGGACCTGCAGCTGCTGGTGCAGCCGGATGCGGCGGGGCGTTTTTCGGTGCCGATGCCGATGCTCGAACGGGCGCACTGGCAGGTGGTGGTGGAAGGCCCGCAGCGCGAATGGCGGCTGGCGCGCAGCTGGAGCTGGCCGCGCCAGCACACGCTCGAGATCCGCGCGGACGCCAAATGAGGGGCCGCACATGACACGGATCGCGATGACGGTATTGTGGCCGTCGTTCCTGGCCGCGGCGCTGGCCGAGGGGGTGTTCTTTTCGTTGTTCGATCCGGAAGAGCTGGCGCACCTGGGCGGCGCGGGCTTGTCGGCGCAGGCGGTCTACACGATCGGCTTCTTCCTGTTCTGGAGCCTGTGCGCGCTGGCCAGCATGCTGACGTGCTACCTGATCGTGGTGCCGGCGGCAGACCAGCCGCCATTTTGAGGCGAGCGGAGGGGCCGCGGGCGAGCGGGCAGGCCGAGGGGTCAGACCCGATTTTTCTGTTGGGGTCTGACCCCGGTGGAGGTGGTGTGCGAGCACACAGGTAAGGGCCAGACCGGTGGCCAAAAAACCGGGGTCAGACCCCTTAAAAGCAAAATCGGGTCTGACCCCTCGACGCCGACTCCTCGACGCCTGAAGCAAAATCGGGCCTCGGCGGCTGCGTCTGGCGATTACGTCATCGGGTTGCACTGCTCGGTGCCGGCGGCCATGGCCTTGAGCAGCACCGGCTGCAGCAGCGTCACTTCGCGCTTGTCGACCGTCAGCAGGCCTTGCTTCTTGAAACGCGACAGCAGGCGGCTGATGCTTTCGATGGTCAGGCCGAGGTAGTTGCCGATGTCCTCGCGCGACATGCGCAGCTGGAAACTGGTCGACGAGTAGCCGCGCGCGGCGTAGCGCGAGGACAGGTTGATGAGGAAGACGGCGAAGCGCTGTTCGGCGCGCATGTTGCCCAGCAATAGCATGACGTTCTGCTCGCGGGTGATTTCCTGGCTCATGATGCGGTGAAAATGGCGCAGCAGCGCCGGCACGTGGCCGAACAGCTCTTCGAGGCCGGAAAACGGGATCTCGCACACTTCGCCGTCTTCCAGCGCCACCGCGTCGCAGTGGTGGCGGTCGCCGCTGATGGCGTCCATGCCGAGCAGCTCGCCGGCCATCTGGAAGCCGGTGATCTGCTGTTCGCCGGCGGCGTTGACCTGGTACGTCTTGAAGTGGCCGAAGCGGATCGCGTACAGGTTGCGAAACGGCTCGCCCATCTGGTAGAGGCGCTCGTCGCGCAGCAGCCGGCGGCGGCGGCCGATCACTTCGTCGAGGCGCACGATGTCGGCATCGTCGAGTCCCATCGGCAGGCATAACTGGTGCATGCTGCAGCCGGCACAGCTGGCCTTAAGCGCGTTCACGTTCAGCTGTGGCGTTGCGACATAGGGCATAGGGCGGATCATCGAGGTCAATTCAAGTTGCGGCACATCCCGCGGCGCGGGCTCCATGCATATTATAGGTGGCGACGCGGCCGGTTCGCCATAAATACGGCAATTACCGCAACTATGTTGCTGCCGCAACTAGATTGCAGGGCTAACGGGGGCGAAAGCGCACGTCGATGCTCGAGACGGCGGCGTCGCCCTTGGGCTTTTTCGGCTTCTTCGGCTTCCTGACCTGTTCGCCGCGGGTGTTCGTCAGCGGCACCCGGTGATCCGGCTCGAAGCCGGGCTGGTCGATGCGCTCGAGCATCTGCCCGGTCAGCACTTCGATCGCCGCCAGTTGCACCACCTCGTCGGCGCACACCAGCGACACGGCTTCGCCGGAGGCGCCGGCGCGGCCGGTGCGGCCGGTGCGGTGGATATAGTCTTCGGCGACGATCGGCAGGTCGAAATTGACCACCAGCGGCAGGTCGTCGATGTCGAGCCCGCGCGCGGCGACGTCGGTGGCGACCAGGATCTTGGCGTGGCCGGCCTTGAAGCGCTCGAGCGCGCGCAGGCGCGCCGGCTGCGGCTTGTCGCCGTGGATGGCGTCGGCGCTGATGCCGTGCGCCTCGAGCGTGTCGACCAGCGCGTCGACGCCCTTGCGCGTCTTGACGAACACCAGCACCTGGCCCCAGCGCCGCTGCTTGAGCAGGTGCATGAACAGCTCGGGCTTGCGCTTCTTGTCGACCGGCACGATCCACTGGGCGATCGCCTTCACCGTCGTGTTGCGCGGGCTCACCTCGATGCTCAGCGGATCGTTCAGCAGCGTGGCGGCCAGCGCGCGGATCTGGTCGGAAAAGGTGGCCGAGAACAGCAAGGTCTGGCGGCGCGCCGGCAGCGCGGCGAACACGGCGTTGAGCTCGCGCGAAAAGCCCAGGTCGAGCATGCGGTCCGCTTCGTCGAGCACCAGGGTCTGCAGCTGGTCGAACTTGACCGCGTTCTGGCTGTACAGGTCGAGCAGGCGGCCGGGGGTGGCTACCAGCAGGTCGAGGCCCTTGCGCAGCTTCATCATCTGCGGATTGATGCTGACTCCACCATAGGCGACGTGGGTGCGCAGCGGCAGGCCGGCGCCATAGGCGAGGAAGCTCTGGTGCACCTGCTCGGCCAGTTCGCGGGTCGGCACCAGTATCAGCGCGCGCACCGAATTGGGCGCGACCTGGCCGGCCATGGTCAGTTGCTGCAGGATCGGCAGGGCGAAGCCGGCGGTCTTGCCGGTGCCGGTCTGGGCCGCGGCCATGACGTCGCGCCCGGCCAGCACGGCCGGGATGGCCTGCGCCTGCACCGGGGTGGGCGCCTGGTAGCCAAGCGCGTCCAGCGTGCGCACGAGCGGATCGATCAGACCGAGGGAAGCAAACGACATGGGCAGCACCTTGCAATGTAAGAGGACGGGCAACAGTTTACCCTGTCGCGCGCCGACCGGTGCTGAAACCGCCAGCGCGCGCTCAGGCGGGCGCTGCGGGGGCTGCGGCTACAACAGCAGCCGGCGTGGCGACGGTCGGCTTGAGCGGATCGCGCTTGTCCTTGCAGGCGCCCAACAGCAGGCAGGCAAGGGCGAGCGCGGTCCATACGGCGCGGCGATCCATGGGCGAACTCCTTCGGGGGATCACAAGGGCTGTGATGCTGCTGCCATCATACGCGCGCGGCGGCGGCGGCGGCGCGCGCTGCCGCGCGAGTCGGCACGCGGCATCGGATCGGCGGTGTGGCGCCGGCGCGACATGGTGTAAGCCGGACAGCGCGGGGGAGGGGGGCGGCGGGCAGAACGCCTCGTTTTTGCACGCTTTGCCTCGTTTTGTCTCGCGCTTTTCCGACCGATCGCCGCGCGTCCCCTATGAGAACTGGCCTCCCGGCGGCCAAGCCGCGAGGCAAAACGAGGCATTTCGAGCGAAAACGAGGCAGTCGCCGCGCGCCGATCACCTGCCTGGACCGCGGGTTGGCGCACCGTGCCGGCCCCAGCAAGCGCGCGACGCGACTAGCGTGGCGCCGGGTTCGCTTCGACGTACAGCTCCTTGCCGTTGACGAAGC
>JARXKM010000329.1:0-2419 GCA_030272785.1 Pseudomonadota bacterium
CGCTGTCGCGCTACGTGCCGCACTTCATCGCGCTGTCGGCCTCGTCGCCGTTCGTGCAGGGGCGCGACACCCTGTTCGATTCGGCGCGCCTGAATTCGGTGTTCGCCTTCCCGATGAGCGGACGCGCGCCGTTCACCCTCAGCTGGGACGATTTCGCCAACGTCTACTACGCCAAGATGGAGGCGACCGGGATCATCAAGAGCATGAAGGATTTTTACTGGGACATCCGGCCCAAGCCCGAATACGGCACCATCGAGCTGCGCGTGTGCGACACGCCGCTGACGGTCGAGCGGGCGGCCGCGCTGGCCGGCTACCTGCAGGCGCTGTGCCGGCACCTGCTGGAACGGCGCGAACCGCCGCCGCTCGAGGACGACTACCTGGTCTACAACTATAACCGCTTCCAGGCCTGCCGCTTCGGGCTGGACGGCGCCATCACCCATCCGAAAACCTACCAGACGGTGTCGCTGCGCGACGACATCCTGGCCTCGCTGGCGGCGATGGAGCCGCACGGCGAAGCGCTCGGCAGCACGATGGCGCTGCGCCACCTGCGCGATGCCGCCAACGGCGCCAGCGACGCCAACTACCTGCGCCAGCAATACGCCACCCAGGGCAGCTGCGAGGCGATCGTCGACGCCGCGATCCGGCGTTTTCGCAGCGCCGGTTAAGCGACTGTGGCCAAGAGCGCCGGTTGCCGCACGTGCAGCATCTACGCGTCATACTGTCCAAGCGATGTTATGGTGAACAATAATCGGAGTGCACTCAATGATCTTGGCTATTCTATTGCTCGCTGCAGCACCGGCGATGGTGATCGTCCGCGAGGAGGACGTGAAACGCGATGAGCCGCCGCCCCACGGCGCGATCGGCATGTCGACGGCCTACCGCCTCAGCGACGCAGCCCCCGCGCCCCGCTCGATGGAATTTCGCAAACGTGTTCTGCATGCGGATGCCGCGATCGGGCTACACCGGATCGACCACGATGAGGTGTACTACGTTCTCTCCGGCGACGGCGACGTCACTGCCGATGGCGTTACCCAACGTCTCGCGCCCGGCATGGCCGCCTACCTCTACAAAGGAGCCACTGTCGGGATCAAGCAGCTTGGCAAGGAGCCGCTGGCGATCATCGTGAGCTATCCCAATCCACGCCCGTAGACCGCAAGGTTGCGATCAGCGGCGCCAGCGCGTGGTGTTTAGAAGCGGGTATCGCGCGCGGCGCGCAGGAATTCGTCGAGGATCGGCGTGCAGTCGAGCAGTTCGTGACCGCCGGCGCGGTGAAATTCGGGATGCCACTGCAATCCCATGACGAAATCGGCGCGCTGGTAGCGGATCGCCTCGACGATGCCGTCCGGGTCCGACATCGCCTCGACGGTGATGTCGCGCCCCAGCTCCTTGACCGCCTGGTGGTGGATCGAATTGACCACCGGGCGTTTATCGCCGGGGAACAGCTTGCCCAGCGAAGAGCCGGGCGGGAACACGATCGCGTGGCGGTGCGCGTCGTAATCGGTGTGCACGTGGGCCAGCGCGTCCGGCAGGTTGGTGGCGACGTCCTGGTACAGGCTGCCGCCGAAGGCCACGTTGATCAGCTGGCAGCCGCGGCAGATGCCGAGCACTGGCTTGCCGGCCTCGACGAATTCGTGCAGCAGCTCGAGCTCGTACAGGTCGCGCGCGCGGTCGCCGCCCCATTCGGGTCGGGTGGCCGTTTCCGAATAGGTCTGCGGCGAAACGTCGGCGCCACCCTGCAGCACCAGGCCGTCGAGGTGGCGCGCGTAATGGCGCAAGGTGATGTTGCTGGGATGCAGCAGGCCATTGGTGTTGACGGTGGGCACCATGAACACCAGCACGTCGCGCGACATGACCCACTGGGCGATCGATTCCTCAAGGTATTGCAGATTCTTCGAGCGCAGGCCGGTCGAACCCGGCTCGGGATGGAAGATGCGCGCCGACACACCGATGCGCAAGGTGCGGCGCATGAAGTCGCGGCTGAAGCGGTCGCGCACTGCGCGCCAGCGCGACGACAGCACCCGGCCCGCCAGCGCCAGCGGTGTGTCGTTGCTGCGCTGGTAGCGCGGAATTCCGTCGCCGCGCGCACTGCCGTCGGCGCGGCCGCGGCGGTCCGGCACCCGTTCTGGGCTGCCGTCGGCATCCTGCTTGCTGCGCCGGTCGGTGCCGGGTGAATCGGGCTTGTCGGTGTCTGGCATGGGTCAACTATAGACCCGCTGCCGTGACGCACGATTCAAATTTGTAACAATCCAGAATGGCCGGCACCCGACCGTCGTTGCGCTGCGGCGCGGCGCTCCACGTCACCGGACCTGAGCACGCCGAACTTTTCCGCGGGTTCTGGACGCGTGCGCCACGGGAATTTGTCGGTGCCTGCGTGTTATTGCTGAGCCTGTGTCTGAATGCCGGCACTGACCCCGAATTG
>JARXKM010000329.1:2519-5175 GCA_030272785.1 Pseudomonadota bacterium
GACCCCGAATTGTTCGAAATGTTATTGCTGGGCCTGTGTCTGAATGCCGGCACTGACCCCGAATTGGGGCGCGGGCGCGCCTACGGCAGCGACATCAGCTTCTTGATGGCGCAGTACAGGTGGCGGTCGGCGACCGGCTTGTCGAGCAGGCCGCGCACGCCGGCCGCGCGCGCGCGGGGCGCGTCGTACGGGAAGCTGCGCCCGACCAGGAACACCACCGCGGTGCGCTCGGCCGCCGGCAGCTGCTTGACGTCGGCGCACAGCCGGTACGGGTCGACCCGCGGCGTCGACGTGTTGATCATCAGTACCGAGACGGCCGTCTCGTCGCACAGCCGCACGGCGGTGCCGGCGCTGTCGGTCCATTCGACCGGCAGGCGGCGCGCGCCGAGCACCTTGGCGACATGGTCGCGGAAGGCGCCGCCCTTGTCGACGATCAGGATGGCGCCGACCGGCGCTTGCTGGCGGCGCTGCTGGTGCGCGGCCGGATCGGTCAGGTCGATGTCGAGGCGCGGATTGCGGCGCCGCTCGATCAGCGGCGGCAGGCCGCGCGCGCTCAGCTGCGCCAGCGCATGCGCGCGCTGGCGGACCAGCGCGGCGAGCGCCTGGTGCAGGAGCGGCGTGGCCAGCGGACGGCCCAGCTGGGCGAACGGCAGCGCCGGCGCCGCCGCCCCGATCAGCAGCGCCGGCGTGATGTCGGTCGGGTTGGCGCCCGACAGCGTGGCCAGCGACGCCAGGTCGTCGGCATTGGCGATATACAGGTCGGGCTCTTGCAAACTGTCGTCGAGCAGGCAAAAATACGCCGGCCCGCCCGCCGGCGCCTGTGTCAGCGCCGCGCACAACTGGGCCGCTTCGACGGCGCCAAAGCCGATCAGGCGCACCGCAAACGGATATTTTGGAGCATGCATTTTTCGCATCGGGAAATCGACCACGCGGACAGAGCGCCGGCCCGCGCTACGAATCTAACCACAATCGCGCCCACTGGCAAGCAGAATCATTCTGCGGCAAAGCGCTTCCTTTTCCGTCCGACAAGATAGAATGCGCAGGCATCCGCATAAATGAAAACCCGTATGGCCACTAAAAAACCCGCATCCGACTACAGCGAATCATCGATCCGCGTCCTCAAGGGACTCGAGCCCGTCAAGCAGCGTCCGGGCATGTACACCCGCACCGAAAATCCCCTGCACATCATCCAGGAAGTGATCGACAACGCCTCCGATGAGGCGCTCGGCGGCCATTGCAGCAACATCGGCGTGACCATCAACGGCGACGGCTCGATCACGGTCGAAGACGACGGCCGCGGCATCCCGGTTGGACTGCATCCGGAAGAAAACGTGCCCACCGTCGAAATCGTCTTCACCCGGCTGCACGCCGGCGGCAAGTTCGACAAGGGCTCCGGCGGCGCCTACGCGTTTTCGGGCGGCCTGCACGGGGTCGGCGTGTCGGTCACCAACGCGCTGTCGTCGCGCCTCGAAATCACGGTGTGGCGCAAGGAAGACAACGGCAACGGCCTGCACCACATGGTGTTCGCCGATGGCGACGTGATCGAGCCGCTGACCTCGCGCCCGGCGCCGCGCGACGGCAAGAAGTCCGGCACCCGCGTGACCGCCTGGCCGAACCCGAAATATTTTGATTCGCCGGTGATCTCGGCGGTCGAACTGGCGCGCCTGCTGCGCTCGAAGGCGGTGCTGCTGCCGGGCGTGACGGTGACGTTGACGAACGCCAAGAGCGGCGACGTGCAGACCTGGAAGTACGACGAGGGCCTGCGCGGCTACCTCAACGAGATGCTGGCGCAAAGCTCGAGCGGCGACACCTTGATCCCGGTGTTCGAAGGCGCGCAATACTCGAACGGCGCCGACGACGGCTTCGCCGAGGGCGAAGGCGCCGCCTGGGTGGTCGCCTGGACC
Source organism: Pseudomonadota bacterium (assembly GCA_030272785.1). Classification (GTDB taxonomy): domain Bacteria; phylum Pseudomonadota; class Gammaproteobacteria; order Burkholderiales; family Burkholderiaceae_D; genus JAFCUW01. Next base: position 4,424 of record JARXKM010000329.1, read on the forward strand.
GAGGAAGGCGGCGTGGTGCGCGAGTCCTACGTCAACCTGATACCGACCTCGAACGGTGGCACCCACGAGTCCGGCCTGCGCGAGGGCCTGTTTGGCGCCGTCAAGAACTTCGTCGAGATGCACTCGCTGCTGCCGAAGGGCGTCAAGCTGCTGCCCGAGGATGTCTTCGCGCGCGTCTCGTTCGTCCTCTCGGCCAAGGTGCTCGATCCGCAGTTCCAGGGCCAGATCAAGGAAAAGCTGAACTCGCGCGACGCGGTGCGGCTGGTGTCGACCTTCACCAAGCCGCCGCTCGAAGTGTGGCTCAATCACCACGTCGACTACGGCAAGAAGCTCGCCGAACTGGTCATCAAACAGGCCCAGTCGCGCCTGCGCTCGCTGCAAAAAGTGGAGAAGAAGAAATCGTCCGGCGTGGCCGTGCTGCCCGGCAAGCTGACCGATTGCGAATCGTCCGACATCGGCCGCAATGAAATCTTCCTGGTCGAGGGCGACTCGGCCGGCGGCTCGGCCAAGATGGGCCGCGACAAGGAATTCCAGGCCATCCTGCCGCTGCGCGGCAAGGTGCTCAACTCGTGGGAAACCGACCGCGACCGGCTGTTCGCCAACAATGAGATCCACGACATCGCGGTGGCGATCGGGGTCGACCCGCACAGCCAGGGCGACACGCCGGACCTGACGGGCCTGCGCTACGGCAAGATCTGCATCCTGTCGGACGCCGACGTCGACGGCTCGCACATCCAGGTGCTGCTGCTGAC
>JARXKM010000330.1 GCA_030272785.1 Pseudomonadota bacterium
CTGCTCGCCGTGATCGGCGAGGAACTCGGCCTGGCCGGCGTGCTGGTGGTGATCGCGATGTTCTACTGGCTGGTCAAGCGCGCCTTCGACATCGGCCGCCAGGCGATCGCCATCGACCAGACTTTCGCCGGGCTGGCCGCGAAAGGCATCGGCATCTGGATCGGCGTGCAGACCTTCATCAACATGGGGGTGAACCTGGGCCTGCTGCCGACCAAGGGCCTGACCTTGCCGTTGATGAGTTACGGCGGCACCGGCGTGTTGATCAACTGCGTCGGCCTGGCGATCCTGCTGCGCATCGACTACGAAAATCGCGTGCTGATGCGCGGAGGCCGCCCATGAAGCGCCTGATGATCATGGCGGCGGGCACCGGCGGGCATATCTTCCCCGGCATTGCGATCGCGCAGACCATGCGCGCGCGCGGCTGGCAAGTGAGCTGGCTGGGCACCACCACCGGCATGGAGCAGGACCTGGTGCCGAAGAACGGCATCGAGATCGACGCGATCGATTTTACCGGCATGCGCGGCAAGGGCCTGCAGCACACCCTGAGCGGCGCCTTCAAGCTCACCGCCAGCTTCGCCACCTGCCTGCGCATCATGGCGCGCCGGCGGCCCGACGTGGTGCTCGGCATGGGCGGCTACGTCACCGTGCCGGGCGGCCTGATGGCGCGTCTGCGCCGCATTCCGCTGGCGCTGGTCAACGCCGACGCCGCGCTGCTGCTGTCGAACAAGACCTTGACCCCGCTGGCGCAGCGCGTGCTGTTCGGCTTTCCGGCCGATTTCGGCCGCGCCGCCGGCAAGGCCAGCGTCACCGGCAATCCGGTGCGCAAGGAGATCCTCGACGTCGAAACGCCGCACACGCGCTTCGAACGGCGCGCCGGCCCGCTGCGCATCCTGGTGGTCGGCGGCAGCCTGGGCGCGAAGGCGCTCAACGACAGCGTGCCGGCCGCGCTGGCGTTGACGCCGGCGGCGGAGCGGCCGCAGGTGACGCACCAGTCGGGCAAGAAGAACATCGACGCGCTGCGCGCGGCCTACCGCGACGCCGGCGTCGAGGCCACGGTGGTCGACTTCATCGAGGACATGGCGGGCGCCTATGCGCACGCCGACCTGGTAATCTGCCGCGCCGGCGCCATCACCATTTCGGAACTCACCGCCGCCGGCGTAGCCAGCGTGCTGGTGCCGTTCGTGGCGGCCACCACCAGCCACCAGCGCGACAATGCGCAGTGGATGGCCAAGGAACATGCGGCGATCCACCTGCCGCAGCAGGAACTGAACCCGCAGCGGGTGGCGCAGCTGTTCGCATCGCTCTCGCGCGAGGCTTGCCGCGACATGGCGATCGCCGCGCTGGCGGTCGGCAAGCGCGACGCCAACGACACCATCGCGGATATTTTGGAAAAACTGGCAGGATCAAAGACATGAACATGAAGCACAAGATAAAGAACATCCATTTCGTCGGCATCGGCGGCAGCGGCATGAGCGGCATCGCCGAAGTGCTGGTCAACCTCGGCTACAATGTTTCCGGCTCCGACCTGGGCAGCAATGCGGCCACCGTGCGCCTCGAAGGCCTGGGCGCCAAGGTCACGCTTGGCCATGCCGCGGCCAACGTCGCCGATGCCGACGTGGTGGTCACCTCGAGCGCGGTCAACGAACAGAATCCGGAAGTGATCGCCGCGCGCGCGGCGATGATCCCGATCGTGCCGCGCGCGATCATGCTCGGCGAACTGATGCGCCTCAAGCGCGGCATCGCCATCGCCGGCACGCACGGCAAGACCACCACCACCAGCCTGGTCGCCTCGGTGCTGGCCGAGGGCGGACTCGATCCCACCTTTGTGATCGGCGGGCGGCTCAACAGCGCCGGCGCCAACGCCAAGCTGGGCACCGGCGAATACATCGTCGTCGAGGCGGACGAATCGGACGCCTCGTTCCTGAACCTGGCGCCGATGATCGAAGTGATCACCAATATCGACGCCGATCACATGGAAACGTACGAGCACGACTTCGAAAAACTGAAGATGGCGTTCGTTCATTTCACCCACCGCCTGCCGTTCTACGGCCGCGCGATGGTGTGCATCGACGACCCGCACGTGCGCGCCATCATCCCGTTCATCACCAAGCCGGTCACCACCTACGGCTTCAGTCCGCTGGCGCAGGTGCGCGCCGTGAACGCCCGCGCGATCGGCCTGCAGATGCACTTCACGGTGATCCAGGACGGTTACGCCGACACCGATTTCGTGCTCAACCAGCCCGGCATGCACAACGTCGCCAACGCCTGCTCGGCAATCGCAATTGCGCGCGAAATCGGCATCGACGACGACGCCACCGGCCGCGGCCTGGCCGGCTTCAACGGCGTCGGCCGGCGCTTCACGCGCTATGGCGACATCGCCATCCCGGCCGGCGGCAGCTTCGCGCTGGTCGATGACTTCGGCCACCATCCGGTCGAAACCGAAGTGACGCTGGCGGCCGCGCGCGGCGCCTATCCCGGGCGCCGGCTGGTGCTGGCGTTCCAGCCGCACCGCTACTCGCGCACGCGCGACCTGTTCGAAGACTTCGTCAAGGTGCTGGCGACGCCCGACGTGCTGCTGCTGGCCGACGTATATGCCGCCGGCGAAGCGCCGATCGCCGCCGCCGACGGCCGCGCCCTGGCGCGCGCGCTGCGGGTGGGCGGCAAGATCGAGCCGATCTTCGTCGAGGCGATCGGCGACATGGCCGACACCATCATGAGCGTGGTGCGCGACGGCGACGTCGTCATCACGATGGGCGCCGGCTCGATCAGCGGCATTCCCGCCAAACTGACTTCCTATTCAAAGGCCTGAACGTGAACCCTGTGAACGCCATTTCTCCCACTGACGCAGCGGCACTCGGCAAAGTCGGCGTGCTGTTCGGCGGCCGCTCGGCCGAGCGCGACATCTCGATCATGTCCGGCACCGGCGTGCTGGCCGCGCTGCAAAGCCGCGGCATCGACGCCCACGCCTTCGATCCGGGCCAGCGCAGCCTGGCCGAGCTGGCGGCCGAACAATTCGACCGCGTGTTCATCGCGCTGCACGGGCGCTTCGGCGAAGACGGCAGCCTGCAGGGCGCGCTCGAACAGCTCGGCATTCCCTATACCGGCAGCGGCGTGATGGCCAGCGCGGTCGGCATGGACAAGATCACCACCAAGCTGATCTGGCTGATGCACGGCCTGCCGACGCCGCGGTACGCCGCGCTCGGCGAGCACGCCGACCTGGCCAAGGTAGTGGCCGAGCTGGGCCTGCCGCTGATCGTCAAGCCGCCGCTCGAAGGCTCGACCATCGGCATCACCAAGGTCAGCGCGGCGGCCGATCTGCAGGCTGCCTGCGCGCTGGCCGCCCAGTTCGACGAAGTGGTGCTGGCCGAGCAATTCGTCAGCGGCCGCGAGTTCACCGTTGCCGTGCTCGGCCGCGGCAAGGACGCGCGCGCGCTGCCGATCGTCGAAATCGTCGCCCCGCAAGGCAACTACGATTACCAGAACAAGTACTTCACCGACGACACCAAGTACTACTGCCCGGCGCTGCTCGATGCCGCCACCGCCGCCGAGATGGAACGCATTGCCGTCGAGGCCTACCGCGCGCTCGGCTGCGAGGGCTGGGGCCGCGTCGACGTGCTGCTGCGCGCCGCCGACAACCTGCCGTTCCTGCTCGAGGTGAACACGTCGCCCGGGATGACGACCCACTCGCTGGTGCCGATGGCGGCGCGCGCGGTCGGCATCAGCTATGAAGATTTATGCGTCGAGATTTTGCGCTCGGCGCGGCTGAAGATGGCCAAGGGACAGGGTTAAACACGCATGTGGCAAGACGTCCGCGCATTGAACGCAACCGCCAACGGCCTGATCGCCCTGGTGGTGCTCGCCCTGATCGCCTCGGGCGTGTGGTGGGTGTCGCAGCGGCCGATGTTTTCGCTCAAGTCGGTGCGCGTCGAGAGCATGTACGAGATGGAACTGAAGCGGGTAAACGAGCTGACCTTGCGCGCCAACGTGCTGGGCAAGATCAAGGGGAATTTTTTCACCACCAACCTCGAACAGGTGCGTACGGCGTTCGAATCGGTGCCGTGGGTGCGCCGCGCCACGGTACGGCGCGAGTGGCCCGACCAGCTGATCGTGTCGGTCGAAGAGCACGAGCCGCTCGGTACCTGGGGCGAGGACGGCCGCCTGCTGTCGGTCAAGGGCGACGTGTTTACCGCCAACCTGGCCGAGGCGGACGAGGACCATGCGCTGCCCGAGTTCGAAGGGCCGGAAGGCAGCGAGAAGGAAGTGCTGGCGCGGTTTGCCGAGTTGCGATCGCTGTTCGCGCCGGTGAAACTGGTGCCGGAGGCGCTCAGTTTGTCGAGCCGTTATGCATGGACCGTGAAGCTCGATAACGGCATGAAGGTGGCGCTCGGACGGGAGCAGGACCACAGCACGCTGCGCAACCGGGTGCAGCGGCTGGTGGGGATTTATCCGCAACTGGCGGGGCGCATCGCCGGCGGCATCGACATGATCGACATGCGCTACCCGAACGGCCTGGCGCTGGCCGCCGCCGGACTGATATTGCCGAAAGAAGGAACCAAGCCTGTGAAGGCCGTCGCGAAAATGACCCATACAACCACCAAGAAAACCAGCAAGCACTAGGCCCCAGCAAAATGACAAAAGACGCTAAAAACCTGATCGTCGGACTCGACATCGGCACCTCGAAAGTGGTGGCCGTGGTGGCCGAGGTGATGCCCGACGGGCGCCACGAAGTCATCGGCCTGGGCCAGCACGAGTCGCGCGGCCTGAAAAAGGGCGTAGTCGTCAACATCGAGGCGACGGTCGAATCGATCCAGCGCGCGCTTGAAGAAGCCGAGCTGATGGCCGACTGCAAGATCCGCAACGTCTACGCCGGCATTGCCGGCAGCCATATCCGTTCGTTCAATTCGAGCGGCATGGTCGCCATCAAGGACAAGGAAGTGACCGCGACCGACGTGGCACGCGTGATCGAGACGGCCAAGGCGGTCAACATCCCGACCGACCAGCAGCTGCTGCACACGGTGCCGCAGGAATTCATCGTCGACAGCCAGGAAGACGTGCGCGAGCCGATCGGCATGAGCGGCATCCGGCTCGAGGTGAAGGTGCACATCGTCACCGGCGCGGTGTCGGCGGTGCAGAACATCGTCAAGTGCGTGCGCCGCT
>JARXKM010000039.1:0-7854 GCA_030272785.1 Pseudomonadota bacterium
GCGAGAACTCGACATAAATGCGCTCGGACTGCTCGCCAACGATGTTGACCTTCTTTACGCCAGGTACATGCAGCAGCCGCTGACGCAGCGTTTCGGCGTCGCGTACAAGCAGGCGCTGCGCTTCGCCCTTGGCCTTGAGTGCGAACAGGGCGAAGGTGACGTCGGCATATTCGTCGTTGACCATCGGACCGATTACGCCAGAGGGCAGGTTGCTTGTTTCGTCTCCGACTTTCTTGCGGGCTTGGTAGAACTGCTCGGGCACTTCCGACGGCGGTGTGCTGTCAAGCAATGTCAACGTCGTGAAGGCCAGGCCAGGTCGTGTATAGGTCTCGGTACGATCGTACCAGCGTAGTTCCTGCAGCCGCTTTTCAATCTTCTCGGCCACTTGGTCCTGCATTTCTTGCGCAGTGGCGCCGGGCCAGGCGGTGATGACAGTCATCACTTTGACCGTGAAGGCGGGATCTTCCGCCCGCCCCAGTTTGAAAAAAGAAATGAGCCCGGCCAAGGAGATCAGGCAGATCAGGAACAAGGTGACGGAGCGTTCGCGCACGGCGAGCGCCGACAGGTTGAAACGACCTTCGCTCATGGCCGCGCTCCCCCGGTTGCGGCCGCTTCGCCTCCGACCCGGACCTGTTCGCCTTCGCGCAGCAGATGCGTGCCGAGTGCGACTATCCGGTCACCTCGCTTCAGTTGACCGGCAATGCGGGCGACGTCGTCGCCAAGGCGCTCGACCTTGACCGGCCGCCAGGAAACCTTTGCTGGCGCGCCCTGGATGACCCACACGCCGGGCCCCTTGCCTGCATCAAATAGCGCCCCTATCGGTACCGACAAGCCGCCTTGCCCGGCGGGATGGGGGTCCGCAATCTGGATGGTGACCGTGGTTCCCAATGGCGCGTCGGACAGCGCTCCATCGAGCACATAGCGCGCCTCGAACGTGCGCGTGAGCCGGTCCGCGGCATCCGACAGCTGCCTGAGTCTGGCCGGAACGGTCAGCCCTTCCTTGCCAAACAGCGTGGCCTGTCCGACCGATCCGACCGCAGGACGCAACGTTTCCGGCAGTTGGATGATGGCTTCGCGGCGACCGGCATGGGCCACGCGCACCACCACCTGTCCCGCGTTGACGACCTGGCCAGGTTCGACCAGCGTTTCCAAGATGATGCCGTCGGCATCGGCCACCAGTTCCGTATACCGGCTCGCGTTTCGAGCAACTTCGGCTTGCGCTTCGGCCGCATTGAGCTGGGCCTTGGCGGCATCTGCCGCGGCCTTGATCTGATCGTAGGCCGAAGCCGATATCGCCCCCGTTCCGCGCAGGTCGCGGTAGCGCGCTTCGTCCTGCGCCGTTTGCTGGGCCCGCGCGCGGGCGGCGGCCGCCGCTTCCTGCTGAGCATGCGCTGCCAGCTTCAGATCGACCGGGTCGATGCGCATGAGCGCTTGCCCGCGCTGGACAGTTTGCCCGGTATCGACCAGCCGTTCCGACACCTTGCCGGCGACCCGGAAACCCAGATCGCTTTGCACCCGGGCGGCGACCGTGCCAGTGTAGGCGCGCGCCGCAACGAGCGCGTCCTCGACGGTGGCTGCGCGTACCAGCGGCGTTTCGGTACGTGGATCGGTTTGCTTCTTTTCGCCGCAGGCAACCAACGCAAGCGGCAATGCAGAGATGACAGCAGAGAAAACAAGGTGGCGGCGCAGCATACACATCCCGTAGAAAAGCCAGACAGGATTGCATTGTGATACGAGTGACCAAGTAAGTCAATAGTCACTAGTCAGTGTCTTACCTGTTTATGGTGACAAACTGCGCAGCACCAGGCTGGATAGCTGGGCCGGCGCGTCATCTGTGTAATCGAGGTTGTACTGTAAGAGCAAGGGATTGAGGTAAGGGCGCATGACCAGATAAATCGCGGTCGCCGTCTCGTCGAGCGGCGTCTTGCGCTCAAATTCCTCTGTCTCCCGCCCTTGGCGCAGCACGTCCTGCAGCATTGCCTGCATGTGTTCCTCATATGCACGCACCGCTTCCCAGCGCTCGGTGGCAGCCGAGGCGGCAATGTCATAGAGCTTGCGATCTTCAAAAAACAGGCGAAGGCTGGACTCGACGGCTGCCTTGAGCATGCGCCGCAGCTTCTCTGGCGGGCGGTTGGTCCCGTCAATGGCTGCTTTGACCACGGTTTCGATCTCGCCGAGGCAATTCGCGCAAATCAGTTCGCCAATAGCCTGCTTGGACTCGAAGAATTTATAAATGTAGGCCTTGGAAAAGCCGATGGCCTTGGCAAGATCGGAGACGGTCGTCTTCTCGTAGCCGTACAAGCGGAAGTGCGCGGTAGCTGCGGCAACGATTTGATCGCGCACCTCGTGATCGACTGGGCCTCGCGCTGCGCCCGGAATAGTGTTTGTTTTTTTCATGTCCGACAGCTTACCCCTAGTCTTCAAGTAGCACAACAAGTGACCATTTAGTGATATAGTCACCAAAAGCGCTCCCTTTCACTTCGCGGAAGATACCCATGCTACTCAAATCCACGCTCGCCCTCGTCGTCGCCAGTCTCTCAGCGGGTTGCGCTGTCGGGCCGAATTACATGCGGCCCGACAGCCCCATGCCAGATCGCTACCTGGGTCAAACTGCAGTTGAGCAACGACATGCCAGTGCCACCGCCGACTTCATCGTGTGGTGGGAAAGCTTTGGGGATGCCCAATTGACCCGCTTCGTCACGCTTGCGCTGAAGCAGAATCTGGATCTGGCGCAGGCGTTCGCGCGTGTCGCCCAGGCGCGAGCAGGACTCGGAGCGGCGAATGCCACGCTGCTGCCTTCCGGTAACATCAGTGCCCAGGGTGCGCGCGCCTACCAGTCGGTTGAAACGCCGATGGGGCAAGTGTTCAATTCGCGGCCCCATTTTGATCGCTACGGCAATGCCTACGAAGCGAACCTCGGCGTCGGCTGGGAGGTGGACGTGTTCGGTGGCGCGCGCCGCGGACGGGAAGCGGCACTGGCCGAGTATCAGGCTTCGCAGGCTGGCGCGGCGGCGACACGACTGACGGTGGCGGCGCAGACGGCCGACATCTACATCAGCATCCGCGGACTGCAAACGCGCCTTGACGTTGCCCGCGCGCAGGTGCGGACCCAACAGGAGCTGCTCTCCACGATCAATCTGCTGTATGGCAAGGGGCTGGCGGCCGAACTCCAGGTACGGCAAGTCGAGGGCGCGCTCGCCCAGGTGAGGGCGTCGGTACCGGTCCTCGAAGCCGGGCTGGACATGGCCATGCATGCGCTCGAAGTGATGCTGGGCACGCCGCCTGGCGCGCATCGGGAGGAGCTGGCGAATGCGAGCGGTGAAGCAGGGAATTGGCGCGGTCTACCGCGCCCCTGCGTAACGGGCCTGCCTTGCAAGGCAGGCTCCCTTGGCCCGAACAAATTGGTTTTTGCGAGCGCTATTCCGGCCGCCCCGCGGATCGCCTCAACCGGATCGCCAGGCGACTTGCTTCGGCGCCGGCCCGACTTGATCGTGGCCGAACGCCGTCTGGCTGCGTCGAACGCGCGTATCGGCATGGCAATCGCGGAATACTACCCCAAGCTTTCCTTTAGTGGACTGATCGGCAGCGCGACATCGGTCTCTAGCGGCAACCTGTTCACCGGCGGCGCCAGTCAGGCAGCCGGTGTGCTGGGCCTGCGATGGCGCCTGTTCGACTTCGGTCGCATCAACGCACAGATCGATGTGGCCAAGGGCCAGGAGGCCGAGGCGCTCGCCGCGTATCGGCTCGCCGTGCTGCGTGCCACCGAAGACGTGGAAAACGCGCTTTCGGCCCTGCTAAAACGCGAGGATCAGGCCGGCATACTCGCTCAAGGCATGGACTCGCTCAGTCGAGCGAGGGGGGCATCGTTCGCAGCGTACCAGAAGGGAGTCGTCAGCCTGATCGACGTCTTGCAAGCCGATGAGAACTTGCTGCGTGCCTCCGACATGCGAGCGCAAGCGCAAACCGAATCGGCACGCGCGGCGGTCGCGGCATTCAAGGCGCTTGGCGGCGGTTGGCAACCCCATCAATTCGCGTCAGCCGGACGGTGAGCGCAACCGGCTGACCTTCGGCAGCTATCCGGCGGTGTCCGTGTTCGAAGCGCGGCAGAAGCATCTGGAGGCGCGGCGCAGTCGGGTGAACGGCGTCGACCCGGCGCAGGCACGCCGCATCGCCAAGCAGGCCAAGGCCGTGTCTGACGCTCAGACCTTCGCGGTCGTGGCGTTTGAATGGCATACCAACAAAGCCGAAACCTGGAAAGAAGCTACGGCCAAAGCAGGCAGGACGCGCGTTGAAAATGATGTATTTCCCTGCATATGCCGGCCTCCCATCGGCGAGGTTGATGCGCCGTTCATGCTTATGCTCAAGCAGGTTGAAAAACGCGGCGCCCTGCAGATGGCGGCCCGGCTCGCGCAGTGATGCAGCCAGAACTTCCGGTACGCCGCTGCATGCCTCCCGGCGTGCCGCCGACACCCGCTTGCTTTCCTGGCGCTGGACGAAAAAAAGGGCCTCCTGGCGGAAGCCCTTGATTTCACTACTTCTTATTCGTGGTAGGCCGTGCGGGATTCGAACCTGCGACCAACGGATTAAAAGTCCGCTGCTCTACCAGCTGAGCTAACGACCCGAAAGAAGCAAGATTATAGGGGGCGCGCGCGCATCTGTCAAATGCCCGCCCCCACATATTTCCACGAAGGCGACTACTTCAGCGCCGCCAGCCGGTCTTTGGCGGCCGCTGCCGCCGACGAGTCCGGATACTTCGCCACCAACTGCTGCAACGCTTTCTTGGCGCTCTTCTTGTCCTTGAGCTCGGTGTAGCTGCTGGCGATGTTGAGCATCGCGTCGGGCGCCTTGGCGCTATCCTTGTAGGTGCTGGCGACCACTTCCTGCGCCGCGATGGCGTTCTTGTAGTCGTGCTGCGCGTAGAACGAATTGCCCATCCAGTATTGCGCATTCGAGGCGTAGCTCGAATCGGGATGGCGCCGCACGAACTCGGCCAGCGCGCTGGCGGCCGCCTTGTAGTCGCCCGCCGTAAACAACTTCATCGCCGCGTCGTACGACTTCACTTCGTTCGCGTCGACTTCGGCTTCCTTGCCGTCGATGTTGACCTGGCGCGGCTCGAGCTTGGCGATGCGCGCGTCGAGGTCGGCGTAGAAATCCTTCTGCCGCTTCTGCGCAGTCGCCACGTCGTTGGCCAGCACTTCGATCTGGCCGCGCAGGCGTGCGATTTCCTGCATGGTCTGCTCATGCTGGTTGATCATGTCGAGCGCGGCGCTCTTGTCGGACTTGGTGTCGATGCGCGCATTGAGCTCGCGCGACAGGTTCTCGACCTTGCTGCGCAAATCGAGGATTGCCTTGCGCGCTTCGTCGTCGTCGAGCAGGCCGGCGCTGGCGTGCAGCGGGAACCAGCAGGCCAGCGCGAGGCAGGCGGTGGCGATGCGGGACTTGGAAATGGAGGTCATGGACGGGACTTTCTAAAAAATCGGGGCGGGTGCAGTCTGCACCGCACGCCGCCCCGTTGTCAATCGGCCGTATCAGGCATCGATCAATAGACGATGTCGGCGCGGCGGTTTTCAGCCCATGCCGCTTCGTTGCTGCCGATCGCCTTCGGCTTTTCTTCGCCCAGCGAGACCGCTTCCATCTGCGACTCGGCCACGCCAAGCGAGGCCATCGCCTTGCGCACCGCTTCGGCGCGTTTCTGGCCCAGCGCCAGGTTGTATTCGGTGCCGCCGCGCTCGTCGGTGTTGCCCTGGATGAGGACCTTGCGCGCCTTGTTCTTGTTCAGGAAAGCGGCGTGGTTCTCGACCACCGGCTTGCCGTCGTCGCGCACGGTGTAGCTGTCGTAGTCAAAGTAGACGCTGCGCTTGGCGAGCACGCCTTTTGGATCGTTGAGCGCATCGACCGAGCCGGTTTCGACCGGGCGGATGTCGCGGCTGTCGGCGGCCACCGGCGCGGTGGTCGGCGCGGACCGCTCGACGACCGGTGCATCATTGAGTTTGACGGGCGAGCTGCACGCTGAGAGCAGGGCGGCGCTCGTGACGATGAAAGCTAAACTTTTAAAATTGCGCATGTTTTCTTCTCCTGGTCATTGTTAAGGACTACTTCATGAAGGGGCCCCAGTTGGGCTCCCGAATATTGCCGGCTTGCGTGGTGAGGCGCTGCTTGACCCTGCCGTCGACCGATACCACGGCCAGCCCGGTGCGTCCGCCGCCCTTGGTGGCGTACATGATGTACTTGCCGTTGGGCGAAAAACTCGGTTCGGTGGCGCCGTCGGCCAGGCGCAGTTCCTGGCCGCTCGCCAGGTCCATCGCGTACAGGTTGAAGCCGCCGTCGCGTTGCGAGATCCAGGCCAGCGTCTTGCCGTCCGAGGACAGGCGCGGGCTGATGTTGTAGGCGCCCTTGAAGGTGACGCGGGTGGCCGGGCCGCCGCTGGCGGCCATCTTGTAGATCTGCGGCCCGCCGCTGCGGTCGCTGGTGAAATAGATGCTCTGGCCGTCGGCCGAGAAGTGCGGCTCGGTGTCGATGCCATTGCTGTTCGACAGCCGGCGCATGCCGCTGCCGTCGGCGTTCACGCTGTACACCTGCGAGTGGCCGTCCTTCGACAGCGTCACCGCCAGGGTGCGTCCGTCGGGCGACCAGGCCGGCGCCGAGTTGCTGCCTTTTTCGTTGGAGACCACCTTGCGCCCGCCGCTCACCAGGTCCTGCACGTAGACCACCGGCTTGCGGTCCTCGAACGACACGTAGGCGACCTTGCTGCCGTCCGGCGACCAGGCCGGCGAGATGATCGGCTCCTTGCCGTACGCCGCCACCAGCATGCCTTCGCCGTCGGCGTCGGCCACTTCGAGCCGGTAGTCGTGGTTGTTGATCATCGTCACGTAGGCGATGCGGGTGGCGAAGGCGCCGCGCGCGCCGGTCAGCTTTTCGTAGACGTCGTCGGCGATCTTGTGGGCCGACAGGCGAGTGTACTTCGGCTGCACCGCGTTCGACATGGTCGACAGCTCGCTCGCCTTGATGGTGTCGAACAGCTTGTACTTGACGTCGAGGCGGCCGTCGGCCATGACGTGCACGCTGCCCACCACCAGCGCATCGGCGCCGCGCGATTTCCAGCGGCCGTAGTCGATCGCCGACGTTTCCGACAGCGTGGTGCCGGCGTCGATCACCTTGAACACGCCGCTGCGTTCGAGGTCGGCGCGGATGATCGCCGACACCTGCGCCGGCGCCATGCCTTCGTCGGCGAACGCGGCCACCGCGACCGGGATCTGGTTGCTGGCGACGCCGGCGATTTCAACGCGCACCTGCGCCTGCGCGGCGGTGCCCGCCAGCACGCCGATGCTCAATAACACAATAGGGAGGGTCTTCATCATGATTCGGTGTGTTCCAGGTTGGTGTAGGCAAACGCCATCAATTCAGGTCCTTCATCGAAAAAACGACCTCGACAGTTCGGGCCACGGTACCATCTTTCTTCTTCGGTAGTGGAGACGCCTTGTTGATGCCGCGCTCGACCGCTGCGTCGAAGGCGGCAACGCCGCTGCTCTTGACCAGCTTGACGGAAATGATCTCGCCGGTCGGCAATTCTTCCACCTTGTACGTCACGGTCGGATTGCCGGCCACGTCGGTGCTGCCCGCATACGAGGTGGTGCTCTTGATCTTGCCGGTGATGCTGGCCAGGTAGCCCGTATCGATGCGCGGCGCGGTCGACTTCGCCGCCTCGCCGCTGGTGCCGGCGCCGGCCGTGAGGCGGCGCATTTCCTCGGCGTGCGACTTGTCGAGCCTGGCCTGCTCGTCGGCCGCCTTGGCCTTGGCCAGCTTGTCCGCCTTGACTTTCTCGGCCAGTTTTTTCTCGGCCAGCTTCTTCTCGGC
>JARXKM010000039.1:7954-9776 GCA_030272785.1 Pseudomonadota bacterium
GCGACCGGCTCGGTGTTCTGCCAGTTCACGCCGATGAACAGGAACGCCAGCAAGCCGGCGTGCACCGCGGCGGCCAGCGCGATCGACGGCCAGCGGCGCGGTTCAGGCGGCACCCGGTAAGGCGCGCCGGCGGCGGCCGGTGTCAAAGGGGGCATGATGGCGGCCTCACTTGGTGGCCAGTCCGACCCGGTTGATGCCCATCTTCTTCGCTTCCGAAATGAGCTGGATCACGTCGTCGTACTTGGCGTCCTTGTCGCCGGCGATCATCACCGGATACGCGGGATGGTCGGCATGCATGGTGCGCAGCGCGCGCAGCAGCGCGGTGCGGTCCGGCATGTCTTGCGGCGCGCTGCTGTTCTTGCCGTTCACGCCGATCGACAAGGTTGCATTCGGCTTGAGCACCACTTGGATGAAGTCGTCCGGCGGCAGCGCCGACTTCTCCGCGCTCGGCAGGTTGATCACGCTCGGGCTGTTGGCCGGCGGCACCACCATGAAGATGATCAGCAGCACCAGCATCACGTCGATGTAGGGCACCACGTTGATCTCGGACTTGAACTTGCGGCCGCGGCCGCCGCGCATGCTGCTGGAAAAGGACGCCATCTCGGTCTCCTCGCTCAGCGCGCCTGGCGCTGCAGGATGTTCGAGAATTCTTCGACGAAGCTCTCGAAGCGGATCGCCAGGCGGTCGATGTCGTGGGTGAAGCGGTTATACGCGACGACCGCCGGAATCGCCGCGAACAGGCCGATCGCGGTGGCGATCAGCGCCTCGGCGATGCCCGGCGCGACCGCCGCCAGGGTGGCCTGCTGCACGTTGGCCAGGCCGCGGAACGCATTCATGATGCCCCACACGGTGCCCAGCAGGCCGATGTACGGCGACACCGAGCCGACCGAGGCGAGAAAATTGAGGTGGATGTCGAGCGCATCGAGTTCGCGCTGGAAGGCGGCGCGCATGGCGCGCCTTGCGCTGTCGAGCACCGCGCCCATGTCGAGCGCGTCCCTGGCCGCCTGCTTGCCCTTGATGAATTCGCCCATGCCGGCCTCGAAGATGCGCGCCAGCGCGCCGTTCTGTTCGCGGCTGCTGGAGGCGTTCTGGTGCAAGGTGTGCAGGTTGCCGCCGGCCCAGAAGCTGCGCTCGAATTTTTCTGTCTGGCGGCGCGCCGCGCGGATCGCGAACATCTTGCGGAAGATATAGGTCCAACTGGTGATCGAAATGATCAGCAACAGCGCCATGATCAGCTTGACGATCAGGTGGGCATTTGAAATCAGGGCCAGGAAGGACAGGTCTTGGGGCGCATTCATTGGGCGGCGGGATCCTCGGTAGGTGGATGAGCGTCAGGCGGCGCGCATTTTTGCGGCGACGTCGTCGGGAACGGCACGCGGTTTCATGGTGGCGCGATCGACGCAGCCGACCTTCACGCGCGCGCTGGCCAGCAAGGCCGCGCCGCAGCACGCCTGCTGGACGAACTGGATCGACGCGCGGCCGAGCTTTTCGACCGACAGCTGCAATGTTATTACATCATCGAGTTTCGCTGGCGCATGATAGTCGATGCCGGCGTGTTTGACGACGAACATGGCGCCGTGCTGCTCGAGCACATCGTGCTGGTTCACTGCCAGCGCGCGCAGCCATTCGGTGCGGGCGCGCTCGAAAAACTTGAGGTAGTTGGCATAGAAAACGATGCCGCCGGCGTCGGTATCCTCGTAATACACACGCACCGTCCAGGTAAAGACTGAGGGCATTTCATTTGCCATAAGTGATCATAGAGAAACATTTTACGCCATTTTGCCCGATTGAATGTACTGCAGCGAACATAGCGACGGCGTGC
>JARXKM010000039.1:9876-26215 GCA_030272785.1 Pseudomonadota bacterium
TTTTACGCCATTTTGCCCGATTGAATGTACTGCAGCGAACATAGCGACGGCGTGCCACTCCGCGGGGGTAGGGCGGAGCAGCGCGTCGGTAGTAGACGTTAACGCCATGCCCGGCGCCAAGCCCTGTAACAATTGCTCACACGTCGCCGCAGTTTGTTACGCCGCAGCTCGGTGAAAAGGCGGCAGCACCGCAGACCACGGCCAAAAACCGGGACAGACCCGGTTTTATCGGCCAAAAACCGGGACAGACCCGGTTTTTAATCAAACCCGCTTGATGGCAAACGGCGAAAACCCCTGGCAGGTCGGCATCATTTCGATGCTGTTGATGTTGATGTGCGGCGGCAAGGTGGCGATCCAGTATGCGGTCGCGGCGATATCTTGCGCGGTCAGCGGCGCGGTACCCTCGTAGACCTTGGCCGCGGCTGCGTCGTCGCCCTTGAAGCGCACGTTGGAAAACTCGGTGCCGCCGCACAGACCCGGCGCGATGTTGGTGGCACGCACCCCGGTGCCGACCAGGTCGGCGCGCAGATTGAGCGTGAACTGGTCGACAAATGCCTTGGTCGCGCCGTAGACGTTGCCGCCCGGATAGGGATAGGCGCCGGCCACCGAACCGAGGTTGATGATCAGCCCGCTACCGCGCGCCACCATCGCCGGCAGCAGCGCGCGCGTCATCGTCACCAGCCCGGTGCAGTTGGTGGCGATCATGGTTTCCCAGTCGTCCAGCGCGGCCTCGTGCGCCGGCTGGGTGCCCAGCGCGAGGCCGGCATTGTTGATCAGCACGTCGACCTGGCGCCACGATTGCGGCAGCAGCGCCAGCGCTTCGTTGATCGACGCCTTGTCGGTCACGTCCATCACCAGCGGCAGCGCCAGGTCGCCCAGCTCGGCGGCGAGGGCGGCCAGCCGGTCCTCGCGGCGCCCGCTGACGACCACCTGGTGGCCGTGGCCGACAAAGGTGCGCGCCATCTCGGCGCCGAAGCCGGACGAGGCGCCGGTAATGAATACGATCATGATGATTCTTCCGTAGGAGCTTAGCGACCTAAAATTGTAGCCGAAAAGGCCAGAATTACCGATGGCTTGCGCATTGCACAGCCCGATTCGCCCGGAAACCGCAGTTTCCTTGCCCAAATCTGGGCTTTAACTTACAATTTGGGCTCCATTACGTCTCACGTAACTGGCGAAAAGCCGCGGCCGGCCAGGCCTGTCGGTGAAAAGTGGGCTTCCACTGGGGAACGTGAGATCTCATTAGCCGTTCGCCTGGGCAGCCACAATTGGAAGCGCACGATGAGGCTGTCCGTCCGGTGTTCCCGGCTCCCCCTCATTCGATCCATACTGCCAAGTGCCTCGCACTCATATCGATTGGAGTTTTTTCATGTTTGCAAAAGATCACACGCTCGCCAACGTTGACCCGGATTTGTGGGCCGCGATCCAGAAGGAAAACCAGCGCCAGCAAGACCATATCGAACTGATCGCGTCGGAGAACTACACCTCGCCGGCCGTCATGCAGGCGCAGGGTTCGCAGCTGACCAACAAGTACGCCGAAGGCTATCCGGGCAAGCGCTATTACGGCGGCTGCGAATTCGTCGACATCGCCGAGCAGTTGGCGATCGACCGCGTCAAGCAGCTGTTCGGCGCCGAGGCGGCCAACGTGCAGCCGAACTCCGGCTCGCAGGCCAACCAGGGCGTGTTCTTCGCCATGCTCAAGCCGGGCGACACCATCATGGGCATGTCGCTGGCCGAAGGCGGCCACCTGACCCACGGCATGGCGCTGAACATGTCGGGCAAGTGGTTCAACGTCGTCTCCTACGGCCTGACGCCGGCCGAAGACATCGACTACGACGCCATGGAGCGCCTGGCGCACGAGCACAAGCCGAAGCTGATCATCGCCGGCGCCTCGGCGTTTTCGCTGAAGATCGATTTCGAGCGCTTCGCCAAGGTCGCCAAGGATGTCGGCGCCTACTTCATGGTCGACATGGCCCACTACGCCGGCCTGATCGCCGCCGGCCTGTACCCGAACCCGGTGCCGCACGCCGACTTCGTCACCTCGACCACCCACAAGTCGCTGCGCGGCCCGCGCGGCGGCATCATCCTGATGAAGGCCGAGTTCGAAAAGGCCATCAACTCGGCGATCTTCCCCGGCATCCAGGGCGGCCCGCTGATGCACGTCATCGCCGGCAAGGCAGTCGCCTTCAAGGAAGCGCTCGAGCCGTCCTTCGTCGCCTACCAGAAGCAGGTGCTGCTCAACGCCGACGCGCTGGCCAAGGCGCTCATCGCGCGCGGCCTGCGCATCGTCTCGGGCCGCACCGAATCGCACGTGATGCTGGTCGACCTGCGCTCGAAAAACCTGACCGGCAAGGAAGCCGAAGCGATCCTCGGGCGCGCCCACATGACGTGCAACAAGAACGGCATCCCGAACGATCCGCAAAAGCCGTTCGTCACCTCCGGCATTCGCCTCGGCAGCCCGGCCTTCACCACCCGCGGTTTCGTTGAAGCCGATGCCACCATGGTCGGCAACCTGATCGCCGACGTGCTCGATAATCCGACCGACGAAGCGACCATCGAACGCGTCAAGGCCGAAGTCAAGAAGCTGACCGACAAGTACCCGGTCTACGCCGCGTAAGCGACGCAGCACCCGAGGGCGGCCGGCGCTTTGCCGGCGCCTTCTTCCGAATTCGCAGCGCAGCACCCACCGCAACGGCGCCATCATGAAATGTCCGTTCTGCCAGCACGACGAAACCCAGGTCCTCGATACCCGCGTATCCGAGGAGGGCGACGCCGTGCGGCGCCGGCGCCGCTGCGCCAAGTGCGACAAGCGCTTCACCACCTACGAACGGATCGAGCTGTCGATGCCGATCGTCGTCAAGAAAAGCGGCAGCCGCACCGAGTTTGTGCCGGCCAAGCTGCGCGGCAGCCTGATGCTGGCGCTGCGCAAGCGGCCGGTGTCGGCCGAGGCGATCGACACCGCGGTCGCCACCATCGAAGAGACGCTGCTCACCAGCGGCCGGCGCGAAGTCGATAGCGGCTACGTCGGCGAACTGGTGATGCAGGAACTCAAACGGCTCGACAAGATCGCCTACATCCGCTTTGCCTCGGTCTACAAGAATTTCGAGGACCTGGCCGAATTCCAGCAGGCCATCGCCGAAGTCGGCCAGCCGTCCAAGCCGCGTAAGTAAATAACACCGGCAGCATCCCGTCCCCCCCCCCCGCGCAGCGGCGCACGATTGAGCCACCTCACGGGTCGCTTCGTCACGCCTGATAACGTGGATAGATTGCGATCCAGGTCAATACGCCGAAAGCGGGCTCGACAGTAGAAAACTGCCGGCCCTGTCGTGCGCCTCGCCTGTTTCGCGCGTCCAGCTTGCGGAGGTGTGGTGGTGCGATCGCGTTCGGCCGGCGGGTTCACGCTCCTCGAAGTGCTGGTGGCCGTGTTCGTGCTGGCCGTCGGCATCCTCGGCGCCGCCGCCACCCAGCTCGCCGCGCTGCGCGTGCGCCACCAGTCGGGCCTGATGTCGAACGGCGTACAACTGGCCGGCGCCCTGGCCGACAGCATGCGCGCCAACGCGGCGCCGATGCGCGCCGCCGACAGCGCCAATCCCTACCTGCAACTGCACTACGACGCCGCCACCGATGGCGCGCCGCAGCCGGCCGGGCCGGCCTGCATCGCCGGCGCCGGCTGCAGCGCCGCGCAGCTGGCCGACGCCGACCTGTACCAGTTCAAGCAGGCGCTGTACGCCGGCTTCCCCGGCGCGCGCGCGGTGGTGTGCCGTGACAGCCAGGTATGGGACGCCGGCAGCGGCGCGCTGCGCTGGCCGTGCGGCGGCGGCGACGGCGCCCCCATCGTCATCAAGCTGGGCTGGCGCGGCAAGCAGGCCGGCACCGGCGATGCGGCTGACGGCACCGGCGCGTTCGCCCCCAGCGTGGCGATCGCCATGCCCGGAGAGTCGCCATGAAGCAGCGCGGCCTGACGCTGGTCGAACTGCTGGTCGCCGTCACCGTCGGCATGCTGGTGATGCTGCTGGCGGCCGGCTTGCTCGCTGCGGCCAACGCCGCCTACATCGCGCAGCTCGAAGCGGCGGCGGTCGATGACGGCGGCCGCTACGCACTGGAAATCATCACCCGCGCCGCGCGCCAGGCCGCCTACGTTAACTGGGAGCGCGCCGAAGCCGGGCTCGATACGCGCGGCGCGGCGGCGCGTGTCGGCGGGCTCGATGCGCGCACTCTGGCGCGCGCCACCGACGGCATCGACGCGCCGCTGGCCGGCGCCGTCAACGGCAGCGACGTGCTGGCGGTGCGCTTCGCCGGCACCGGCGCCGCGCCGGGCGGCGACGGCAGCGTGACCAGCTGCGCCGGCTTCGGCGTGAGCGCCGCGGAAGACGGCTGGAGCATCTTTTACGTCGGCCGCAACGGCGCCGGCGAGGCCGAACTGCGCTGCAAATACCGCGGCGACGCCGGCTGGGGCGCGGACGCCCTGATCGGCGGCGTCGACAGCTTCCAGGTGCTGTACGGGCTCGATACCGATACGCCCGCCGACGGCGTGGCCAACGAGTACGTCAGCGCCAGCGTGCTCGACGAACGCGACGCGGCGCTGGTGCTGGCCGGCGCCGATGCGCCCGCGCGCGAACGCGATTTCCGCCGCCGCACGCACTGGAAGCGCATCGTCGGCATCCGTGTCGCGCTGCTGATCCACGGCAGCCGGCCGGTGCCGCTCGAGCGCGCGCCGATGGTGTTCGACCTGTTCGGCCGCGCCTACAGCGACGGTGCCGGCCGCGCCGATACCGGCGTGCGCGTGCTCGAAGCGCAAATGTCCGACGACCTGCGCAGGCGCGAGCGCAAGCTGTTCAACGTCACCGTCCTGCTGCGCAATCCGGCGCTTGAAGGGCAGCCGTGATGCGCCGCTGGGATATCAAGCGTAGCGAGCGCGCCGGCGGCGCCGCTTTGCTGACCGCGTTGTTCGTGCTGCTGGCGGTGCTGATCATCGGCGTGTCGGCCGCGCAGACGGCGCTCAACGCCGAAAAATCGGCCCGCAACGAGCGCGACCGCCACATCGCCTTCCAGGGCGCCGAGGCCGGCCTGCTCGACGCCGAGCGCGACATCGAAGGCGGCGCCGACCCTGCATCGGCGCGCGCGGCGCTGTTCGGCGCCGGCAGCGCGCTCGGTTTTGCCGACGGCTGCGGGCGCGGCAGCGACAACGTCAACCTCGGGCTGTGCGTCTACACGCCGCAAGCGCCGGCCTGGCAGGCGGCCGAACTGGCGCAGCCCGGCGGCGCCGTCACGCCGTACGGAAAATTCACCGGCGCCGCGCTGCCGGTCGGCGGCGGCACCCTGCCGGCCAGCGCGCCGCGCTACATCATCGAACTGATGCCGCTGGTGCGCGCCGGCGAAGACGCCGGCCGTCGCGCCACCAATCTGTACCGCATCACCGCCATCGGCTTCGGCGTGCGGCCCACTACCCAGGTCGTGCTGCAGGAGTTCTACCGCAAGGTCGCGCCGGCCGAGGGCGGCGTCCCATGAGGCGGCCGCTGTTGCTGGCGCCGATGCCATTGCTGCTGGTGGCCTGGCTGGCCGCGGCGGTCCAGGCGGCGCCGCAGCTGGACGTCCCGGACGGCCAGCCGGGCCAGTCGGCCTGCCTTACGGGACGCCAGCCTGGCCGGCAAGCGGCCGGCAACGGCCTGCTGATCGAATCGAGCTTCGAGGCGACCGGTTGGAGCGGGGCGCTGTCGGTGCGCGCGCTGGCGATCGGCGCCGGCGGCGCCATCGAAATCGGCGCGACGCCGCTGTGGGAGGCAGGCGCGCTGCTAGGCGCCGGCGCGGCGGCGCAACGCCACATCTATACCCTGGTGCGCACGCCGGATCGCACGCTACCGTTCACCTGGGAAGGCCTGCCTGCGGCCGAACGCGCCTGGCTCGATGCCGACGGCCAGGGCGCGGCGCGGCTGGCCTACCTGCGCGGCGAGCGCGGTGGCGAAATCGGCCAGCCGGGCGGGGTGTTCCGTCGCCGCGCCGGTATCCTCGGCGATGCGCCGCGCGGCGTGCCGCTGCTGGTCGGCGCGCCGTCGGTAGCGGGCCAGGGACCGGGCTACGCCGCCTTCCACCAGCGCTACAAGGCGCGCGCCGGCGCAATCTACCTCGGCGCCAACGACGGCATGCTGCACGCCTTCGCCGCGCGCGACGGCGCCGAGCTGTTCGCCTACGTGCCGAACGCGCTGCTGCCGGCGCTGGCGCAGCTGAGCGAGCCGGACTACCGCCATCGCCCGTATGTCGACGCGAGCGCCGGCCAGGGCGAGGCGCTGGTCGGCGGCGCGTGGCGTTCGGTGCTGGTGTCGGGCATGGGCATGGGCGCGCGCGGCGTGTTCGCGCTCGACATCAGCGACCCGCAGGCCTTCGGCGGCGCGCTGTGGGAGTTCAGCGGCGCCGACGATCCGGCCATCGGGCATGTAGGCGCCGCCCCGCAGGTCGCCAAGCTGCAGGTCGGCAGCGCGCGCGGCGTGCCGCAGTACCGCTACTTTGCGGTCGTGCCGAGCGGCGTGAACAACTACGGCACCGGCACCGGGCGCACCGACGCCGGCGGCGCGCTGTTCCTGCTGGCGCTCGACAAGCCGGCCACCGAACGCTGGAAGGAGGGCGCCAACTACTACAAGCTCGATGCGCCGGCCGCGCAGCCGACCCAGGCGAACGCGCTGGCCGCGCCGGCACTGGTGGCCGGCGCCGACGGCAGCACGCGCTACGCCTATGCCGGCGACCTGCAGGGCCGGCTGTGGCGCTTCGACTTCAGCGGCAAGCCGCCGTACTCAAGTCATGCCGTTTTCACTGCACGCGACGACGACGGCCGCCGCCAGCCGATCACCGAGGCGCCGCGCGTGGTGTTCGCGCCCGGTGGCGGCCACCTGGTCCTGTTCGGCACCGGCAAGCTGATCGAGGACGCCGACCTTGAGCCGTCCGGCTTCGCCGCGCAATCGTTCTACGCGGTGCGCGACCCGTCCGATGCTGCCGGTCGCGCTGACCTGGCCAGGCGCACCTTGTCCGGCGACACCGACGTCGTCGTCAAGGGCGACGAGTTCGCCTACAGCGGCGCCGGCGCCAAACAGGGCTGGTACTTCGACTTCCCGCAGTCGCGCACCGATGGCGAACGGCTCGCCGCCAGTGCCGTGCTGGCCGGCGGCGCCGTGTTCGTCACCAGCATCGTGCCTGGCCGCGTCGCGTGCGCCGCGCCAGCCACCCGCACCTACGCGCTCGACACGCTGAGCGGCTTCGCCTTCAATGCCGCCGGGGTGGCCGTCAGCGACGCGGCCACCGGCGCGTTGACGCACGCCGCGCCCGGCACCTTGCCATTGCTGCTCGAACTGGGCGCGGTCACCGGCGCGCGCGGCGCAACCGGCGGCGCCGGCGCCGTGCGCACGATCGGCGTGCTGCACCTGAATGGCGACGCCGCCGCGCCCACCGCCGAGCAAATCGCCATACACCTGCCGGCCCGGCGCCTCAGCTGGCGCGAGATCGCCAACTGGCAGGAACTGCACGACGCCGCCACCAAACAACCAAGGAGCGAACGATGAAACGCCGTACCGGATTCACCCTGATCGAAGTGCTGATCGTGCTGGCGATCGTCGCCATCCTCTCCGCCATCGCCTATCCCGCCTACGCCGGCTACCTCACCCGCACGCGCCGTATCGAAGGGCAGATCGCGCTGCTCGAAGCGGTCCAGCAGCAGGAGCTCTACTTCACCCGCAACAATACCTACATCGCCTTCTCGTCCGGTTCGACCGATCCGCAGGCGCAGCGCTTCAAGTGGTGGTCCGGCAGCGCCGCCGCCGCCAGCGCGTACGAGCTGCGCGCGCACGCCTGCCCCGGCCTCGAGCTGACGCAATGCGTCGAGGTACAAGCCACGCCCGGCACCGCCAAGGTCGATGCGCGCTTCAAGGATGCCGACTGCGCAACGCTGACCCTCAACAGTGCGGGCGAACACGCAGCGAGCGGTCCGCTGGAACACTGCTGGCCATGAGCGGATCATGAACAAGCTGCGGCGGCGCGGCGGCTTCTCGTTGCCGGAACTGGTCGTCGTGCTGGCGATTGCGGCGCTGCTGGCCGCCGTCGCGCTGCCCGACCTGCGCCAGATGATCCGCACGCAGCAGCTCAAGGCGGCCGTCAACGACCTGTTCGGCGCGATCGACCTGACGCGCAGCCAGGCCATCGCCCGCGGGCGCCGCGTGCAGCTGGCGCCGGCCGACGGCGTCTCGCTCGACTGGCGGCGCGGCTGGGTGGTGTTCGTCGACGAGGACGGCGACCGCCGCCCCGGCGGCGGCGAGGAAGTGATCATGCGGCATGGCCCGCTGGCCGACGGCATCGTCGTCGCCACCACCTTTACCAGTCAACAGGGCGCGCCCTATCTTGCTTATAATAGTATGGGACGCAGCTGCTCGGACACCAGCAGCCTGACCGCGCGCTGGGGTACCTTGTCGCTGCTGCAGGGCGCGCAGACGCGGCGCATCAAGATCAACATGCTGGGCCGCGCGCGCATCTGCGACCCGGCGCGCGACGGCGACGCCAACTGCGCCGGCCCCGATCCGTAGGCTGCTGCGTCATCAACTCAACCAGGACGACCGTGCACATAACGAACGACATCGACGGCATGACCCTGGCGCTCGAATGGGCCGCCAAAGCCATGTACATCACCGCGCCCAATCCGCGCATCGGCTGCGCGATCGTGCGCGACGGCGCCGTCATCGGCGCCGGCCACACGCTGCCAGCCGGCCAGGCGCACGCCGAAATCGAGGCGCTGCGCGACGCCCAGGCGCGCGGCAATGACGTGCGCGGCGCCACCGCCTACGTCACGCTCGAGCCGTGCAACCACCATGGCCGCACGCCGCCCTGTTCGGATGCGCTGGTGCGCGCCGGCCTTGGCCGCGTGGTCGCCGCTATGCAGGACCCCAATCCGCTGGTGGCGGGGCAAGGCCTGGCCAAGCTGGCCGCGGCCGGCATCGAGGTCGACTGCGGCGTGCTGGCCGACGCCGCCTACGAAATGAACATCGGCTTTTTCTCGCGCATGCGGCGCGGCCTGCCGTGGGTGCGCCTGAAAAGCGCCGCCAGCCTTGACGGCATGACCGCGCTGCACAGCGGCGAGAGCCAGTGGATCACCGGACCGGCGGCGCGCGCCGACGGCCATGCGTGGCGCGCGCGCGCCTGCGCGATCCTGACCGGCATCGGCACCGTCAAGGCGGACGACCCGCAACTGAACGTGCGCACGGTGCAGACGCCGCGCCAGCCGCAGCGCATCATCGTCGACAGCAAGCTCGAGATCGACCTCGACGCCAAGGTGCTGGCCGGTGCCGCCAGCTGGATCGTCGCCGCCGACGCCAATCCGGCCAAGGAGGCGGCGCTGCGCGCGGCCGGCCACGACGTGATCATGCTGCCGAATGCGGCCGGCAAGGTCGACCTGGCGGCGCTGATGCGCGAACTGGGCCGGCGCCAGATCAACGAGCTGCACGTCGAGGCGGGCGCGAAGCTGAACGGCTCGCTGATCCGCGAAGGCTGCGTCGACGAGTTGCTGGTCTACCTGGCGCCCAGCCTGATCGGCGAAGGGCAGGGCATGTTCGCGCT
Organism: Pseudomonadota bacterium; assembly: GCA_030272785.1. GTDB lineage: Bacteria > Pseudomonadota > Gammaproteobacteria > Burkholderiales > Burkholderiaceae_D > JAFCUW01. The sequence goes on from JARXKM010000039.1 coordinate 19,465, forward strand.
CGGGCCGCCGGCATCGCTGGAACAGCGCCAGCGGCTCACATTCCACGAGGTCAAGCAGGTCGGCGAAGACTTGCGTATCCTTGCAAGATTCGCCCCTATTTAGGAAGTACGCCTCATGTTTACTGGAATCGTCGCCGCTGTTGGAAAAATCAATTCGGTCAAGCCGCAGGCAGGCGGGCTCGATGCCGGCGTGCGCCTCGACATCGATGCCGGCGGCCTGCCGCTGGCCGACGTCGCGCTGGGCGACTCGATCGCCATCAACGGCGCCTGCATGACGGTGGTCGACAAGACCGCCACCGGCTTCAGCGTCGACGTCTCGCGCGAAAGCCTCAATTGCACGGTCGGGCTGGACGCGCCCGGCGAAGTGAACCTCGAGAAAGCGCTGACCCTGGCCGAGCGGCTCGGCGGCCACCTGGTATCGGGCCATGTCGACGGCCTCGGCACGGTGCAGCGCTTCGAGGCGGTCGGCGAATCGTGGGAGCTGGTGATCGACGCGCCGCGCGAACTGGCCAAGTTCCTCGCTTTCAAAGGCTCGGTGGTGGTCAACGGCGTGTCGCTGACGGTGAACCGGGTCGACGACATCGCCGCCGGCGTGTGCCGCTTCTCGATCAACCTGATCCCGCACACGATCTCGGTGACCACCCTCAAGCATCTGCGCGCCGGCAGCCAGGTCAACCTCGAGATCGACCTGATCGCGCGCTATGTCGAGCGCATGCTGTCGCTGGAAGCGGCCAACGCGAAGTAAAGCCGGCATGGGGTCAGGTCTGATATTCGGATATTTCGGCTTCATGAAATGTGCGAATGTCAGACCTGACCCCAATCCCGCTGGCGCGGAAATGCGCTTATAGTTCGCCCCAATGGGAAGCGAAATCGAATGAGATTTGTCGGTAATGCCTGATCGCCAGCAGATAGAGCAGTCCCTCAATCCGAACATACAGCACCAGATAGTCGCCGAGGATGTATTCGCGCAGTGCTTCCGGATCTGTCGTCAGCGGCGATAATTTTGCTCGCAGTGCGATGAGCGCATTGCTGGTTTCGACTGATCGGGTCGCCCTGGCCAGGAACGGCCGCCCGATGTCCGGAAACCGTTCAAGATTGGGGATGACGGTGTCAAGCAACTCGTCGAGCAGAGCGTCGACCGCTTGCGGCGCGTCCGCTTGCGCCAGGAAACGCTCGACGTCTGCGAGGTTGCGGCCGAAATTAGCAGTAAGTTTGACAATCGACTTCTTGCTCACGGCTGCTGTCCTGGCTGAATCAAGCGGCGCGCTTGCGCTTGAGTGCCTCAATCGCGCCACGGGCATCCTTCGCCTTGCCGGTGACGACGTCGTCCAAGCCCTTGGACGCCTCATCGATCAACAGCAGGTGTATGCGCTCGCGTTCAAGCTGGTGGTAATAGTCGAGCCGGCTCGCGTCGATCAGGGCGATGTAACTTTCGCCATTTTTCGTGATGATTTTTTCTGCTCCCGCCTTGACCTCCTCGGCCAACTCGGAGAAGTTGGCGCGGGCGTGCGAGAGTGGAATGATGTCCCTTGCAGAAATTCCCATGACTGCCTCCAGTGCTGCACCAAACGTGCAGTATTTTGTGCATTATACGGCAACAGATTCTGGCGAAGCGCGCAGACGGAGGCGCTGCACCGGGGCCGCACTGCCGTCCCCAAACTCGATATTTGCTACCTCGCCGCCGTTTCGCGTAGACTCGCGATGGCCAAAAGCCCCGAGATTTTTCACGAACAGGATGCGTAATGACGAAGTTAAAAACGAATGTAAGTACAGTGCTGCTGGCATCGCTGCTGACTGCCACAGCCGGCGCGGCCGCGCCGGCCGGCATGCATAAATACAGCGCGCTGGCCCTCAGCGGCGCCGGCGAGCGCATCGCGGCGATCGAGTCGGTCGACCCGGGCGGGCTGCCCCAACGCCCGCATGCGCTCATCAATGTGCGCGACGGCGCCAGCGGCGCGCTGCTCGCCACCTATGATCCGTGCGCTACGTGCACCTACGATTTTCCTTCCTGGTCGCCCGACAATGGTGCGCTGGCATTCATCGCCTCGGACGCCAAAGCCGGCACCGCCACCTTGTACATCGCCGCCGATGGCAAGGTCGGCGCGCTCACCGTCATCAAGGGCGTCGCCAACACGGCGCGCTGGTCGCCGGACGGGCGCCAGCTGGCGCTGCTGGCCACCGTCGGCGCCAAAAAGCTGACCGGCGCCACCGAAGCGGGCGCCGCGCTGGTCGGTGAAATCGGCACCGACGAGGATGAGCAGCGCATCGCCATCGTCGCGCGCAGCGGCGGGGCGCTCAGGCTGGTTTCGCCGGCCGACACCTTCATCTACGAATACGACTGGACGCCCGACGGCAAGGGCTTCGTCGTCACCAGCGCCAAGGGCAACGGCGACAACAACTGGTGGGTGGCCACGCTTGGCCAAGTCGATGCGGCCAGCGGTGCCTTGCGCATCCTGGCAGCGCCGGCGATGCAGATGAACATGCCGCGCATGTCGAAGGACGGCCGCACGGTCGCCTTCATCGGCGGCCTGATGAGCGACTTCGGCGCCGTCGGCGGCGACGTCTACACGGTGCCGGCCGCCGGCGGCAAGCCGGTCGACGCGACGCCGGGCTACCGCGGCTCGTTTACCGGGCTGTCGTGGCAGGGCAAGCAGGTGCTGGCGTCGGCGCTGGTCGGCAGCGACCAGGCGATCGTCGCCATCGATCCGGCCGCGCACAGCACGCGCACGCTGTGGTCGGCGCCGGTGTCGGCCTCCGGCTCGCGCGACGGCCATTTCGTCTTCAGCGCCGACGGCGCCATCGCCGCGTCGGTGCACGAGGACTTCGAGCATGCGCCGCGCATCGTCGCCGGGCGCCTGCCGCAGCTAGCCGCGATCACCCACGACAACGACGGCTTCGCCGCGCAGGTGTCCGCCAAGAGCATCCGCTGGACCAGCGACAAGTTCAGCGTGCAGGGCTGGCTGGTGGCGCCGTTGACACTCGAGGCGGGCAAGAAGTATCCGATGGTGGTGATGGTGCACGGCGGGCCGGCATCGGCTGCGACGCCGCGTTTCGTCGCGCAGGGCGAGGAAGCCAATCCGATGCTGCGCGAACTGACCGGCAAGGGCTATTTCGTGTTCATGCCGAATCCGCGCGGCAGCTACGGCCAGGGCAGCGCGTTCAGCGGCGCCAACAAGCGCGATTTCGGCGGCGGCGACTGGCGCGACATCCTGGCCGGCGTCGACGCGGTCGAGAAGGCGGCGCCGGTGGACGGCCACCGCCTCGGCCTGATGGGCCACTCGTACGGCGGCTTCATGACCATGTGGGGCGTCACTCACAGCCAGCGCTTCAAGGCCGCGGTGGCCGGCGCCGGCATCGCCAACTGGATCAGCTACTACGGCCAGAACGGCATCGACCAGTGGATGATTCCGTTCTTCGGCGCCTCGGCCTACGACGATCCGGCGATCTACCGCGCCGCTTCGCCGATCGAGTCGATCAAGGCGGCCAAGACGCCGACCCTGATCTATGTCGGCGAGCGCGATGTCGAATGCCCGCCGGCGCAGTCGACCGAATTCTGGCACGGGCTCAAGGCGATGGGCACGCCGACCGCGCTGGTGATCTACGACGGCGAAGGGCACGCGCTGCGCAAGCCCGAGAACCAGCGCGACCAGCGCGCCCGCGCGCTGGCCTGGTTCGAGCGCTACCTGCGCTAGCACGCGCCGCGCCGATAAGTTTGCGCGCGTCGCGCCGATAAAAAAACGCCGCGTCTTGCGACGCGGCGTTTTTTTTGGGGCCGGTGGCGCGGCTATTTCTTCTCGGGGTACAGCACCACCTGCACGTAATTGTTCAGGTCGAAGTAGCGGCGCGCCGCCTCCTGCACCTCAGCCGCGGTGAGCGCCGCCACCCGCTGCTCGTACGTCAATATCGTGGCCGGATCGCTCTGCTGCGAGACGGCCGACTGCAGGTGGTTCAGCCAGTAGCGGTTCTCGCGCAGCGCGCGGCGGTGCACCTGGATCCAGTTCGCCTTGACCTTGTCCAGATCGGCCGCCGACGGCCCTTGCTCCTTGAGCAGCGCGATTTCGGCGAAGACGGCAGCGATCACCTTGTCGACGTTGGCAGGCCCGGTCGGCAGCGATGCGCTGATCGCGTAGTGGCCGTACGGAACACGCTCGAGCGAGCCGCCCATGCCGCCGCCATAGATCAGCGTCAGCTTCTCGCGCAAGATGTCGGTGATGCGGATGTTGATCACGTCGATTAGCGCGCGCAGGCGCAGCGCCGCTTCCTGCGAGTAGGGCGCATCGCCGCTGAAGTTGATCGCCACCTGGCTCTTCGCTTCGGTGCCGCTGAAGACCTCTTTTCTGACCACGCCGCGCACCGGCCGCACGCCGACGTCCCTGGCCAGGATCGGCAGCTCGGCTGTCGGCAGGCTGGCAAGGTAGGTGGCGATCAGCGGCTTGACCTTGACGAGGTCGAAATTGCCGACCATGAGGAAGGTCATGCCCTTCGCGCTGGTGAAGCGTTGCCGGTAAAGGGCGATGCTGCGGTCGAGGTTCAGTTTGGCGAACTCGTCCGGGCGCGCCGGACGCTGCACCCACGGGCTGCCGCCGTACATGGCGGCGATGACGGTGTCGGAAAACACCGCCTGCGGCTGCGCCATGACGTTGCGCGCGCTTTCGACCTGCTTGCCGAGGAACGATGCGTACAGGTCCTCGTCGCGCCGCACGTTGGTAAATTTCAGGTACAACATTTGCAGCATGGTCTCGATGTCGATGCTGCCGGCAAAACCGCCGACCGTGTCGGTGTAGGAGCCGAATCCGGTCGTCACCGCCGCCGTTTTCCCGGCCATCACCTTCTGCATGTCGAGCGGGGACATGTCCTTGATCCCCATGGTGCCGACGACCGCGTTGGCATAGCGCGCGTTGAGGATGTCCGATTCGGCAAATTGCGTCATGCCGCCCGGCCGCGAGGCGCTCAGGTAGATTTGTTCGTTGGCGAAATCGGTCGGCTTGAGGATCACCTTGACGCCGTTCGACAGCGTCAAGGTGGTCAGCCCGAGCGCCTTGTCCTGCGATTCGGCGACGATGCTGCCGGCCGCTGGAGGCTGGTCCATCAGGCTGGCGGCCAGCTGCTTCTCCACGCGCGCCGCCGGCTTGAGTTTGGCGGCGCCGTCGACCCACGCCAGCAACTGCTCGCTCGACGGCGCCGGCGCCTCGGCCTTGGTCGATCCGGTGTACACCACCAGCTTGCCGCTGTCGGCGGGGATGTTTTCCTGCGCATACCGGTTCACTTCGGCGAGCGAAATGGCGGGGATGAATTCGCGCGCGTAGAGATAGTCGTTCTCGATGCCGGCGAGTTCTTGGCGCGCGAGGAAATGGCGGATCTGTTGACCGACAAAGACGCCCGAATCGGTCTTGTCGCGCTCGTTGTACATGCGCTCGAAACTGCGCATCAGGTTCTTCTTGCCGCGCTCGAGTTCCGGCGCGCTGAAGCCATGCAGGCGCGCGCGTTCGCTTTCCTGCACCAGCGCGGTGATCGCCGGCTCGGCGCCACCCTTGCCAAGCGCGGCGAATGAGGAATACGATTCGTAGCGGGCGGTGAGGTGATTCTTCCCGCTGCTGCCGCCCATGAACGGCGGGTTCGCCTGCTGCGTCAGTTCCTGCATGCGCTGGCGCAGCATCGACTCGAACAGCGACTGCACCAGCGTGTAACGGTAGTCGGCCAGGGTGGTCTGGTCGTGCGCCGGGTGCACCGGATAGCGGATCATCACGGCATTGCCGGACGCTTCCTTGTCGGTGACGACCAGCGCTTCGCTGCTGGCGCGCGCCGGGATCGCGGCATAGTCGCGCGGGCGCGCCGGCAGCGGATTGAGCAGGGCGCCGAAGTGCGCCTTGACCAGTTGCTCGGCCCTGGCCGGATCGATGTCGCCGACCACCACCACCGCCATCAGGTCCGGGCGATACCAGTCGCGGTAGAAGCGCCGCAGCGCGTCCGGCTTGAACGTCTTGAGAATTTCCTCCTGGCCGATCGGCAGGCGCTCGGCGTAGCGCGAGCCGTTGTAGATCTTCGGCATCAGCACCTTGTTGATGCGCTCACCGGCGCCTTTGCGGTTGCGCGCCTCTTCGAGCACGATGGCACGTTCGAGGTCGATGTCGGCGTCGCTCATGGTCACCCCGTGGGCCCAGTCCTCGAGCACCAGGAAACCCTGTTCGACGTTGCCGCTCTTGTCGGTCGGGATCGGCAGGATGTAGACCGTTTCATCGAAGCTGGTGTACGCATTCAGGTCGGCGCCGAACTTGACGCCGATCGACTGCAGGTAGGAGATCAGTTCGTGCTTCTTGAAATGGGCCGAGCCGTTGAAGGCCATGTGTTCGGCGAAGTGGGCCAGGCCTTGCTGGTCGTCGTCCTCGAGGATCGAGCCGGCTTTGACCACCAGGCGCAGTTCGAGCTTCTTTTCCGGCTTGCCGTTCTTCTGGATGTAGTAGGTCAGGCCATTGGCCAGCTTGCCGATCTTCACTTGCGGGCCGACCGGGATCGGGTCGGTCAGGCGGATCTCGGCCAGCGCCGAGCCGGCGCAGGCGATCAGGATGGCTGCCAGGCAGGCCGGCTTGAGCAACAGTGTGCGCATGGAGTGGGCCGGCGGGCGGCTCGAAGTGGATGATCGGATTAGTCTATCAGCAATGTTTCCATGTGACACATGCGATGGGCAACTATATTTTCGGCTATGTCACCGTAAAGTGAGGATATTGAACTATCGCCAATAGCTGAGGTCTGA
>JARXKM010000331.1:0-3540 GCA_030272785.1 Pseudomonadota bacterium
TGTAGTCTTGTCCAGATATGACTGCGGATTTGAACGGAACTTCGCCATGCAGCCAAGGCTGCAGAAAAAATAATCCCGGCCTGCATGAGCGATTTTTTTGCCTTGGTCGGCGCCCACTTTCATACCGCAAACGGGGTCGGTGAACGGTTTGTCCAGGCTTGCTGCCGAGTCTGGGGCATGCCCATGCGGAGCGTCGCTGTCGTGATCGTGCGCTGCGCGAGATTGGATATCCATTCTGTTCCCCTTATATTCCTTGAACCATACACTGAAGGAGGAATAGACCTCGCCGCGTTGAATACTGGTCGATTGTTTGGTTCGGACGAAGCATTTACTTCCGGGGCTTCTGCTGAAGATCGCCCCGCGGGCAATGAAGAGAACGAGCGGCTGTCGGTTCAGTCATGACTTTGCCATCCAGGGGACACGCAGAACATGCGTTTCCCATCCTGCACCGCGGTGTTTGTGATAGTCGATGCCGGGTCAAATTGCGCTGGCTGCACCGCGAAAACGGCCTGATTTCATAGCGCAATTCTCTTCTTCATCAATGTTGGGATAAACGATGGCGTACGTTGTCGATACTGGTCGTATTCATTCCCGAATCCCGCTGACATATCATGTTCCTCCGACTTGGCCAGTCGCGCATAAACCCATACCAAAATGGGGAACATTGCCAACGTAATCAACGTTGGCCACTGCAGTAAAAATCCGAACATGATCAGGACGAAAGCCACGTATTGTGGATGTCTTATACGGGCGTAGACCCTTACGCAAATCTGATCGATTGGCCGATTTTCCGAGAGTGGGATCGCCCCATCAAAATACTAGCGTTCCAGCCACGATGCAGCAGAATTGGCTTATTTAATGTCTAATAGTTTGGCCGAAAAAAAGAAGTCAGTGCCGCAAAGCAAAGACTTCTTTTTTGGACCAAGAAATTTGCAACATGATACTTTTTGCAAAATTCTTAATTTTTCTGAAGATTTTAAAGGGCACAACTGTTGGGCAGTGGTGCCGTTAGCAAAGCATCTTGTTCCGAATGCTATTCACGCGGACTTGAACTGGCTTCGTGTTTTGTTCCGAGCGTTATTACTTTGTTCCGAACATTATTTCGACGAAACAGCGAACGAGCGCCTAGGCAGCATTGGCGGTCACGGCATCCCAGTTGACCAGGTTCCAGAACGACTCGACATACTTGGCGCGCGCGTTGCGGTAGTCGATGTAGTAGGCGTGCTCCCAGACGTCGCAGGTGAGCAGCGGCGTGTCGCCGGTGGTCAAAGGGCAGCCGGCGTTCGAGGTGTTGGCGATGTCGACGCTGCCGTCGGCTTTTTGTACCAGCCAGGTCCAGCCGGAACCGAAGTTGCCCAGGCATGACTTGGTGAATTCTTCCTTGAACTTGTCGAACGAGCCCCACTTGGCGCTGATCGCGTCGGCGACCTTGCCGCTCGGTGCGCCGCCGCCGGCCGGCTTCATGCCGTTCCAGTAGAAGGTGTGGTTCCAGACTTGGGCGGCGTTGTTGAAGATGCCGCCGGACGATTTCTTGATGATTTCTTCGAGCGACAGTGCTTCGAATTCGGTGCCCTTGATCAGGTTGTTCAAGTTGGTCACGTAGGTGGCGTGGTGCTTGCCGTAGTGGTACTCGAGCGTTTCTTTGGAGATATGCGGCGCCAGGGCGTCCATCGCGTACGGCAGGGGGGCGAGGGTATGTTCCATGTCTTGTCCTTTTGTTTGGGTGGAAAGCGTTATTTATTCAGAAACGATGCTTATTGTAAGACGGAAGTCGCTTCGCTGCATTTTTGGCACTCGCGCGCGATTCCAACGCTATGCCCGCGCTATTCCAGCAGACCCTGGACACTGGCGACGCCCACCTCGGCGCTGCCGGCGGCCAGCCGCAGCGTCAGCATGGTGTGCACTTTGATCGCCGCCGGCGAGCGCAGCACCTGGCCGCTGGCGTCGCTGACGATGGCGTAGCCGCGCTCGAGCGTGCGCTGCGGATTGAGCAGTTCGAGCTGGGCCGCCAGCGCCGCCAGCGCGTGGCGCCGCGCGCCCATCTGGCTGGCCAGGCTGGCGGCGAAGTGGCGTTGCTGCGAGGCGATCTCGGCGCGCCAGGCGCGCACGTCGGGCCGCTGTCCCGACCAGCGTGCGCGCAGCTGCGCCAGCGCGAAGCCGTGCTGCTTGAGCGGGGCGCGCAGCGCGTGCGTCAGCGCCGTCGACAGCGCCAGCAGCTGCAGGCGCTGGTGGCCGATGCGCGCCGACGGGCTCACCAGCCGGCGCGCGCAGTTGTCCAGGTTCAGGTTGGCCTCGGACAAGGTGCGCCGCATCGCCCGGCGCAGGTCGGTGCAGTCGGCCGCCAGCGAGGCCATCCAGTCGGCGCGCGCGGTGGCGGCCAGCTCGGCGGCGGCGGTCGGCGTGGCCGCGCGCAGGTCGGCGCTGAAGTCGGCGATGGTGAAGTCGGTCTCGTGGCCGACCCCGGCAATGACGGGCATGCTGCAGCCGACGATGGCGCGCGCCACCACTTCCTCGTTGAAGCTCCACAGGTCCTCGATCGAGCCGCCGCCGCGGCACACCAGCAGCACGTCGACCTCGGCGCGGCGCGAGGCGGTGGCGATGGCGGCGGCGATCTTGTCGGCTGCGCCCTGGCCCTGCACCGGGCTCGGGTACAGCACGATGCGGATGTGCGGCGCGCGCCGCTTGAGGGCGCTGAGGATGTCGCGCAGCGCCGCCGCCTGCGGGCTGGTGACGATGCCGATGCTGCGCACAAACATCGGCAGCGCGCGCTTGCGCTGCTGGTCGAACAGGCCCTGGGCGCCGAGTTGTTCTTTCAGCCGCAGGAACGCTTCGAACAGCGCGCCGACGCCGGCGCGGCGGATCGCCTCGACGTTGATCTGGTAGTCGCCGCGCGCACCGTACAAGGTCACCAGCGCGCGCACCTCGACCTTGTCGCCTTCGCGCGGCACGAAGCCGGCGAACTGGGCGCGCCCGCGGAACATCACCGCGCGCACCTGGGCGGCGTCGTCCTTGAGCGTGAAATACCAGTGGCCGGAGCTGGCGCGGGTGAAATTGGAGATCTCGCCGGCAATCCAGGTCAGCGGAAAGCTGCGCTCGAGCAGGCGTGCCACCTGCTGGTTGAGCGCGCTGACGGTGAGCACCGGCGGCGCGGCGTAACTGCTATCGGGGTCGAAACTGGTCTGCATGGGCTTGGTCGGAACAATCTGTCCACAAAATTCGAAGGCGGTCATGCTTATGTCATATATCCCCGCAAAGCTCAAGCATTTGTTTTCAAGTGCCTGATTCTAAAGCCTTTTACCGTGCTGCATCTTTTCCGGGCAAACGGCGAAAAGCCTTATGGATCAAGGACTTTGGCGCAACGCCGGCGACTTGCTCACAAAGTTATCCACAGTTTCCGTGCGTAAGCGCGCGCGCGGACGGGGCGTTGTCGCTGCCACTTATTTGCGCAGGCCTGAAATTCCCTATGGAATCAAGGACTTTGCCGAGTGTCAACGGCCTTGCGCACAATCTTATCCACAAAAGGTGTGCAGAAGCGCTGCG
>JARXKM010000331.1:3640-5156 GCA_030272785.1 Pseudomonadota bacterium
ACTTGACCGAGAGTCAAAGTGCTTGCGCACAATCTTATCCACAAAACATGTGCAGAACATCGGCATGCTGAATCATTGCGTGGCACAATCTTCGAGGTGGCGAATTTTCCGCCAACATCGCCCGATGCCTTGTTTTTGCGCACGGCCAGATTTCCCTTTGAAATCAAGGCACTTTCCTACAGTCAAATGTCTTGCGCACAATCTTATCCACAAAAGATGTGCAGAACCTGGCGCGCCCGGCTGCCGCGCAAAATTCGGCCTAAATCTGGCGCCGCTGTGGAAAAGTCCGCGATCTTCGCCGCGACTTGCTCATTTGCACCGCCTGCGGCCCGATTTCACCATCAATTCACGGTCTGCCTTATTTTTGCGCAGTAGGAATTTTCCTATAAAAATCAAGGCAGTTAGCGACAGTCGCGTGCCTTGCGCACAATCTTATCCACAGAAGATGTGCAGAACTTTACTTGCCGTTCAGCTGGCAACCAGATACATTGCCGGATTCGCTGTTCCTCATTGCACCACTACTTTCGGGAGTTCCATTTGCTCGCCATTCTTCAAGCTGCAGGCTGGCCAATCTGGCTGTTGCTGATCGCCTCCATCGTCGCGCTGGCCCTGATCATCGAGCGGCTGATCTATCTGCGTCGCTCCAAAATCCTGCCCAAGCAGTTGCTCGCCGAGGTGATCCGGGTGTACCACAACGGCCAGGTCACCCCCGACCTGATCGACAAGCTGGAAAACAGTTCGCCGCTCGGCGCCGTGCTGGCCGCCGCGCTGCGCAACATCGACGCGCCGCGCGAGATCATGAAGGAATCGATCGAGGAGGCTGGCCGCGGTGTCGCCCACGTGCTCGAACGCTTCCTTACCACTCTGGGCACGATCGCCTCGCTGGCGCCGTTGATGGGCCTGTTCGGCACGGTGGTCGGCATGATCGAGATCTTCGGCGCGCAAAACTCGACCGGCACCAATCCGGCACAGCTGGCGCACGGCATTTCGGTGGCCCTGTATAACACCGGCTTTGGCCTGGCCATCGCCATGCCGGCGCTGGTGTTTTACCGCCATTTCCGCGCGCTGGTCGACAGCTTCATCATTGACATGGAAGGGCAGGCGGTGAAATTCGTCGACGTCGTGCACGGTGCGCGCAAATGATGGACTTTCGCCGTGGGCGCAAGCGCGAGGATCCGGAGATCAACCTGATCCCGTTCATCGACGTGCTGCTGGTGGTGCTGATCTTCCTGATGGTCACCACCACCTACAGCAAGTTCACCGAACTGCAGATCACCTTGCCGACCGCCGACGCCGAAAAGGCGCTCGACCGGCCGTTCGAGATCAACGTCACCGTCGACGCCAAGGGCAACTACACGGTCAACAACGTGCCGGTGTCGTTCCACAGCGTGGCCGGCCTGGCCGACGACCTGAAGGCGGCCGCCAAGGCGAGCGCCAACGCCACGCCCGACAAGAGCCCGGTGGTGATCGTCAACGCCGACCAGTTCGCGATGCACCAGATGGTCATCAACGTGCT
>JARXKM010000332.1 GCA_030272785.1 Pseudomonadota bacterium
ATGGGATTGCCAGCGACGCCATTTGTGCGCTATAATTGCCGGCTTTCCCTTCCCACACTCGTCTTGACGCCGAGGTGGGCTTTTGTTTTACACGTCCCTAAGGAGTTATGCATGCGTCATTATGAAATCGTTTTTATCGTCCATCCGGACCAAAGCGAGCAAGTCCCGGCGATGATCGAACGTTACAAGGCCAGCGTCACCGCACGCGGCGGTAGCATTCATCGCGTCGAAGACTGGGGCCGTCGTCAGATGGCTTACTCGATCCAGAAGCTGCCTAAGGCACACTACATCTGCATGAATATCGAATGCGACAACGATACCCTCGTGGAACTCGAAACCGCCTTCAAATTCAATGATGCCGTGCTGCGTCACCTCACCGTTCGCATGAAGAAGGCGGAAATCACGCCGTCGCCGATGATGAAGTCGGTTCAACGTGAAGACGCGGCCAAGAGCCATCGCTCGGAAGCTCCGGCTCCCGCAGCAGCTCCAGCACCTGTCGCAGCAGCTGCCTGATTGTTGGCTTGAATTCCCGCAGCTGGTGAAGTGAATCAACTTCAGTTTGTCGCATTAATTTCGGAGCGCGATGTATTGCGCTATACCCCGGCCGGCGTGCCCATCGTGTCCGCCATCCTGTCGCACAGTTCGCAACAGGTCGAAGCAGGGGTGGCCAGGCTGGCCGAGTTTGAAATCACCGCGTTCGCCGCGGGCGAGATTTCAGGCCGGTTTTCCCGGGCCGAGTTAGGCGCAGCGCACCAGTTCACCGGATTTCTGACCAAGAAGAACCGCAACAGCAAAGCGTTGGTGTTTCACATCATTGATTTCAGTGCCGCCGCACTAGCGGAGCACATTTTAGATACAGGAGCCTCAAATGGCATTCGGTAAAAAGTTCGACAAGAACAAGCTCAAGCTCAAAGAAAAACGCAAACAACAGAACCCACTGTTCAAGCGCAAGAAATTCTGCCGCTTCACCGCCGCAAACGTCGAGCAGGTCGACTACAAAGACGTCGATACCCTGAAAGACTTCGTCCAGGAAAACGGCAAGATCATGCCAGCACGCCTGACCGGTACCAAGGCGCACTATCAGCGCCAGGTTGACACCGCCATCAAGCGCGCCCGCTACCTCGCGCTGCTGCCTTACACCGACCTGCACCACGCTTAAGCGCTGCAGAGAACCTGGAGAAAACTATGCAAATCATCCTGTTAGAAAAAGTCGTTAACGTGGGCAACCTGGGCGACGTCGTCAAGGTCAAAGACGGTTACGCACGTAACTTCCTGATCCCGCAACGCATGGCGCGCCGCGCCACCACGTCGGCCATCGCTGAATTCGAAGTCAAGCGCGCCGAACTGGAAAAAGCGGCTGCCGCCAAGCTGGCCGTTTCGCAAGCCCAAGGCGACAAGCTGAGCGGCATGACCATCTCGATCGCGCAGAAAGCCGGCGTCGATGGCCGTCTGTTCGGTTCGGTCACCAACTTCGACATCGCAGAAGCGCTGACGAAGCAGGGTTTCGCTGTCGAGAAATCGCAAGTGCGCATGCCGACCGGTCCCCTCAAGACCACCGGCGAGCACGCTGTATCGGTCGCGCTGCACACCGACGTCGTGGTGGAAATCACCATCAGCGTAGTGGGCGAGCACGCCTAAGCGACGCTGTCACGGGGCCGGCCATGTGCCGGCGCCATGCTGCGATGAAGCCGGGTTATCCCGGCTTTTTTTACGCCTGCTTTTTCGGCAATTTTTCGGCGGTTTTTCGTCACCATCGGCGTCGCCGGGCGACCTATTTCTCGCCAATTATTGCAGTCTGGCCACCCGGAACGGGTATAATTCGCGCCATGAACGCCCCCTCCGATCCGCAAGTCGACGCCCTCCGCATTCCGCCGCATTCTATCGAAGCTGAACAGTCCGTCATCGGCGGTTTGCTGCGCGATAACGCCGCGTGGGACCGCATCGCCGACTTCATGCATGCCGAAGATTTCTACCGCTACGACCACCGCATCATTTTCGAGCAACTCGTCAAGCTGATCAATGCGGCGCGCCCGGCCGACGTCATCACCGTGTTCGAGGCGCTCACCAACATGGGCAAGGCCGACGACGTCGGCGGCCTGCAATACCTGAACGCGATGGCGCAGAACACGCCGTCGGCGGCCAACATCCGCCGCTACGCCGAGATCGTGCGCGACCGCGGCATCCTGCGCAAACTGATCACCGTCGCCGACGAGATTTCCGGCAACGCGTTCAACCCGCAGGGCAAGGAAGTCAAGCAGATGCTCGACGAGGCCGAGTCGAAGATCTTCGCCATCGCCGAAGAAGGCTCGCGCGGCGCCCAGGGCTGGGTGCCGATCCAGCCGCTGCTGACCCAGGTGGTCGAGCGCATCGACGAGCTGTACTCGCGCGACAACCAGAGCGAGATCACCGGCGTGCCGACCGGCTTCATCGACCTTGACCGCATGACGTCCGGCCTGCAGCCGGGCGACCTGGTGATCGTCGCCGGCCGTCCGTCGATGGGCAAGACGGCGTTCTCGATCAATATCGGCGAGAACGTGGCGATCGATTCGGGCCTGCCGGTGGCGGTGTTCTCGATGGAGATGGGCGGCACCCAGCTGGCGATGCGGATGCTCGGTTCGGTCGGCCAGCTCGACCAGCACCGCCTGCGCACCGGCAAACTGAACGACGAAGACTGGCCGCGCCTGACCCACGCGATCCAGAAGATGAACGACGCCCAGCTCTACATCGACGAGACGCCGGCGCTCAATTCGATCGAGCTGCGGGCGCGCTCGCGGCGCCTGTCGCGCCAGTGCGGCAAGCTCGGCCTGATCATCATCGACTACCTGCAACTGATGACCGGCAACCAGCCGGGCGACAACCGCGCCGCCGAAATTTCGGAGATCTCGCGCGGCCTGAAGGGCCTGGCCAAGGAGCTGCACTGCCCGGTGATCGCGCTCTCGCAGCTGAACCGCTCGCTCGAGCAGCGCCCCAACAAGCGGCCCATCATGTCCGACCTGCGCGAGTCCGGCGCGATCGAGCAGGATGCCGACGTCATCATCTTCCTGTACCGCGACGAGGTCTACAACGCCGATTCGCCCGACAAGGGCACCGCCGAGATCATCATCGGCAAGCAGCGCAACGGCCCGATCGGCGCGATCCGGCTGACCTGGATCGGCCAGTACACCAAGTTCGGCAATTACAGCGGCGGCCTGGCCACCTACCAGGGCGATTAACGCCGCGCCCCCAAGAACCCGAGGGTGCGCCGCTGTCCGGCGGCGCGCCTTCAGCACTTCCAGCACGATCTAACGGAGAACAACAATGTTTGGACGCTTGATGCCCACCGAGGGCAAATTTTTTGACCTGTTCAACCAGCACGCCGCCCTGTGCGTGAAGGGCGCGCACGAAATGGTCGGCCTGATGACCAGTTTCGACGACCTGGAAAACCGCGTGCACGCGATCGAGGGCATCGAGAAGCAGGCCGACAAGATCACCTACGCGACGGTCGACATGCTGCACAAGACCTTCATCACGCCGATCGACCGCGACGACATCCACAAGCTGATCACGCGCATGGACGACATCCTCGACCTGATGGAAGACGCCGCCCAGACCGTGTCGCTGTACGACCTGAAGGCGGTCACGCCGGAAGCGAAGCGGCTCGCCGAGCTGTGCCTGGCATGCTGCGAAAAAGTCCAGCAGGCCGTCGCCATGCTGCACAACATGGACAACTCGCAGAAAATCGTCGCCATCTGCGAAGAGATCGACCGCCTCGAATCGGACGCCGACCATGTGATGCGCGCGGCGATGTCGAAGCTGTTCCGCGACGAACCGGACGTGCGCAACCTGATCAAGCTGAAAGCGATCTACGAGATTCTCGAAACCGTCACCGACCGCTGCGAAGATGTTGCCAACATCATCGAAGGCATCATCGTCGAAAACGCGTAAGCGGAAGAATCTCCCCATGCATACTATTCACATGAGCTTCTACGTGCTCGGGCTGCTGGTCGCGCTGGCGTTGCTGTTCGATTTCATGAACGGCTTCCACGACGCCGCCAACGCCATCGCCACGGTGGTCTCGACCGGCGTACTGAAACCGCAGACCGCAGTCGCCATGGCGGCCGTGTTCAACTTCATCGCCATCGGCGTCTTCGGGCTCGGCGTCGCCGCCACGGTCGGCAAGGGCACCATCGATCCGCACGTCGTCGACCAATACGTGATCTTCGGCGCGCTGGTCGGCGCCATCATCTGGAACATCGTCACCTGGTACTACGGCATTCCGTCGTCGTCCTCGCACGCGCTGGTCGGCGGCCTGGTCGGCTCGGCGGTGGCCAAGGCCGGCACCGGCGCGCTGGTCGGCGGCGGCTTGCTCAAGACCGTCATCTTCATCGTCGTCTCGCCGCTGCTCGGCTTCATCCTCGGCTCGATCATCATGCTGATCGTCTCCTGGGTGTTCGTCAAATCGACGCCGCGCAGGGTCGATACCTGGTTCCGCCGCCTGCAGCTGGTGTCGGCCGCGGCGTACAGCCTTGGCCACGGCGGCAACGATGCGCAGAAAACCATCGGCATCATCTGGATGCTGCTGATCTACGCCGGCTACACGCTGCCAACCGATCATTCGCCGCCGCCATGGGTGGTGATCTGCTGCTACACGGCGATTAGTTTCGGCACCTTGTTCGGCGGCTGGCGCATCGTCAAGACCATGGGCCAGAAGATCACCAAGCTCAAACCGGTGGGCGGCTTCTGCGCCGAAAGCGGCGGCGCCATCACCCTGTTCGTCGCCAGCGCGATCGGCGTACCGGTATCGACCACCCACACCATCACCGGTGCGATCGTCGGCGTCGGCTCGGCGCAGCGCCTGTCGGCGGTGCGTTGGGGCGTGGCCGGCAACATCGTCTGGGCCTGGGTGCTCACCATCCCGGCGTCGGCCTTCATGGCGGCGATCGCCTGGTGGATCGGCACCCACGTGCTGTAGGACGACGCAGGGCAGAAAAAAAGGGAAGGCGCGCTGCCTTCCCTTTTTTTCGCCGTTTTTTCTAGCGCCGACCGGTGCGCTCGACCAGTTCGATCTCGAACAGCTTCGGCCAGTGCTTGCCGGTGACGAACAGGCGGTGGCGGGCGGCGTCCCAGGCGATGCCGTTGAGGACATCGTCGGGGCCCATGCCTTTCCA
>JARXKM010000333.1 GCA_030272785.1 Pseudomonadota bacterium
GGCGCACCGACTTCCGCGGCGTTGATCGCCCAGGTCACCGCGGCGATGGTGCGCCAGGAAGCGGCCAGCGCAGCGGCCTAGCCGCCCGATGCGCACAGCCTGTTCGGCACCTACCACCTCGCCGCTGCCGGTGAAACCAGTTGGCATGGCTACGCCCAGTTCGTCGTCAAGACCGCCGCCGAACTGGGCATGGCGTTGAAGGTGCAGGCCGACGCCATCGCGCCGATCGGCACCGCCGACTACCCCTTGCCGGCAGCGCGACCGGCCAATTCCCGCCTGTGTACCGCCAAGCTGCAGGCCGCCTTCGGCATTGCCTTGCCGGCGTGGCAGGATGGCGTCGCTGATGTGATTAACCAACTTGTGAAGTGATGACGACGATGACGAACGTACGCCGTAAAGGCATTATCCTGGCAGGCGGGTCGGGCACCCGACTCTATCCGGTGACCCAGGCGGTCTCGAAGCAATTGATGCCGGTGTATGACAAGCCGATGATTTACTATCCCTTGAGTACCCTGATGCTGTCCGGGATCCGCGAAATCCTCGTCATTTCGACGCCCCAGGATACGCCGCGCTTTGCCGAGTTGCTCGGCGACGGCAGCCAATGGGGGGTGCACATCGAATATGCAGTGCAGCCCTCGCCCGACGGGCTGGCCCAGGCATTCTTGATCGGCAAGGATTTCGTCGGCAATGACCCCAGCGCGCTGGTGCTAGGGGACAACATATTCTACGGTCACGAGCTGGTCGGACAGCTGCAGGCGGCCGATGCCCAGGTCGCCGGTGCGACGGTATTCGCCTACCATGTGCAAGATCCGGAACGGTATGGCGTGGTCAACTTCGACGCCAACTTTCGCGCCTTGTCGATCGAAGAAAAACCGCTCAAGCCGTTATCGAATTACGCCGTCACCGGGCTGTATTTTTATGACAACCAGGTGTGCGATATTGCGGCGACCATCCGCCCGTCGGCGCGTGGCGAGCTGGAAATCACCGATATCAATCGACATTACCTGGACATGGGAGCGCTCAATGTCGAAGTGATGGGGCGCGGATTCGCGTGGCTCGACACTGGTACCCATGAGTCGCTGCTGGACGCCGCGCACTTTATCGCGACGCTGCAAAAGCGCCAGGGCCTGATGGTGGCGTGTCCTGAAGAAATCGCCTACCGCAACCAGTGGATCGGCGCCGAACACGTGGCCCGCCTGGCCGAGCCGTTGAAGAAAAACGGCTACGGCAAATACCTGCTCGACATGCTGCGCCAGGTGGGTGCCTGATTGATCGCCTCTGCCGGCAGCGACCTGCTTGCCGGCGCCAAGGTGCGCGCCGCACCGTCACAACTTAACTGCTCAAAATTCCATGCCCTATCAATGTACCCCGACCGCAATTCCCGAAGTGCTGATACTCACCCCCACCGTGTTTGGCGATGCGCGCGGGTTCTTTTACGAGAGCTTCAACGACCAGAGTTTTACCGCGGCGACCGGGCTGGCATGTCAGTTCGTCCAGGATAACCATTCCAAGTCGTCGAAGGGAGTGTTGCGCGGCTTGCATTATCAAATCGAGCACCCGCAGGGCAAGCTGGTGCGCGTGACGGCCGGCGAAGTGTTCGATGTCGCCGTCGACGTGCGCCGGCATTCGGCCACGTTCGGCAAGTGGGTCGGGGTGCTGCTGTCGGCCGAGAACAAACGGCAACTGTGGGTGCCGCCGGGTTTCGCCCACGGTTTCCTGGTGCTGTCGGACAGCGCGGAATTCCTCTATAAAACCACCGACTATTGGTACCCGGAGCACGAACGCAGCATCCGCTGGGATGACGCCGACATCGGCATCGACTGGCCGCTCGATGGCGCCCCGTCCTTGTCGGCGAAAGACCAGGCCGCGACGGCTTTGCGCGACGCGGTGGTGTTTGACGCCGCCCGGCGCACCTGAATTCGCCGCGGCGGCGCGCGCGCCGCTGACCCGGCGCGGCTGGCCTGGCGGCCGTCGCGCGCCGTTCCTGTTTCAGCTGCCGCTGGCCGGCTGAAATGCCTCTATGAGTTTTGAGCGAGTGCAAACTTGCAGATTGTTGACCGTGCGGACCGCCTTCTTCTTACCTCTGAAATACACCTGCTATGGTTGCCTGCTGATGGGCGCGGGCCATGTTTATGGCGCCACGCCATCGCTCAACGGGCAGTCCGGCTATATCAACATGCCCAGCGCCCGGGTCGAACGGGACGGCACCTTCAGCGTTGGCTACAGCTACGACCAGCCGTACGGCCAGTTGTGGGCAACCTCGACGATCCTGCCGTTCCTGCAGGTGACGGGCCGCTATGTCAGTATCGCCGGCGTCAAGGCATTCGTGCTGGCGGACGGCACCAGCGACTATGGCCGCAACAAGGACAAGGTATTTGACGGCAAGCTGCAGCTGCTCGAGGAAAGCGCGTGGCGCCCCGCGATTGCGATCGGCCTGACCGATTTTCTCGGCACCCAGCTTTTCAAGGGCCACTACCTGGTGGCGTCGAAGCAATTTGGCGCAGCGCACAACATCGATGTCAGTGTCGGTCGCGGCTGGCAACGCCCGGAAGGCGTGTTCGCTGGCGCGCGCTGGTCGCCGCTGGCGCTGCCGAACGTGGCGCTGGTGGCGGAATACGACGCCAACAATTACCAGAAGGATGCCAACGCCGCCGACACCTCCGCCGGCAAACGGCGCAAGGGCCCGGCGCTGGGCGTCGAATACCGCTGGGGCTGGCTCGGTGCGCAGATCGCCCGCCATCGCGACCATTTCAGCGCCAATGTGTACGCCACCATTCCGCTCGCCGAGCGCGAATTCCTGCCCAAGCTGAAGGAACCGATAGCGTTCCAGCAGAACGACGCGCCGCCGCGCGCGTCGTTGGCCGATTGGCAGCGCGACGGCCTGCCAGGCGCCGCGCTAGTGCAGGCGCTGGCCAAGCAGGATTTCCAGAACATCCGCGTCGAACTGGACGCCGGCGTGCTCAAGCTGATGCTGACCAACAACCGGATTGCGAACCTTGGGCGGGCGATCGGGCGCGCCAGCCGGACCGCGCTGGCGTTCGCGCCGGCCGGCACGCGGTCGTTCCAGATTACCTACACCAAGAACGAACAGCCGGTCGCCACCTACGAATTCATGAACCTGTTTGTGCTGAGCGACTATCTCGCCGGCCTGGTCACGCGCGAGGCGTTCCTGCAAACGGTGGTGGTGCGCGCCGCCACGCCGGCCGACCGGATCGACGCCGTCGATCAGCCGGGCCTGCTTGCGGGCATCAACGACGGGCCCGTCGGAGTCGACATCGGCCGCGACGGCAACATGGTGCAGCTGCGCTCGGAAGACCGCGAAGCGAACCGGTTCCGCATCGCCCCCAAGCTGGGCCTGTTCTTCAACGATCCGAGTGGCGCCTTGCGCTACGAACTCGACGCCGCCGCCAATTACGACCGGCGCCTCGGCACCGGCCTGTACCTGAACAGCGCCCTCAGCGCCAAGCTGATTGAAACGGTGTCCGGCGTCACGCAGGCGTCGAACAGCCTGTTGCCGCACGTGCGCACCGATATCGCCGAATACAAGCGCGGCGCGCGCATCAAGCTCAACAAGCTGATGGTCAACCAGTACGCCATGCCTGCCGAGCACTGGTATGGCCGCCTGTCGGGCGGCTTGTACGAAGAAATGTACCGCGGCGCCGGCGGCCAGCTGTTGTATGTGCCGCAGGACAGCCGCTGGGCCGCCGACCTCGCCGTCGATGCGCTCCAGCAGCGCGGCTACAAGGGGCTGTTCGACGCGCGCGATTATCGCACCGTCACGGCGCTGGGCGCGCTGCATTACCGTCTGCCGGCCGATATCACCGTGACCGCGCGCGCCGGCCGGTTTCTGGCCAAGGATAACGGCGTACGCCTGGAGTTCAAGCGGCGTTTTTTCTCCGGCATGGAAATCGGCGCCTGGTACACCAAGACCAACGGCAAGGACATCACCAATCCAGGCACACCGTCCAATCCCTACAATGACAAGGGGGTGTTCGTGTCGCTGTCGCTGAACGCGATGCTGCTGAGCGACACGCAGGCCAGCGCGAATATGGCCCTGTCGCCATGGACGCGCGATGTCGGCCAGATGGTGGCATCGCCGGGCGACCTGTACGAGATGATCGAGAAGCCGCGCCGCGACTTCACCCTGGCCGATGGACTGGGCAACCTGGGCGAGCGTCCGGATGAGCAGAGTCTGGCGGCCACCTATCCGCAGGGGCGGCCACTGGGCAATCCGTGGCCGGGGTTTCGCCTGCGCCTCGAACAGGCCGCATCGACCAGCCCGACGCTGCCCGAATGGGTCAAGGGCGGCGGCATGGCGGCCGGCGCGGTGCTGGTGAGCGCGTTGTTCGACAAACCGGTCGACCGTATTTTCAAACAGCACCCGGATTCGGCGCTGGCGCGCAGCTGGAGCAATTTCGGCAAAGCCATGCCGGTCGCGCTGGTCGGCGCCGCCGGCGCGGCGATGGCGTTCGGCGACGAGCGTATGCAGAACATCGGCCTGATCTCGCTGGAGTCGGTGGTCGGGGCGATCGGCGTGGTCGAGGCGGGCAAGTATGCGGTCGGCCGCGCACGCCCTGGCGAAGACCGCGGCCCCTGGGCGCGGGTGAGCGGCGGTGCGCGGGCGAATGCCGCGTTCCCGTCCGGCCACAGCGCCGTCGCGTTCGCCGCCGTGACGCCGTTCGCGCAGGAGTATGACGCACCCTGGTTGTATGGGGTGGCGGCGCTGAGCGCGGCCGGGCGGGTGGTCGGGCGTCAGCACTGGGTGTCGGACACGGTTGCCGGCAGCCTGGTCGGCTATGGCATCGGCAGCTGGTTGTGGCAATCACAACGCGAGAATCGCCACTCGTTCCTGTCGATCAATCCGGGACCGAAGGAAGTCAGCGTGTCCTGGCGCGGCGCGTATTAGCCGCGCGGCGGGCCGCGCAAGGCGGTCCGGCAACTCGCGCGCGCCGGTTTTTCGGCGCGGCCAGTTCGGCTTTTTTCGGCAAAATAAACACGCCGGGTTTTAATTAATTAACACTTATTTTTCCGTTTAATCAAGAATGCCATTGCCATAATGCGCACTCGGCCATCACCGCGATAGTCGTGCGCGCCACAGGGCGCCAATAATCGGGTGTTATAATTGGATGCAATGCACCTTT
>JARXKM010000334.1 GCA_030272785.1 Pseudomonadota bacterium
CGTCCTTGGTGACGACGCCGAGGCGGTCGCCGTCGCCGTCGAAGGCGATGCCGATCTCGGCGTCGGAGTCGCGCAGGCAGGCGATCAGGTCCTGCAGGTTTTCCGGGTGGGCCGGGTCCGGATGGTGATTCGGGAAATTGCCGTCGACTTCGCAAAACAGCTCGATCACCTCGCAGCCGAGGCCGCGCAGCAGGTCGCCGGCAAACGCGCCGGCCACGCCGTTGCCGCAGTCGACCGCGATCTTGATCGGGCGCGCCAGCTTGACGTCGCCGATGATGCGGGCAAGGTAGTCGGCGCGGATGTCGTGCATGCTGTAGGCGCCCGGCGCGGCAGCCGGCGCGCCGTCGTGCGCGGCGATGTCGTCGTACAGCGCGGTGATGGTGACGCCGTGGATCGCCTCGCCGGCCAGCACCATCTTGAAGCCGTTGTAGTCGGGCGGATTGTGGCTGCCGGTGACCATGATGCCGGAACTGGCGTCGAGCACCTTGGTGCCGTAGTAGACCATCGGCGTGGCGACCACACCGAGGTCGATCACGTCGACGCCGGCCGCCTGCAGGCCGCGCGCCAGCGCCGCCGTCAGCTGCGGCCCCGACAGGCGGCCGTCGCGCCCGATCACCACCCGCCGCTCGCCGTTGGCCAGCACGGCGCGGCCGAACGCCTGGCCGATCTGGTGCGCCACGCCCGCATCGAGCGTCTTGTCGATCACGCCGCGAATGTCATAGGCCTTGAATATCGATTTGGAAAGCGCAACCATGAATTGTCTACCTTGAAGTGAACGTGGCGAAACGGCAGCGCGATGAATCTGGCGTCAAGGCCAGCTTCACAGGCGTGTTCGGGAAACCGGAAGGGTATTGTAGCGGCAAGCGGGGTAGTTGGGAGTGCCTTACCCGCCGTTCTTGCCGCTACCGGGCAGGAAACAGGGTGAAACAGGGTGAAACAGCGCTGCGAACGGCTTATACGCGCAGCTTGTCGATCGATTTGCCGCCTTCGACCCATTCCTTGACCCATTTCGGCTGGCGGCCGCGGCCGGTCCATTGCTGCGCCGAGTTGTCCGGATGACGGAAGCGTACCGCCACGGTTCCGGTCTTGGCGCGGATACCGGTGCCGATCAGGTCTTTCAATGGCACGCCGACGCTCTGGGCAATTGCCAGGATCTGCTCGCGCGCCTTTGCCACTTCGAGGTGTTCACGCTTCTTCATTTCCTGCTTGATCTGGTCCTGCAGATTGCGTAAATCGCCTACGGATAAATTTGACAGATCCATCATGGTTCCTTGGAAGGGGGTAAATAACGATTAAGTGAATTCTCACCAATTGTCGCAATATACTACATCCGTATTTAAATGCTAGTCCTTCTTGCGCCAAATCAGCCAGCGCGGGGACTTAAATCGAACGATACGCGCATACAACCACACGTAGCTGACAATAAACAATAAACAGAAAAATATCAAGACCCCTGTATTGCGCCAGAAAACCGTGGCCGGAATAACCGCCATCAAGGAAAACATCCACAAATATGGCGATGTCAGGGCGTTGCGCCGCATCAGCGCGCGCGCCTCGCGGCGGCCGATCGCCCATTGCACGATGCGGCGGAATATCAGGCTGTGCAGGTGTATGCCGTCGGGCATAGCGGGCGACTTGCCGCGCACAAACATGCGGCGGTATGCGGAGAAGATCGTCTCGAATGCCGGATAAATCAGCAGCAATGCCGCGTACCAGGTCGATACCTGCGGATTGCGCACCACCAGCAGCAGCGCCAATTCGCCCAGCATAAAGCCGAGAAAGTAGGCGCCGCCGTCGCCGAGGAATATCAGCCCGACCGGGTAATTCCAGATCAGGAAGCCGGCGGTCGCGCCGGCCACCATCAGCGCGCTCACCAGCACGAACACGTCGCCCACCTGCAGCGCGACATAGGCCAGCGATATCAGCATGCAAATCGTCACCACGCTGGCCAGCCCATTAAAGCCGTCGATAATATTGACGGCGTTGGCGATGCCGGCCACCGCCAGCACCGTCAGCGGCAGCACCAGCCACGCGTGCTGCAGCGGCCAGCTGCCGAATGGAATATCAATACGGTCGAGCCTGGCGTCTATCAGGAAATACGCCAGCAGCGCCGCCGCCATGGTTAATAGCAGGCGCCGCGTCGCGCTGACCTGGCCGGTATAGTCTTCCAGTATCCCGCCCATAAAGGCGATCGACGAACACAACAGCAGCGATAACAGCGCCATCGCAATCGGCGGCGCCCGCCAGATCGAAATGGCGGCGCTCAGCACCACCGCCAGGAAGATCGGCAAGCCGCCGATGCGCGCCACGCTATGTGCATGGACTTTCTGCACGGCGCCGAAATCGGCGTCCAGCGCCGGTCCGTGCAAGCCGGCGTGGCGAATCACCAGCAATGTCAGCAGGGCGGAGGAAATGAAGCTGACCAGGAATGAAAACATTATTATTCTATGTAAAAAAGCAAGCACCGGGTTATTGCCAAGGTGGCAATAACCGATCGTGCCGGATTGGCGTCGCTGGGTGAACCGGATAAGCCAGTGTAAAACAGCGCGCACGGCGCCAATTGCGCGACATCGGCATTGTGGCAGACCCGGCTGCCCTGCGGGCTACCATTTTCACCTTCGGCGCCGCCTGCGCGCCATGCAGGATGGGGCGGTGGCACGCCAATGCCGGATCGATGCCGCCGATAGTAAGCCGGCGGGCGGCATGGTAATCGACGCTGCGTCTGGCCTAAACCGTCATTCTATGTGAAACTTGCGGCCCATCCTCGATGAAATCGCCGCCGCGCCGCCACCCCGCCCATGAAAACCTACGCCATCGGCGACTTGCAAGGATGCATCCACGAAGCCCAGGTGCTGCTCAACCGCATCACCGAGGAGGCCGGCAGCGGCGCGGCGATCGTGTTCGTCGGCGACCTGGTCAACCGCGGCCCGGCCTCGCTGGCGGCCTTGCGCCGCGTCGCCGCCCTGTGCGAGGCGAGCGACGGGCGCGTCGAGGCGCTGCTCGGCAACCACGACCTGCACCTGCTGGCGGTCGCCTGCGGCGCCCAGCCGGCCTCGAAATCGGACACCTTCGACGAGATTCTCGCCGCGCCCGACCGCGCCGCGCTGCTCGACTGGCTGCGGCGGCGCCCGCTCGCCAGGCTGATCGGCGATCACCTGCTGGTGCATGCCGGCGTGCTGCCGCAATGGAGCGCGGCCAAGACGGTGGCGCTGGCCGGCGAGGTCGAAGCGGTGCTGCGCGGACCGGACTGGGTCGCCTTTCTCGGCCAGATGTACGGCAACCTGCCGGACCGCTGGGACGAGCGGCTGACCGGCGTGGCGCGCCTGCGCTGCATCGTCAACGCGCTTACCCGCATGCGCTTTTGCGCGCCCGGCGGGGTGATGGAGTTCGGCCAGAAGGAAAGCGCCGGCGCGCCGGCCGGGTCAAGCCTGCTGCCGTGGTTCGAGCTGGCCGATCGCCAGAGCGCCGACGTGACGGTGGTGTTCGGCCACTGGTCGGCGCTCGGCCTGCTGCTGCGCGATAACGTGATCGGGCTCGACAGCGGCTGCGTGTGGGGCGGCAAACTGAGCGCGATCTGCCTGGAGGACCGCTCGCTGCTGCAGGTGGACTGCCCGGAATACCGGCAGCACGCCGGCAAGCAGAAGAAACGTTAGTGCGCCAGCGCCGCCGCCACCGCCTGCTCGGCGCTGGCGGCCAGCTCGCGCCGGTGCGCGCCGCGCGCCTCGAGCGGCGGCAGGCATTCAAGGCGCGCGCGCACCGCGCCGCCCCCGAGGATCGCCATCATGCTGGCGGCGAAGCTCATGTCGCCGGTGAAGTCGACCAGCGGATGGTGCGCGCCGCCGGCGTCGAGGTATTCGATCGCGTACGGCTGCACCATCGCCCGGGCGTCGATGGCCGCCTCGAACAGATTGGCGTGGAACGGCAGCAGCGCCCCTTGCGCGGCGGTGGTCCCCTCGGGAAAGAACGCCACCCTCTCGCCCGCCTCGAGCTTGGCCACCAGCCCCTTGAAGGCGTGGCGCAGGTCGCGCCGGCTGCCGCGCGCGATGAACACGCTGCCGGCCTGGGCGACCAGCCAGCCGAGTACCGGCCAGGCGCGGATCTCGGACTTGGCGACGAAGCGGCACGGATGCAGCGAATTGATGACGAAGATGTCGAGCCAGGAGACGTGGTTGGCGACCACCAGCGCATGCGCCAGCGCGACGCCCTGCGGCTCCAGGCTGACGCCGCAAATGCCGAGCAGCCGGCGCGACCAGTTGCGGATCGCGCCGTCGCGGCGCGCCGCGCCGGCCCATGGGAACACCACGGCGCAAATGGCCAGCCCGGCAGAGAGGTGGAGGAACACGCGCAACAGGCGAACGGCTAGCTTGATATTCAAATGGCACCAAAGAGGACGGCTGGTGCAGTCATCGCGCTGCGCAGCAGCAGGATGATACCGTCATGCGGGGCGGCGCGCGCACAAAACCGCGTGCGCGCCGTCCCGACTGTGGTTTTAGCGCGCGCGGCGCTGCCAGGCGAGCCGGCCGGCGACGATGGTGGCCATCACCTGGCCGGCCATCTCGTAGCCGGAGAACGGGGTGTGCTTGCCCTGGCTGGCCAGCGCGGCGGCGTCGACCTTCCAGCGCGCCTGCGGGTCGAACAGCACGATGTCGGCAGGCGCGCCGGGCGCCAGCTGGCCGGCCGCCAGGCCCGCCACGCGGGCGGCGTCGCAGGTCACCTTGGCCAGCGCGCGCGACAGCGGCGAGGGGCCGTCCTGGCCGCCATGCCGGCCGGCGGCGTAGTCGTCGGCCCACTTGAGCGCCAGCGGCAGCAGCAGTTCGAGCCCGGTGGCGCCGGGCGAGGCTTCGCCGAACGGCAGCAGCTTCTCGTCGTCGTCGACCGGGGTGTGGTCCGAGCAGATGGCATCGATCACGCCGTCGTACAGGCCGGCGCGGATCGCCTCGCGGTCGCGCTGGCTGCGAAACGGCGGCGTCACGCGCGCGTTCGAATCGAAGTAGCCGATGTCGGCGTCGGTCAGGTGGACGTGGTGGGCGCCGACGTCGCAGGTGACCGGCAGCCCTTCCAGCTTGGCCGCGCGCACCAGCGCGATGCCGGCCGCCGACGACAGGCGGCACAGGTGCACGCGCG
>JARXKM010000335.1 GCA_030272785.1 Pseudomonadota bacterium
GGGCGCGGTGACGCCGCCGCGCGCGCGCGGGCCGGGCCGCGCGGGCGTGCGCCGCTACCTGGCGGCGGCCGGCGCCAGCGTGCTCACCGCGCTGGCCACCCTGCCCCTGCTGCCGTGGTTCGACATGGCCAACATCGCCATGCTGTACCTGCTGACGGTGGTGCTGGTGGCGCTGCGCTTCGGCCGCGGCGCCTCGGTGGTGGCCACCATGGTCGGCGGCGCCGCGCTGGTGCTGGCGGCGCAGCACTCGCCGTTCGCCGCCAGCCAGCTCCAATATGCGGTCACCTTCCTGGTGATGCTGGCGGTCGGCCTGATCACCGGCAGCCTGACCGCCGGCCTGCACTACCAGGCGCGCGTGGCCGAACACCGCGCCGCCCGTTCGCGCGCCTTGTACGAATTCGCCCGCGCGCTGTCCGGCGCCCTGCAAACCGAGCAGGTGTTCGAGATCACCCGCGACGCCATCCAGCGCGCCTTCGATGCGCACGCCACGCTGCTGCTGCCGGATCAGGCCGGGCGCCTGCAGTATCCGCACGGCGCCGGACGGCCCGGCGTGCCGATCATGAGCGTGCTCGATCTCGGCCTGGCGCAGTGGGCGTTCGAACAGGCCACGCCGGCCGGCACCGGCACCGACACGCTGCCGGCCAACAGCTTCTTCTACCTGCCGCTGGTGGCGCCGATGCGCACCCGCGGGGTGCTGGTGATCTGGCCCGAACACGGCCGCGCCATCCTGATCCCCGAACAGCGCAAGCAGCTCGATACTTTCGGCGCGCTGGCGGCGATCGCGCTCGAGCGCGTCCATTACGTCGAGGTCGCGCGCGATGCCGAGGTGCGCATCGAGTCGGAACGGCTGCGCAATTCGCTGCTGGCGGCGCTGTCGCACGACCTGCGCACGCCGCTGACCTCGCTCGTCGGCCTGTCCGAGTCGCTGGCGCTGTCGAAGCCGGCGCTGGCGCCGTCGCAGCTCGAACTGGCCGGCGTGCTGCGCGACGAGGCGGTGCGCATGAGCCGCCTGGTGGCCAACCTGCTCGACATGGCGCGCATGCAAAGCGGCCACGTGGTGCTCAACCTGCAGTGGCAAACGCTCGAGGAAGTGGTCGGCAGCGCGCTGCGCGCCAGCGCGCGCCAGCTGCACGGGCGCATTGTCGAAACGCGGCTGGCGCCGGCGCTGCCGCTGGTGCGCTACGACGCCGTGCTGATCGAGCGGGTGCTGTGCAACCTGCTCGAAAACGCCGCCAAGTACACCCCGGCCGGCGCCCGCGTGGCAGTCGTCGCCGCCACCGGCGACGGCCGCCTGGCGGTGACGGTGCAGGACAACGGCCCGGGCCTGCCGGCCGGGCGCGAGGAGGCGATCTTCGAAAAATTCACCCGCGGCGAGCGCGAGTCGCCGATTCCCGGCGTCGGCCTCGGCCTGGCGATCTGCCGCGCCATCATGCAGGCGCACGGCGGCGCGATCGTCGCGCGCGCGGCGCCCGGCGGCGGCGCCTCCT
This sequence comes from Pseudomonadota bacterium, assembly GCA_030272785.1. GTDB lineage: Bacteria > Pseudomonadota > Gammaproteobacteria > Burkholderiales > Burkholderiaceae_D > JAFCUW01. The sequence goes on from JARXKM010000335.1 coordinate 1,488, forward strand.
TCACTTTCACCCTGACGCTGGGCACGCCGCCGACGCTGCCCGACGAAGCCGAACCGATGCGAGCATCATCATGAGCGAGACCACCCCGGTTGCCCTGCTGGTCGAGGACGAACCGCACATCCGCCGCTTCGTGCGCATGGCGCTCGAAGCGGAAGGCTGGCACATCGTCGAGGCGGACACGCTGCGGCGCGGCCTGATCGACGCCGGCACCCGCAAGCCGGACCTGATCGTGCTCGACCTCGGCCTGCCCGACGGCGACGGCACCGGCTTCATCGCCGACGTGCGCAAGTGGTCGAGCGTGCCGATCATCGTGCTGTCGGCGCGCACCGACGAGACGGACAAGATCGCCGCGCTCGACGCCGGCGCAGACGATTACCTGACCAAGCCGTTCGGCGTCGGCGAATTGCTGGCGCGGGTGCGCGCCACCTTGCGCCGCCAGCGCCAGCCGCAGCCCGGCTCGGACGGCCCGGTGCGCTTCGGCGACGTCAGTGTCGACGTCAAGCGCCGCGTGGTGGAAAAGGCCGGCATGCCGGTGCACCTGACGCCGACCGAATACCGCCTGCTGGTGGCGCTGCTCGCCAACGCCGGCCGGGTGGTCACCAATCCGCAGCTGCTGCGCGAGGTGTGGGGCCCGTCGAACGCCGAAAACGGCCACTACCTGCGTATCTACATGGGCCACCTGCGCCAGAAGCTGGAAGACGATCCGACCCAGCCGAAGCACCTGCTGACCGAAACCGCGGTCGGCTACCGCCTGCTGCTGTAGCCTGGCCTGGCTTAATCCGGCAGCAGGTAACCGCGCTGCATCGCCACGTCCTGGTGTTCGAACAGCGCCATCGCGGTGGCCATGCGGCGAAAGCCGAACTTGCGGTAGAACGCCTCCCTGCCCGGCACCGAGTACAGGATGATCTTCTTGTGGCCGGCGCACTGGCGCAGCAGGTCGGCGACGACCTGCTTGCCGAGGCCGATGCCGCGGTAGTCGGGATGGACGGCGATGTCGCCGAGGTAGGCGGTGTAGACGCCGTCGGCCAGCGCGCGCCCGACCGCCACCAGCTGCTCGCCGTGGTAGCCGAAACAGCGGAACATGCTGTTGCCGAACGCGGTGCGCAGGTCGGCCGCACGCTTGTTGCCCATCGGCGGCGAGGCTTCGAACAGCGCCGCCAGCGCGTCCCAATCCAGTTCCGCGATGGCGCCGCTCCAGCGCAGCGGCGCGGCGGCCCGGCCTGCGGTCGCGTCAGTCATTCGCCGCCGCCGAGCGTGCCTGGCCGGGCACGGCGGCGCGGCACTGCTGTTCGGCCAGCGCCTCGAAGCAGGCGATCGGCAGCGGCTTGCCGAACAAATAGCCCTGGTAGGCCATGCAGCCGTGCCGCTGCAGGAACGCCAGCTGCTCCTCGGTCTCGACGCCCTCGGCGATCACGTGCAGCTTGAAGTTGTGCGCCAGGTCGATGATGGTCTTGACCATCACCGCATCGGTCGGATCGGTGCTGATGTCGCGCGTAAAACTCTGGTCGATCTTGATCTGGTCGAGCGGCAGCATCTTCAAATACGACAGCGACGAGTAGCCGGTGCCGAAATCGTCCATCGACAGCGCGACGCCGATCTCGCGCAGCCGGTGCATCTTGCGCACCACGTCGCCGACGTCGTCGACGATCACGCTCTCGGTCAGTTCGAGCTTTAGGCGCTTCGCCACGCAGCCATGGCGCGCCAGCCGCGCGCCGAGCGCATCGACGAAATCGGCCTGGCGAAATTGCTGCGCGCTGACGTTGACCGCCAGCGTCAGTTCGCGCAGGTGGGGATTGGCGGCCCATTTGGCCAGCTGGACGCAGGCCGTCTCGAGCACCCAGTCGCCGATGTCGAGCATCAGCGAACTCTCCTCGGCGATCGGGATGAACTGCAGCGGCGAGACCATGCCGCGGCGCGGATGGATCCAGCGCACCAGCGCCTCGGCGCCGAGCGGGCGCAGTGCGGCATCGACCTGCAGCTGGAAATGCAGGTGCAGCTGGCGCTCCGGCACGGCGTGGCGCAGGTCGGCCTCGAGCGCCGCATGCGTCTCGACCGCCATCTGCATGGCCGCGCTGAAAAAACGCAGGGTGTTGCGGCCCGCTTCCTTGGCCTTGTACATCGCCATGTCGGCCTGGCGCAGCAGCACTTCCGGCGCGTCGGCGGCGCCGCAGAACAAGCTCACGCCGATGCTCGGCGAGGTGTGGTGCGGATGGCCATTCAGGTCGAACGGCGCATTGAGCGCAAGGCGGATCTTCTCGGCCACGCCGGCGGCGCGCTGCGAGGCCGCCTCGACCTCGGTGCCGATTTCGGCCAGCAGCACGACGAACTCGTCGCCGCCCAGCCGCGCCACCGTGTCGTGCTCGCGCACGCTGGCGCGAATGCGCGCCGCCACCCCGATCAGCAGCAGGTCGCCGGCCTGGTGGCCGCGCACGTCGTTGATGGTCTTGAACTTGTCGAGGTCGATGAACAGCAGCGCGCCGTATTGCTGGTTGCGGCCCGACGCGGCCAGCACCGCTTGCAGCCGGTCCATCATCAGGCGCCGGTTCGGCAAGCCCGTCAGCAGGTCGAAGAACGCCATCTGGTGGACATGTTCCTCGGCCTGCTTGCGCGCGCTGATGTCGTCGAAGTTGACGACGATCTGGCGCAGCCGGCCGGCGCCGTCGAAGTTGGGAAATGCCGACACCAGCAGCCACGTCACCGCGGTGGCGGGCGGGTGGCAAACGCCGAGCAGCAGCGACTGCAGCGGCTTCAGCGTGGCGCGCACGCGGCTGACCGGGTAGTCCTCGGCCGCCAGGGCGACCCCGTCCTCGTCGACGAAGCACCAGGCCGGATCGAGCGCGACTTTGCCGCGCAGCTGGTCTTCGGACAAACCAAGCAGCGCCGCTGCGCGCGGATTGCTGAACACGATCTGCGTGTCCGGCCCGTGCACCACCACCGCCGTGTGCAGGTTTACGAGCAGATCGCGATAGTGGGCCTCGCTCTCGACCAGGGCGATTTTCGCCTGCGCGCTGTCGGCCCGCATGCGCAGCGTACCGATGCCGAACGACAGATTGCCGGCCAACTCCTCGAGCAGCGTCGTCTCGGCGGCGCTGAAGGCGTCCGTCTCGCGCGCATAGATGTTCAAGACGCCGAAGCAATGCCCGCCGATCGCCAATGGACAGGCGATGCTGGAACGGTAACCATGGCGCTGCGCGGCCGCGCGCCAGGGCGCCACGCTGGAGTCAACGTCGGTGTCGCCGACCACCACCGGGCGCCCGCTACGGATGGCGATCTGGCTCGGTCCGGGCAGTCCGGCCAGCGTGTGCGCGGCCAACGCATCGGTCAGCGCGGCGGCGTCGCCGCCGAACTGGGTCTGCATGCCGATCGGCGCGGCCGCGTCGGCGCCGCCGTAGCCGACCCACGCCATCTGGTAGCCGGCCACCTCGACGGCCAGCCTGCACAAGGCATGCAGCAGGCTCGGCTCGTCCTCGGCATGGATCAGCAACGCGTTGCAACGACTGAGCAGCGTGAATGCACGCGACAAGGTATCGCGCTGCGCCTCGGCCTGCTTGCGATCATCGATGTTGAAGGTGATGCCGACAAAGCGGCGCCCGGGCAGCGCCGCGTCGCCGTCGATGATCTTGCCGCGGCTGGC
>JARXKM010000040.1:0-3579 GCA_030272785.1 Pseudomonadota bacterium
GTCAGATGGCCATTTACAACACGCACATGCTGACCTGCTTGACGGCCGCTAACACCCGTCTCGGTGAAGCTGCGCACCTGGCCATTGCTCATGCGCACCCGCACTTCCGTCATCGTCGTGGTGCGCGACCGTTTCTCGATCTCGTTGCCGGCGTAGCCGCCGCCGACCGCGCCGGCCACCGTCGCCAGCGAACGGCCATTGCCGCCGCCCACATGGTTGCCCAGCAGCCCGCCGACAATCGCTCCGGTAGCGATGCCGACACCGCTGCCATGCTCGGCTTTGCGCTCGAAAGTATGGGCGGAGATCACGGTGGCGCAATTGGCGCACTGCGCCGCGGCGTGGTGCGGTGAAGCGGCCTGGGCGGCCATCGGCGCCACCGCGAATGCGGCGACCAGCGCGGCGCTCAACGCTACGCGGGTACGAAATGTCGTCATGCGGTTCGATGCTTGGTTCATGGTAAATCCTCTTGGGTGGTGTTGCCACGTTGGCTAGTTGTCACTTTACGCGCCGATCCGCGCCCGAGATAGACCAGAAACGTTTCATCGGCAAGCATTTGTAACAAGGCTGGTCCCGCTTCAGACGATTCCGATTGCACTGCCGACGGTCCCGCCTACACTGAAGCGATGGCTGGATCACTGAACCTCGGAGGTGATTGCAATGAAACACATGCTATTGACACCCGCGACACCCGCACTGCTGCTGGCGGCGGCAATGGCAACGGCGCTCGCGCAGGAGCCATCGATCCTCAACGTGCCCGACATGAAATGGACCGACGCGCCGGCCGCGCTGCCGAAAGGCGGCAAGATGGCGGTCCTGTACGGCGACCCGAGCAAGGACGGCGCGTTTTCGATCCGCGCCAAACTGCCGGCCGGCTACACGGTGCCGCCCCACTTCCATACCAAGGATGAAAACCTCACCGTGCTGTCGGGCGCGCTGTACATCGGCATGAGCGACACCGTCGACAAGCACAGCGCGCATGCGCTCAAGGCCGGCGGTTTCCATCATCTGCCGGGCAAGGCCCACCATTACGCCTACACGAAAGCGCCGACGGTGCTGCAGATCAGCGGCGACGGCCCGTTCGACATCAATTACCTGAACCCGGCCGACGATCCGCGCAGCAAAAAATAAGCTGCCGCGTATTCCCCCGCCGCGCGCCTGTCCACCTGGCGCGGCGCCCGGGCGTGCGCGTCCGTTACGCATCGATCCCCCCTCTTTTCCCCGCAAAACAACGCGCGACGACCATCGTTGTTGTTGATCCATGTCAAACGCCGAGCATTCCGCGCGCCTACTGTAGGGCTTGCTTTACCACGTCAATGCAGACCTCACGGTGTGGCGCATTGACGCATATCACAGGGGCGTTTGATGCAAATCACAGGAGAATGCTATGGCACGTTTTGGTGTTGAAGGGATACGCTATTTCAGTCATGGGCGCGCGGCAGGGATCACCACGGCAGGCGATCTGACCTACACGTTCAATCGCTGCAACGGGCTCGACCAGAAACTGCGGTCGGCGGCCCACAGCCGGGCGTTTTATTACAGTAATACCAGTTGCTGGGAAACCGACATCCGCGACACCGACAAGGGCGGCGATGACACCACCTATGTCGACGCGGTCGACCTGTTCTGGATCGACACCCATGGCGGCCACGAGGCGGACGGCCGGATTCGCTTGCTGTACGACATTCCAAAGACCAATTGGCGCACCGTGTCGGACAAATGGCAGCTGGGCGAAAACTTCAACGCCGAATGGGTGATGGCGTATGCCTGCGACACCGTGCATCCGGCCAAGCTGGGCGGGCTGTGGAACATCTTCGCCGGCCTGCACATTTTTTGCGGCGCCTGGGACGTGATGTGGGACGGCATCACGACGGACGAATGCGGCGAAGACGTCGGCGACAACCTGATCAACGGCTGCTGCGTGTCCGAGGCATGGCACGACGGCGTCTCCGACTGGGCGGTCGACAATCACCCGGCCACCGTGTGCGTGGGCAATGCCGCCACCTGGAACGGCGGCAACATCCGCTGGGACCTGTCGTACCTGAATCGCGATCATCTGTGGAACCACGGCAACGTGGACCCGGACCTGGCGCCCGCCCAGCAAGCGTGCATCCTTTACCACTGGTCGGAGGGCTGAGCCATGAACGAACAACTGTTAATCGATAGCCTGATCAAGAGTGTCGGGCGGATGCCGGCCCAGGCCGACGTCATCGGCCTGCAGCAAATGTCGCTCGACGACATGCAGGGCCGCACGCGCCGCCTGCTGACCACGCTGGGCGATCAGGAAGACCGCGCGAGCGACCGCGGCGACTGGCAAACGCGCGACGACCACACCGCCGTCACGCTGCCGCAAGGGGCGCGCGCGATGCTCTATCACGCCTCGGGAGCGATGCAATACCGCTCCGGCATGACGCCGTTCCAGGCGCTGTTCGAGCGCGGCGCCGAGCGCGAGTTGCTCACCCGGCTGGTCGGCGAGGCGGCGCGCAAGTGCAACGTCGCGCAATGGGCCGGCCCCGGCGGCGAAATCACCTTCGAACGGCTGTGGCAAATGAAGGCGCGCGGCGAAGACCGCAGCGGCAAGCAATCGGAGACCGTGCTGACCCGCGTAGTCGGCGCTTACCGCCACTTCATCGGCGGCATCCCGGTGCTGGGCGCCGCCTCGGTGGCGTTGAAGCTGGGTGGCAACGGCGTGCTCGATACGCTGACGATGCAAGTGCGCACGCCGGCCGCGGAAGTGCTCGACCAGGCCAGGATCATCAATCCGGAACTGGGCGCCACGCAGATTTGCGCGCAGCTGAACCGCATGATCGGGTTCGGCAAGGTGGCCACGCCGGCCGAGCTGATCGAATCGCAAAGCATGCGCTTCGGCTATCTCAACCTGGGCAAACGCAAGGCCCAGCAGTTGCTGGCGCCGGCTTACCTGGCGCAGGTCGTGCTGCGGCACAAGGAGGAGCGCCAGGCCTATCTGCTGGTGGTGTCGGCCACGGAGAAATCTTACCTGCCGATCTGCCAGTGCGGCCAGGAGGGCGCGGCGGCGGTGGCGCGCGTCGAGCGCACACCCATCCGTCCCTAGTATGAAGGCAGCGGCCGGCACCTGCCGGTCGCTGGTTTTGCCCGACCGATGACATTCACGAAACGCATGGCTGGTATCAGGAATTGAAAGTTCATTTATGGCGCTCGGACATCTATACTGCACTGCAACATCGCAAATTGCCCGAGGAAATATCATGACCACCGCTACCTACCACACCCCATCCGCCCAATCGTTGCGCCATGCCCTGCACGCGATCGGCGCTGCCGCCCGCGCGTTCGCCGAGGCGCTGTTTGCCGCCCAGGGACGCCAGTTCGTCGCCCAGGAAGCGCGCACGTCGCAGCGCGCCGCAGGTGCCGACAAGGCACGCGGACGCCGCCAGTTGTTCGCGCTGGCCCAGCAGTACCAGGACCTGGCGCCCAGCCTGGCTGCCGAACTGCGTTGCATCGCCGCACGGGACTGAGCATGGATATCTTCGAAACCATCCTGGTCGCCCTGGCCGTTGTCGCCACCGTCGTGCGCATCGCCATGATCCGCCCCGCAGCGAAAAA